>CALMEF010000032.1 GCA_937862825.1 uncultured Armatimonadota bacterium
CCCAAACCCCAAGGTCGCCCTCTTCATCGTCGATATGAACACCAAAAGTCGGATTCAGGTTGATGCTGAGTTTGGAGATCCCAGCCTTGGCCACTACGTTTTCGAAGTTCGATGGTCACCATCGGGTGACGAATTACTTTTCCATCGAACGAATCGCAAACAGAACTTCATGGAGTTTTGCGCTGCGAACCCCTCAACAGGTAAATCCCGGGTCATCATCCGAGAGGAGTGGTTGCCTTCTTGGACTGAAAACTCTCCACCGATCCAGTGGTTTGAGGACAAGAAGCGGTTCCTTTGGACGAGCGAACGGAACGGTTTCCGAAATCTCTATCTGGGCAACATTGATGGCTCGCCGCTTAAGCCTATTACGAGTCATCAGTTTGACGTGGGCAATGTTGTGCGTCTCGACGAGAAGGGCGGACGGCTCTGGTACATGGCACGAAGCGCAGACAACCCGTATCGAATGCAGTTGCATCGCGTAGGAGTGGATGGCAAGAATGATAAGCGGTTGACTGATCCGAAACACCACCACAGCGTCAACCTGTCGCCGACGGGATCTGCATTCGTCGACACTGTTGAAAGCATTGAGACTGCACCCACCGTCCGGCTATGCAACGCAGAAGGAAAGGTTCTCGCCACCGTTTCCGAAAGCGATCTCACCAAATTTAAAGAACTTGGACTCAACTTCGTTGAACGGTTCAAGTTCAAGGCAGCCGACGGCGTCACCGATTGCTATGGAACGCTGCAGAAGCCAAGTGACTTCGATCCACTCAAGAAATATCCCTTGATCGTTGACGTGTATGGTGGCCCAGACTCGGGTGGAAGTCCCGATCGATTCGCCCTCCCAGACGCTCGTACCGAACTCGGATTTCTAATCGTCTGGATTGACGGTCGCGGTACCAGTGGACGAGGAAAGGCCTTTAAGGACCCCGTTTACGGCAAGTTGGGCGTCGTAGAGATTGATGATCAAGCAGCAGGTGTTAAGGCCCTGGCGGCAAGGCCGTATGTGGATGCGACGAGAGTTGGCATCAACGGAACCTCTTACGGCGGCTACTCCAGCGTCATGGCCGTTTTGCGGCATCCTGACGTCTTCCACGTAGGCGTGGCCTGTTCCTCCGTAACCGCCTGGGAGAACTACGACACCATTTACACCGAGCGGTACATGGGCTTGCCCTGGGAGAACGAGAACAAGGCAGGCTATGAAGCGGCTTCCGCGATGACCTACGCGAAGAACCTTAAAGGAAACCTGATGCTGTTCTATGGCACGGCCGATAACAACGTTCATCCTGCAAACACTTATCAGTTAGTGCGGGCCCTCCAAAGGGCTGGCAAGCGGTTTGACCTCATGGTCGGCCCAGATCAAGGGCACGCAGGCATCAACGGCAACCTCGAACTTGAGTATTTCATTGAGAACCTGATCCTCAGGTCAGGGAGACCGTCTCCCCCGGAACGGGGGAAGAGCCTGTAGACCATCAACTAACAACCAAGAACTAAACACTCATGTATAGTTGGAACCATGACTGCCCTCCTCATCGCCCTCACAATGTCACAAGACATCTTTCCGGTTGTTGACGGCAGAGTCGATTCAGCGGTCAAGTCTGCCTTCGCCGAGTTCAAAACACTCAAGCCTGAGCAACTCGCGGTGACTTTCATCGACCTCTCAAAGGGCGAACAAGAAGACTATCGCGGCAACGAGCCGTTCTATCCTGCCAGCGTCATTAAAGTCTTTTGGCTCGCGTTCGCGCACCACCGAATGGAGACGGGATTTCTGAAACAGACCCCCGAACTTGACCGAGCCATAGCGGACATGATCAAGGATTCGTCGAATGATGCGACTGGCCTCGTCGTGGATATGACCACCGGAACGACTGGCGGACCAGAATTGCCCCCCGAGGAGTTCGAGGCTTGGACCCAAAAGCGACAAGCCGCAAACGAGTGGTTCCGGTCAATCGGCATCAACGGGCAAAACGTTTGCCAAAAGACTTGGGGTGACGGCCCCTATGGTCGCGAGCGACAGTCTTACGGCGCGAAGTTCGAGAATCGTAACAGCCTTAGGACGAACGGAACTGCCAGGCTGTGGGCCGAGATCGCCAAAGGCACATTGGTCAGCGAAAAGCGCTCGAAGGCCATGCTAGCCGTCCTTAGACGAGACAATCCTGCCGACAAGAAAACGTCGGACGGACAGGCGTCAGACTATATTGGTGCTGCCCTGCCTAAAGGTGCCACCCTCTACTCGAAAGCCGGATGGGTGAGCAATGAGCGTCACGACAGTGCCTTAGTCGAGATGCCCGACGGACGACGACTCATTCTGGTGATCTTCACGAAGGGCCATTCGAATGAGCAAAGGCTCATTCCGTACATCGCTGGAAAATTATTAGGCTCCTGACGATCGTATCGAACAGTCGTCCAATCCGTCAAACATGTTAACCGGATGACGGTGCTCTAGCCATGGTTCTCTCCGCTCTCTCCCTCCTTTGCCTATCCCAAGATCCTTCGCGCCTCAGCGATCAGCAGATGCTCTCAATGGGCCATCAAGCGTATATGCAGGCGGTACGTCAGGCGCACCCTGACGATAAGGGTCACTGGGTTGCGGGCGAGAAACGATATCAACTCCAGGTGGGGTATCGCAAGGAACGCCTGATCCGAGAGCACCCGAACCGCAATCACTTTGACCGCTTGGACATCTTGCTAGCCAACCTGACCAAGGGTGCCTGCAGAGCAAGTGACGCATTTCTCCACGAAACATCCGACCAACTGTTGCTTAATGCGAAAGCCTCAACAGCCATGGTTCTGACCATGGAAGCCATTATCACCAATCAACTCACCTCTGCGGTCCTCCAAGACGAGGTCTGGCGAACCTACCGCGAGGTTCGCCAAGTTCAAACAGTCGAACGTGACCGTATTGCGAGTTATGCGCAACGAGGTGGGTTCTCGGTGGAACAACAAGGCTACACGATGGACGCCATTGGTAAAGCGATTTTCGACTCCGTCGCACTTATGAAAGATGCCAGCGTAGACCAGAAATCACACTTGTTCTCGCTGGCCATTCGACTCTTGCGATTGACCGTGGGACACGATCCTTTGCCCTATTAGGGCGCGACGGGCAGTTTTCGGGGCTCTCCTTTCACTTTGACCCCTAACTGCCCGTCCCCACCCAGGCTTAAAAGAACCGCTCCGAGACGATCTTGCCGTTCGATACTTCGTATACGGCGAGTTCTTCCATGTGGATGTCCTTACCGGTCGCTTTCTCCTTGACGTCAATAACAAACTTGACGATGAAGAAGGGTTCATTCACCCAAGGACCGTCTACTTGTGCTCCGACTACTTCAAAGGTTGAGTTCCACCACTCGGTCTTTCGGCGAATGGCGTCCATCCCGCGGGTTTCGCGTTCGGCGCCATCGGCCTCGACACTGAGGATGTTCTCGTCATAAAAGGTTTCAGCAGCCTGGTCGAATAGGCCTTGCTTACAGAGGGCGACCAGCCCCTCTCCGACTTCTTTAGCGGACATAGACAATAGTCTACTATTCGATTGTGAATTTGTCAAGCCAGTTCACAAAATGGCTTGCCACTTTTTTGAACTCAGAATTGTCCAAAAATCTCGGTTCAAAGGAACCTAACGTGTCATCATTCACAAGATTTTTGAGGAATCGGTGCCCCAATTGGGTTCCTGGCCCATTAAGAAACCGAAAATCACCACTCCCCACTCTAATTGCCGTCGCAGGCCGATTTTGTCAACAAACTTTTTTCGTCAGGCAGATGTTCTTTCGAAGGCTGGAAGCAGGGCCTTGCCTACTCCGCATCTTCGCGAGGAACGTACTCGAACTGCGTGAACCACCACGCGGCGAGGGCGCAGCAGAGTACCGAGAACACGGCTAGTCCGGTCATGGCCGTTGACTTGCTCAGCGTATTGATGCCCATTTCGCCACTCAATAGTCCCAGCAGTGCATTGCCGCCAGGGGCTGAAGGGTGCTGAGCGATGGCCTGAGTGTAGGAGAAGATCGACGTGTAGTACAGTTCACCAGGCATGTTTGGAATTGCCGTCTCCCACCCAAAGGCGTAGAGCAGACACACCAGCATGGCGCGGTTGATGAAAAGACTGACCAAGAGGAAGACAGCGCCGTAAGCGGCGGTGCCAAAGGCCATTCCCATCACATCTCGCATCAAAATGGGATTGGAGGCAAAGTTCGATCCGTACACGCCAATGGAAAGCGAGATCGCCCCGAAGATGCCTAGGCCAAACACGACGACGCAGGCCGCCGCATAGCGGGCCAAAAGGAGGTCTCTTCGCTTGATTGGGCGGGTGAGCAGGTACGAGATGGTCTTTTGTTCCACTTCTTGACTCACGATCGCAGTCGTAAAGATCGCAGAACATAGGGCCAGAATGCGGAACAACAGGACGCTTGACAGTTCGCCATACACCTCGTCCATTGCGCGGGATGTATCGAGAGATTTCCATGCGACCCCAATGGCGCCAACACCAACCAAGACGATGATCCAAGGAATGATGCGACGAGCACGGGCAAAGTCCTTGAGAGCGCTTGTGAAAAGGAAGGCAAACATGGTCGTTATGGCCCCACCAAGTAGCGAAACACGGATTCCAGGTTGTTGTCTGGACTTGAGACGCGATAGAGGGGCAGGCTCTCGTCTAGCACGAGGCCAGCCAGGCGATCATAGAACGAGTCTGGGTCTTTCGCTTGAAGTTCGAGCACGTTCGGCTCGAGGGTGAACGTTAGCGAAACGACATTGGGCATGGCGGCAAACAAGGGCGCCGCGCGTCGTGGATCTTGCGTTTCGATCCGAATCTGGTGAGGGTGCTTGTCAATCAGCGAACGGATGACTCTCAGGTCTCCTGTCGCGAGGAGGCGACCTCGATGAAGCAAGAGAATGCTCTTGGTCATCTGCTCGACTTCGTAGAGAATGTGGCTGCTGACAATGATGGAGCGGCCCTCGTCGGCCAACTCGGCGAGGAGGTCAATAAACTCTCGTCGTCCGAGGGGGTCAAGTCCGTTCAGCGGCTCATCCAGCAAGATAATCTTGGGATCGTGGATCATCGCCTGGGCGAGTTTGATGCGCTGCCGCATGCCTTTGCTGTATCCAGCAATCGGCTTGTGTGCTCGATCAGCCATACCCACCCGCTGGAGCATCTGCTCAGTTCTGTCGTTAGCTTCGCTTTGTGAGTACCCCGCCATTCGGCCCAGAAGCCGAACAAAACGCCTTCCAGACATATACTCGTAAAAACTGTCGATGTCTGGGCAGTAGCCCAGAATCTTGTAAACCTCCGGGTTGGCGAAAGGTTCCATACCCATGACGCGTACCGACCCCGTTGTCGGCCGCAGTTGGCCAGTTACCAGTCGCATCAGGGTTGACTTGCCAGCACCGTTGACCCCCAACAGGGCGGTCAGGCCGGTCGGAATCTCACACGAGACGTCGTTGAGGCCAATAACCTGGCCATACCATCGCGACACCCGATCAAAGGTGATCATCCGATCACCTCGACTGCTCGAATCCTTCGCCAAGCAAGAGCCACGAATGCTAGGCAGATTCCCACAAACAGGACCCAATAGAACGGACTTGGAGGTGGTGGCATGGAGACGTTGCTCGGTGCATTAAATGGGGGCGATCCGGACGTGCCCAAGATGATCTTCGCCAACCCTTGCAGCATGCCATCCACTGAGCCATAAAAGAGGTCATCCAGTAGTGGGGATGCCCCACGGCGCTGCTGCATGACCACCCTCATAACACCAATAGCCACGGTCAAAAACGAGGTCAGGAAGTAGATTCCTGCGTATGTCGCGCCAGCCATCCGTGCCTGGTTGAAGAACGACGAAATGCCGACCATCGCACTCGCATGGAAGGCTGCTGGAAGGGGTGAGATCGCGAGCAACTTGACAATCAACCAAGGGTCTTGCGAAACGAATCCGTATTGACGGTAACTGAGGAAGCAGTATCCGTAAAACAACAGCGTTGGCACCAGGGTGACCAACCAGATCGGAATGAAGATGCCGACCCACTTTCCGAGCAAGTAGTCGAACTTGGAGCACGGTTTGCTGAGGTACACGAGCAGGGCGTTGGCCCGGTTGTCACCTGCGATAGAGCCTGCCCCAATAAGCAGGGCGACAATGAAAAGGAACAGTTGACTCGTGTTGAAGGCCGTTAAGAACTGGTCCTTCCAAATCATGTTTCTAAAGAGCAGCGGCACCGGATTTGTGTCTGGTGCTTGGCCTGCCATTGCCGCTGCACCGCTGGCCTGTTGGCTGAGCGTTTCCGCGAAGTAGAAGACCGCCCCAAGGATGAGATAGAAGTACGCCGAGAACGATGACCAAACCCAGAACCCTTTCTTCTTGATGCTCAGGCGCATCATCATCTTCGCGATCGACCACCATCGGAACGTCGGTGGTTCGAGTTTGCCGTCGTAGTGGCGATAACTCAGGTCGGCAATAGGTGTGCTACTCATCGAATGGCCTCCAAGAAGGCTTGCTCAAGGGAACGCTCAGCCAGGGCGAAACCGCGCACTTGAGCCCCGGTTTCTCGGGCGCACTTCATGAGCGTCCGACAGACCTCATCGGGAGTGCCAGGAAGTTGGAAGCGATACTGATAGGCTTTGTCGACAAGAACGGCCCCACCTGCCCGCCTTACCGCTTCGACGAAATCCGCATTGGGCTCGCGAAGTTCAATGTCCACCGGGTGGCCTTCGATACGCTTCAGATCAGCGATGCTGCCAACTTCACGGAGTTGCCCACCCATCACGACAACGATGTGATCGCAAACTCGCTCGATGTCGGGCAACAGGTGGCTTGAGACAAGAACATTGACGCCTTTACCGTGCGAGATTGACCGTACGAGGTCAAGCATCTCTTCTCGTCCCGCTGGGTCGAGGCCGTTAGTTGGCTCGTCCAGCAGTAGCAGTTTCGGACCGTGCACCAGAGCCTGTGCCAACTTGATGCGCTGTCGCATTCCGGTTGAGTAGGTCTCGACGTTTCGGTACCGTGCCTCACCAAGACCACAGTATTCGAGGACTTCGTGGGCTCGCCTGAGCGCCTGCTCTTTGGGCATCCCCGCCAGTTCCCCAGCATAGGCCACGAACATCACGGCAGTCATGCCCGGTATGTGACAGTCCTGTTCGGGCATCAGGCCGAGTTTTTGCCGGATGGATCGGTCCTTCGAGGCAATGTCCATGCCAAGCACCCTCGCCGATCCGGACGCTGGAGTAATGAACCCAAGCAGGGTTTTGATCAGCGTCGTTTTCCCAGCGCCGTTTGGCCCCAAGAGCCCGACACAACCTTCCGGGATGTCGACACTCAAGTTGTTGAGTGCAACGAAGTTTCCGTATCGGACGGTTAGGTTACGAATTTCGGCGACTGGCATTCAGGGACTCTAGATTTGTGGACGGATTGTTGGCTCGGTTCGCATCCATACGCAAGCGAAGAGCAGAGCGTTGCATGCGCATCAGGCCTAAACCCGCCCTTAACCTACTTCCAGAGCCAAGCGAAGGTTCCGGCTGTCACCAAGGCGTAGATTAGACTGTCTACGAAGTTCGGCCAAAACTTGCCATACCGATACCAAATGAAAAATGACATCCATCCCAAGCCATGGGCACAGAATGCGACCGCGCCACAGAGCCTGAACTTTGTCAGATAGGCGGCACTTTCGGGAATGGCGTGGGTTCCGATGTAGGCCACAAAGACGCCGACGACCAGATAGAACAGAAGCGTCAGGCCCAGGTTTTGTCCCATGTTGACCCCGCCCGGCCAAACGACCAAAAGGCCATTCGGAACTTTTTCGACTTTGGCCTTGAACTCGGGCGAGTTCATTTCGCTGGCGTTGTTGACACAGGGAAACATGTACAGCCCGGGTGAGACGGTTGAAACGGTGTTCATGACACCGTCCTCATCCACCAACTTCTTGAACTCGCCCTTATGTAAGGGGAGCACCATGTGGGTTAGAAAACTCGCGATGAAAACGAGCACCGCAGAAACGACGATCGCCATCCATTGATCCATTAGGAATTGCATAACGCGTTCACCTTCCGTTTGTTGGGACGAGCGTCAAATGGATTCTGGCTATAAAAAAGACCAGGCCCATTAAGGACCTGGTCTTGGGTGTTACAAGTTTTGGACTTGCTTAGTGCATCGCGGGCAAGGCAACCTTGCTAGCAACCTTCTGGACGTTACCAGCCTTGTGGCCCTTCGCGACCCACTCGGTTCGGCCCTTCTTGGCAGATCCTTCGCAACCGAAGAACTGGTAGCCAACGCCAGAAACAAACACTTTAAACTTGGCCATTTCGCCAGCAGCATTGCAGCAGCCAGCCTCGCCCTTCACCTTGGGCATGGATGCGGTGGACTTGCAGCACATCTTCTTGCCTTCGGCAGCAGCCATCATTCGATGGGCTTCAGCCATGAACTCAGCGTCTTGATCAACTTTGGCCACGACTCCACAGGAGCCTTGCTTGGCTTCAGCCTTGCAACAGGAATCTTGGGCGTTGGCGAAAGCCATCGCGCACACGGCGAGAGTGGTTACGAAAAATTTCATGTCGTTCCTCTTAACTGATTCGCACCATTGCGAGTTCCCAGGAACCCAATGGATTACTCATATTATAGGTCAAAAACGGTAAGGTTTCGGTATGACATCGCTCATACGGACCGCGGAGGACTTCCTGACCTTCGTTGGCGAGTTGGCGATTCTGCTTGGAGACTCCGTCCGAAGACTGCTCCAGCGGCCTCATGAGATTGGAGAGACGCTCAACCAAATGGCCTTTGTTGGCGTTGCTTCGGTGCCAATCGTGGCCATGACCAACTTCTTTTCGGGAGCCGTTTTATCGCTTTACTCCACCCAGTTCCTGACCAAATATGGCGCTTCAGCCTTCGTTGGGGGAACGGTCGGATTATCCGTCGCTCGGGAAATCGGGCCAGTGCTTGCAGGCATCATGGTGGCGGCACGCTGCGGTTCGGCGATGTCGGCCCAGATTGGAACGATGGCGGTTACCGAGCAGGTTGACGCACTCAAGATGCTGTCGGTTCATCCAACCAAGTTCCTCGTGTTGCCACGCGTCGTCGCGGCCGTGTTCATGTTGCCCATCCTCGCTCTGGTGGGGATCTATGCTGGGGTCTTTGGAGGCTGGTTGGTTGCTACCGCGGGCGGAGTCCCGTCGCAGACCTTCATCCAATCCATGCAACAGTATGTTGTGCCCTGGGACTTCATTGGAGGCGTTCTGAAAACCCCAGTCTTCGGGCTAATCGTAGCCCTCGTCGCTTGTCAGCAAGGGCTACGGACAACTGGGGGAGCGGTTGGCGTTGGCCGATCCACGACCAACACGGTAGTTATCAGCATGGTGCTGATTTACATTGCGAACTACTTCTTGGCGGCAGTGTTGTTTTAGGACCTGCCTTCGCCAACGATCCACTGAGCGGCTTCTAAAACCGTTGGGAAGGCGGACTCGGGTTGATGCTTCCAATTTGTTTCTTCACCGGGCGCAGTGACGCCCGAGTACACGAGAAGTGTGCGAAGACCAGCACGCGCCCCCGCTTCGATGTCGCTCCATTTATCGCCGATCAAGAATGCGCCATTCAGGTCCAGGTTGAACTCGTCTCTCGCAGCCATGATCATCCCTGGGGCTGGCTTGCGCCACGAATGATCCTCACCCTTGAGGGCCGTGCAGTAGTAGAACTTACGAATCTCAAAGCCCTGCTCTCGGCAGACATCTTGAAGAGCCTCGGTCATCTTCGAAAGCTCCTCTGGCGGGGTGATCCCCTTCGAAACGCCCTGTTGATTGGAAACCACGAAAAGATCAAAGCCCGCTTGGTTTAGAAGTCGGAGTGCTTCAGCGGTGTACGGAAAAATCTCAAGTTGCTCGATGCGCGAGACATAGGGGGTGACGTCAACGTTCAGAACGCCATCCCGGTCTAGGAAAAGGGGCTTTCGCACCCACAGAGGTTACACCGTTACGACTCTGGCTTGATCGAAAAGCAACTCGACGACGCCGAGACGAGCGATTTCGGACCCGTTGGTCGTTGCTGTTGCCGCTCCGGCAGCAAGGCCCCACCTAAAGGCAGCATCCCACGGAGAGCCCCGTTCCAAGGCCGCGAGGAGTCCACCGATCATTGAATCACCGCTCCCTATCGTGCTGCAAGGTTCGATGGAAGGCGAAATCCCTTTCAGGCGGAGTTCTTCGGAGACCAGAACAGCGCCATCCTTGCCTTGGGAAATCACGACGACGCCATCGTCGCTGAGGGAGCCGAGCAGCTCGCTTGCGGCTTGGAAGGCATCGTCGTCGCTCACTATGGTTCGCCCAAGCAGGCGAGACGCCTCGTGCGTGTTGGGCTTGATAAGATCAGGTTTCGCTTCTAAACCGTTACGTAACAACTCGCCGTCGGCGTCAAGAAAGACCTTCCAGCCAGCGGATTTTGCCATGAGGCCCAGTTGTCGGTAGATGGCTTTGTCCACGCTGGGGGGTACTGAACCGCAAAGGCACACCCAGCCCTCAAACTGCTCTAGACACGCGCCGAAGGTGCTCAAGAATGCATTGAGCTCATCGGATGAAATGTGCGGGCCGCGTTCATTGAGGGTAGTTGGTGGTCCGTCGCCGGCCTCGACCGAGATGTTGACTCGGGTGCTTTCGGCTACCTCGGTCATGCGGAATGCGACCCCTTCGGCTTCGAGGACGGAACGAATCACCTGACCTGGGCCAGCACCAAGAAAACCGGTCGCCAAGGTGGTACCTCCCAACTCGGCGGCTACGCGGGATAGGTTCAAGCCCTTGCCGCCAGCATCCACTTCGGTTCTCACCACTCGGTTGGTATCGCCCAGTTTGAGCCCATCGACGAAGAGAGTACGGTCAATTGAAGGGTTCAGCGTGACCGTGAGGATCATTGAGCCATGACCCCAGCGAGCAGCAGTTTTTCGGGATCGACTGTTCGCTCCATGCTGAGGACGTACGTTAGCGGATGAGAGACCAGTTTGATGCCATCCACACCGGCCATTTCCGCTTTAAAGCCACTGATCAGGCGGTTCGCGGCCAACGCTCCAAGACGCAAGGCAAGGACCCGGTCAAAGGCGGTGGGACTGCCGCCGCGTTGCATGTGGCCGAGGACGAGGTAGCGGGCCTCGAATCCGGTGTTTTCCTCGATTACGTCACGTATATCGCTGGCTCGCGCCGCACCTTCAGCAACAATGATGATGCTACTCTTCTTGCCTCGCAGCGCCGAGGTCTTGATCATGTCGCAGACGTCCAGGACCGAGAACGGGACTTCGGGGATGAGGATGGCTTCGGCGCCACAGGCCAAGCCTGCCTCCAAAGCGATAAAGCCGTTGCGTCGTCCCATCACTTCGATGACAAACACTCGCTCGTGGGAATAGGCGGTGTCGCGGACGCGGTCAATCGCCATCAGTGCGCCGTTGACGGCGGTATCGAAGCCGATTGAGAAATCCGTTCCAGAGATGTCGTTGTCAATGGAACCCGGCACCCCGACGACCGGAAAGCCGAACTCTTCGTACAGGGTTAGGGCACCGGTAAGCGATCCGTCTCCGCCGATGACGACGAGTCCCTCGATCCCCTTTCGCCCCAAGATTTCCATGGCCCGTAGGCGGCCCTCGGGTTTTCGAAACTCCTCGCTGCGCGCGGAGCGGAGAAACGTGCCGCCGTGGCTGATGATTCCGCCCACTGACTTGGAGTCCATCGGCACGGACTCATCGTGCATCAAGCCCTCGTAACCGTGGTGAAAGCCGATGACTTCGACGCCTCGCCCAATCGCCGCTCGGACGACGGCTCGTATTGCTGCGTTCATCCCTGGGGCGTCGCCGCCGCTGGTCAGAACGCCAATTCGCCTCATACAGATTCTATGCTACCGGAGATTGGAGAGTTCCTTCTTGATTTCCTGGACAATCTTGATCGCATCAAAGTACTTTTCGTCTTCGAGGATTTGGTGCCAATAGTCGGTTGGTTCAGGTGCATCCGCCTTGAACTCGATTCCTGAACGGAACAAGAAGAAGACATCGTAGGCCAGCGGCGAATCTCTCGGCACTTTAACGACCTTGCCGAAGTTGAGGGCAAGGCTCCGGTCTTTATCCCAGAAGTGGCGAACACGGGGATCTTTCACGATTCCAACACCCTGCTTGGCCATCGCATCGTCATCGGTGCCATAGGCAGGCGTCCAGATGAAGTAGGGTTGTAGCCGCTTCGAGTCGACCTTTGCGAGCACCTGTTCTTGCACTTCACGAGCGCCGTTCAGACAGTTGACTCAGGTCGGCGAAAGAATGACCAAGAACCGAACTTGGTTCTTGGCCTTGTTGAAATCCTCTTTGAACTTCGCGCCGTCAAGAAGAGGCCCTCCTTGCAATAAGGTCAATGCAAGCAGGGCTGACGTCAACTTTGGACTCCGTCTCGCTCTTCGACGGTGATTTCGACGGTCATTTCCTTGCCGTCGCGCAGGAACTTGATCTTGACCTTGTCGCCTGGCTTCGCCGTCTTCATGGCGTCGTTGAGGGTTTCGATGTCGGTTACGGCCTTGCCGTTGAACTCAGTGATTCGGTCACCACCTTTTAAGCCAGCCTTGTCAGCGGGGCTACCGGGAACCGAACCCGAAATGGCTGCTCCGGGACCGCCCGCGTTGTAGTCGGGAATGAAACCGACACGGATTCTGCGCTCGGTCGGAGCGGGAGTCTCTTCGGGCTTGGGGTCTGGCGGCGGAACGCGGCGATCGTCCGGCTTGTTGCCAAGGACGACCTTGGGGTCAAACTCCAGCTTGTTGCCCGGGGCAAGGAGGTGCCCGGGTTTGGGGGCCGCATTGGCCACCTTAACGGCGCCTTTCAAGTTGACCATGTCAAACGTGTCCTTTTCGGAGTGGTACTCGTTGGTGAGGCCCGTGTGCCAGAATAGGACCGGGACGTTGCGTCGTGCAAAGGAAGCCTGATCGCTGTCGCCACGGACGTGTTCAGCCGTGACGAGATTAAGGTCGGCCACTTTCACTTGATCCAGAACTGACTTCCAACCTTGGCTTGAACTGAGACCGAAGACGTACACGTTGTTTTGGCGAACGGTGCCAATCATGTCCATGTTGAGTGTTGCCGAGGTTTTTGCGAGAATCTCAGGAAAGTCTCGGCAGAAAGCGTTTGATCCTACCAACCCGACTTCTTCGCCGCTCCAGCAGTGGAACATGATGGTTCGTCGATTGGTTTTCCACTGGCTCATTGCGGAAGCAAGGGAGAGCACAGCAGCAGTTCCGCTTCCATTGTCATCGGCACCAGCGTGCATCGCATCACTGTTGGTTCGTGAGCCGATCTCTCCAAAGCCGAGGTGATCGTAGTGGCCGCCAACAATAATGAATTCATCCTTCAGCACCGGGTCGTTGCCGGGAAGGATGCCAATGATGTTTCGGCCCGAACCTGCCCCTCTTTCCAGTTCGGTTGTAATCTTGATGCTCGAGCCCAGCACCTTGCTTGCTGGTGCCTTGGCCGCCTTGGCTGCGGCAAAGTCAAGGCCAGTCAAGCCCTTGAAATACTTGCTGTGGACGCCGGCTGCGACCATTTCGAGACTTGATGGCACGCCTTGCGAGCGATTGGTTCGCGGAAACTCGGCCCCACCTGCAGCGGATGGCCCAACAAAAATGATGCCGACAGCCCCTTTTTCGCTGGCAGTTCGTGCCTTTCTGGTGTTCGAAACATTTTGCTTGCCTTCGGGTACGCCACGGAACGCCAAGACAACCTTGCCTTTGACGTCTACGCCGGAATAGTCATCCCAGCCTTCTTCCGCGAGGCCATAGCCGACGTAAACCAAACCGGCATCAACTGGTTTGGCATTGGCGGTACCCGCGAGCGGCATATAGTCGGTTTCGATGGTCAGTGTTGCCGCGCCGGGGCCTGTGAAGGAAAGGGAGTTGTTCTTTCCGGGCCGCTGGTTGACGTTGACCTCGAACGTGTGGATGTACGAGCCATCTTTGAACGGCTTCAGCCCAACCTTTTTGAAGTGGTTTTCAATGTAGGTTGCGGCAAGGTCTTGGCCTTTCGAGCCAGTAAGACGGCCTTCCAGTTCTGGAGAAACAAGGTAACGAAGGTGGCCCGCCATTTCCGATTCGGAAACGCTGTACGCATTCACCGAAAGTACGAGCCCGGCAAAAAGGGATGCCAGCATATAGACCTTATACCTTGGTTTGGGGCGTAGTAGTTTCCCAATCAGTCAGATTGGCCGGATCAGACTGATCACCCAACCAACAACCGACAACCTATGCTCAAAAATTCCAAACCTGGCAACTTCGCGAGCGCGAAAGTTGTCTAATTGATCCAACACTACTGAAAGGGAACCTATGGACGACAGCATCGATCGCAAGCATACGCTTCGCGACTTCTTTGGCGAAGCGATCCACACGTCGCTAACCGACACGCTCGGCATGCGCGACGTTGACCATGTTGAGCAGTACCTGGCTGGGCTTCTCTTGGACTTCAGCCACCGCGACAAGGTTTTTGCCATTCGTGATCCGCTGGGCCAGCAAGTTGAGGACCTGGAGGCGATGCTCGCTGAAGGCGATGTCACCCAGAACGCCGATTCGTTCGCCCGAGAGCGCGAGGTTCACAAGCACATTGGCGATTTCCTCCTGTTTTGGTCGGGGGTTTATCCAGAGTTCTTGGGTCGGTTCCATCGCTCACCTCATGCCTTGCAGCAGCAAGGGGCGGAAAGTTATCACATTGTCAGTACGTTCGACTTTGAGCCTTACGCTGGGGATGCGCCGTTGTTCAAAAGGCTGAGCGAGGACTTTGAGATGTTTCGGATTGGGCTGAACATCGTGCGGAAGCGGTTGCCGCTGGGATAGACCGGCGGCGTTTCAAGTGGGGACGCGAGTTGCTGGCAACCGCGCCGAACGCCAAACACGGCACCCCGGCGCCCACTTCAGGTCCACCCGAGTTGATGTCTATGTCTATGTTGAACGACTGCGCGCAACCAACTGCATGTGTAGCGAGGAGGGCAACACAAGTAAGAATGCGGAAGCAGGACGAATGTTGCACTTTGGTCCCTTCTCCCAGGGGGCCTCTTGCGTCGCAAGTTTTCAATACCTCCACACTTCCAAGTGTGGAGATTCTTGCCCGAGAGTCAGACTCGAATTACCCTCCACCTCGGGGAGGCGGAGGGATCAGGCCCTGCCAAACAGTGGGCGTGCATCAGGCTCAGGGTGAGAAAGAGACGTTACTGACCGCGGCTTAGTACCAGCGACACGTTGTGCCCGCCGAAGCCAAACGAGTTTGTAAGAGAGTACGTCACGTCCGCCTCTCGGGCGACGTTTGGTACGTAATCCAAGTCGCATTCAGGGTCGGGGGTCTCGTAGTTCACCGTTGGCGGCAACTTACCATCGCGCATCGCGAGAATGCAGATTAGTGCCTCGATCGCACCGGCAGCACCTAGGGTGTGCCCGATCATGGACTTTGTCGAACTGATTGGCACCGTGTAGGCGTGCTCACCAAAGGCGCGCTTGATCGCCATGGTCTCAAACTTGTCGTTGTAGGGCGTTGAGGTGCCGTGAGCGTTGATGTAACCGATTTGAGATGGTTCCAGACCCGCCCGATGCAGGGCCATTTTCATCGAGCGATAGGCGCCATCGCCTTCGGGGTCGGGCATGGTCATGTGATGGGCATCGCCAGTAAACCCGTAGCCCAAAATCTCGGCGTAGATCGTTGCTCCGCGTGCCACAGCGTGGTCGTAATCTTCCATCACGAACACCGCCGATCCCTCGGCCATCACGAACCCGTCGCGGTTGGCATCGAAGGGGCGCGACGCTCGAAGCGGTTCGTCGTTGCGGTTGGTCATGGCTCGTGCGGAGCAAAATCCGGCAAGGCCTATCTCGTTGATGGGTGCTTCGGAGCCGCCGGCAAGCATGGCGATCGCGTCTCCGCGCTTGATGATGTGATAGGCATCCCCGATTGCATTGGCGCCAGTGGAACAGGCGGTGACCACACAAGTGTTTGGCCCTTTCAACCCGTGGCAAATGGAGACATAGCCAGACGCCATGTCGGGAATCATGTAAGGCACGAGGAAAGGGGACACCTTGCCCGGGCCTGACTCAACCAACCGGCGATATTGCTCGCCCAGGAAGGTAAGGCCGCCGATACCGCTTCCGATTAGACAGCCGAAGTGTTCGGCAATGGACGTCGGATCAATTCCGGAATCGTCCAGGGCCATTTTCGCACTGGCCTCGGCAAAGGCGATAAACCGGTCTATTCGGCGGGCGTCCTTCTTGTCGAGCCAGTCTTCGGCGCTGAAGTCCTTTACCTCGGCCGCGATTCGAGTGGTGAACTCGGAGGCGTCAAGGAGGGTTATCGGGCCGACACCCGATTCGCCTGCCAACATTCGGGGCCAGAAGGTGTCAACGCCTGTTCCGAGCGGGGTTACCGCTCCGACTCCGGTGATGACGACCCGACCAGACGGGCGCGGCCAGTCGGACATTATCCTCGCTTTTTGTCGATGTAGGTTACGGCGTCGCCGACGGTCTTGATGACACCGACTTCATCATCTGGGATTTCGATACCGAACTCATCTTCAAATGCCATGACGAGTTCGACAACATCAAGGGAATCGGCGCCAAGGTCCTCAGTGAATGAGGCGGTCTCGATAACCTCTTCTTCCTTGACTCCTAACTTCTCGACGGTGACCTTTTTAACTCTTTCGAACGTGTCCGCTGCCATTGCGTGTAAACCTTACCCGGTTCATGTTTGTTTCGAACCAAGCCTAGAGATTATGACAGGAATCGTCAGCGCGGTAGTCCTGGGAACATCTTTCGTTCCATTTGGGCCACGTCAACTTTCCATTCGCCGTCCACCAAGATCATGGGGAGTTCGTACGTTTCGGGATATGGTGCGGCGCCAAGGACGTCGCGAATCACCTCAACTTTAACCACGGCTGTGTCTTCTGTGAGTTGCTTGGCTTGGCCCATTCGACTCACAAACCTAAAGTGAGGTGCCACCTTGGTCATGGTGAACGTCCACTTTTCCTTCACCTGTTCGGGAGTATTGCCGTCGATGTACGAGTGTTTGGTTAACGTGTCCACATCGCCGCCTTTCAGGGCTTCCATGAACTTGTCTGCCGGAACCAAGGGGCCACCACCAGCAAAGAAGAGCATCACGATGATGCCGAGAATGCTGGCGATACCGAGGATCAAGATAGGGCTGGCGCGGCCCGCTCGCTTCATGAACCTAATTGTGACACGGTGGGAGTTATCGTCCTTGAAGTTGTCCGAGGAAGCCCATTGGGTCCAGCGTCGCTTCGGCCTCTACACGCCAAAGTTGTTCCCGTTTACCGACGATCCATGGACGACTGAGAACGGGCCCTGGACGAGGCGGGCGGTACACGACATAGACGATAGTCACACGGAGCCTCGGGACGTTTTGGACTCGCTGGAACTCATAAGCGTAGCCCTGGCTGGCCAGGCTCTGGATCTCGCGAACGAGTTGGACGACGGCAATGTTCTGAGTGGATTCGTTGGTTATCGCGCGGATGGTTGCGAGATCGCCATTGGTGGCGGCCCGATGAAAACGTCGAACCACACTTTCGGGCCCGTAGTTTTGAAGGCCGAAGAAGATGCCGAGCGTTGACACCGCAAGAACCGCGCTTGACAGCACGGCGGCTTTACGGGAGTGGTCGGCGAACACGCAAGCGAATATACCGCGATTACTGAACACAGACTGCGGAAACTCGTCTCGGCTACCATACTGACTATTGGGAACCATCAATGAGTGATTTTCTAAGCCGAAGAGATGTTGTGAAACGAGGCGGGATGATCGCCATCGGACTCACTGCCCCCCGCTGGCTCTCCAGCATCGCCCACGCGGACGTGATTCGCCAGGCGAAGGGTGGTAAACCGACTGGCAATACCGTGTTGGTCGTGTGCCAACTGTCTGGTGGCAATGATGGGCTGAACACCGTGGTTCCTTACGCCGACGCAAAGTATCACTCGCTGCGCCCTACTCTTGGCCTTAAGGAGGACACCGTTCTCAAGATCAACGACCAGATGGGCTTTCATCCGTCGTTGGCCAAGGTTAGCGAATTGTATAAGCAAGGGAAGGTTGCAGTTATACAAAGCGTGGGTTATCCGAAGCCAAATCGGTCTCACTTTGCCTCGATGGACATCTGGCAGTCAGCCAGCCCGGACCGACAACTTCGCTACGGTTGGATCGGTCGACATTTCGATTCTCAGATTGCCAAGGGCACCTTGAATCCGGTAGTCGCTATCGGGCTTTCAACTGAGAAGCCTTTGGCGCTGGCTGGGAAGCAGGCAAGTATTCCCTGTTTCGCTTCACTGGTTGATATTCAATCCATGGTTGGCGATCCAGACGCGGAGCGCATGTTGCGGCAGATTCAGGGGACTGCGGCAGCGCCGGGCAGCAACTTGTCGGTCGTTCAGCAGGCGAACAAGTCGGCGTTGGATGCCATGGCGGTGCTTTCGAAGCAGCTTGAGAAGTTCACCCCGAAGCAGACCTACGGAAATGATCCGTTTGGTGTTGGATTCAAGCAGATTGCCCAGTTGGTCGCGACATCGCCCCAGACTCGAGTCATCTATTTGTCGTCGGGCGGTGTCGACACTCACGCACGTCAGGCGGAGACGCATGCTAAGTTGTTGGAAAACTTTAGTAATGCGGTTTCGGCCTTCCAGCAGGAAATCGAAGAGGCTGGACATGCGGACAGAGTTATCCTGCTCGTGTTCTCTGAGTTCGGTCGCCGGTCGTTTGAGAATGCCAGTGGTGGTACCGACCATGGTGCGGCGGCCCCGATGTTTCTGGTCGGTAAGAACGTTAAGGGCGGGTTGCACGGGCCGATCCCGGATCTCAATGACCTACAGGACGGCGATCTCAAGTACAAGATCGACTTCCGTGAGGTTTATGCGACTACGCTTGACCAATGGATGGGTGGCGACTCCGAGGTGGTGCTTGGACAGAAGTTCACCCATCAAGGCGTGTTGCCTACTTAGTGATCGGGCACGGGGTCTTTGGCTTTCGCCGGGCCTTCGGAACCTCAATACTTCGGCGCCCGCTGAGATAGTCCGAGGTTTCACAGGGCGAGGATAGGAAGGTTTCCAGGTCGCCTTGGGCGACGATATGGCCCCCGTGCTCACCAGCGCCGGGACCGAGTTCAATGAGCCAGTCTGCGGCCTTCATTGTCTCCTCGTCGTGTTCCACGACCAAGACAGTGTTGCCGATATCCCTTAGTCGTTTGAGGGTTTCGATCAATTTGCCGTTGTCCCGCTGGTGCAATCCGATGCTGGGTTCGTCAAGAATGTAAAGGCACCCCATCAGCCCGGAGCCAATTTGTGTGGCGAGTCGAATCCGTTGGGCTTCACCTCCGGCCAACGTTCGCGCGGTTCGATTGAGCGTGAGATAGGAGAGGCCGACATCGTTGAGAAATCGCAATCGCTCGCCAATTTCCTTGACCGCTCGCTCGGCGATCGTGAGTTGGCGCTTGCTGAGAAACGCAGGGAGTGCATCGAAGTAGGCGAGGCAGTCTGCCACCGCCATCGCTGAAACGTCAGCAATGCTTATCCCCTCGGTTTTCTTGGCCTTGGTCGTTGCCGGGAGGCGAACCGCCAGTGTCTCAGGCTTCAGGCGCTTGCCGAGGCACTCGGGGCACGGCTTGGTGCTCATGTACTGTTCGAGATCTTGCTTGACCCATTCGCTCTCGGTGGTTTCGTACCGTTTGCGGAGTGCACCAATTACGCCGTTCCACTCGGTCACAAACTTACGTTCGTGGCGACCATATTTCATGATCACTTCGATGGGTTTCTCGAGCCCGTTCCAAACCGCATCAAGAGCCGCCTCGCCAAGTTCGTTGACAGGAGTTCTTGAATCGAATCCGACGGCTCGGCCAACAGCATCCAGCATGTCTGGCCACCAATCTTTCGTCTCCCCCGATTTGTAAACGAAAGGTGCGATGGCTCCGTCTCTAAGTGGTTTTGTCGGATCGGGGCAACAAAGGACCGGGTCAAACTCGGTCTTCGTTCCAAGTCCCGTACACTCCGGGCAGGCACCGTAGGGCGAGTTGAAGGAAAACTGCCTTGGCTCCAATTCGGGCATGCTGAACCCACATTCCGGGCAGGAGTAGGACTCGGAGAAAATTAACTCGCCGGACTTTGATGTCCCCTCATAACTCACTCCCACGAGGCCTTTGCCCATCTTCAAGGCCGCTTCAACCGAGTCGGTGAGGCGACGCTCCACCCCTTCCCGCAGAATGACACGATCGACGACGACTTCAATCGTGTGCTGTTTGTAGCGATCCATGGGGATGTCATCGGTGACCTCGTACATCACCCCATCGACTCGCACGCGAACATAGCCAGCCTTGTTCACGTCTTGCAGGACACTCTTGTATTCTCCCTTTCGCCCTCGGACGAGGGGGGCCAAAACCTGGATTTTGGTCTCTGCCTCAAGTTCCAGAATCGCGTCCACGATCTGATCCGTTGATTGGCGCTCAATGGGACCATGCCCATTTGGACAATGCGGAACTCCGGCTCTTGCAAAGAGAATTCGGAGGTAGTCGTAAATCTCTGTTACAGTCCCGACAGTCGAGCGTGGGTTCTTTGACGTTGACTTCTGGTCAATACTCACTGCAGGCGAAAGGCCGTCAATATGATCGACATCGGGCTTATCCATTTGGCCCAGAAACTGCCGGGCATAGGCACTCAGAGATTCGACATAACGTCGCTGTCCCTCGGCGTAGATCGTGTCAAAGGCGAGCGAAGACTTTCCGGAACCGGAGAGGCCGGTGATCACGACAAGTTTGTCCCGCGGAATCTCCACGGTGACGTTCTTGAGGTTGTTTTCTCGCGCTCCAACGACGACGATTTTGTCTTGAGCCATGGTAGACGTATGGCTACAGTTTACCAGCCTTACCGGCGACCAGCATTTTGTGCCTACAGGCCAAAAAGGTATCCTCTTGTCCATCGTGAAGTTGGTCCAAGCCCTGCAAGCGGGGGTTCTCGTCGGCGATGGGGCGAATGGAACGATTCTCGCCGCGAAGGGTTTCTCCAGGCAGCCCTATGATTTGGCCAACCTTCTTGCTCCCGAGTTAGTTCGCGAGGTCCACAGCGAATACTTTGCTGCAGGAGCCGATCTCGTACAGACGAACACCTTCTCTGCAAGCCGCGTGCGGCTCGCTGAGCACGAAGTCGACGTTCCAGAACTCAACTTTGCTGGTGCCGCGCTTGCGCGCCAAGCCGCCGGTTCTGAGCGTATCGTTCTGGGTTCTATTGGCCCGATTGGCAAACCGATTGTGCCCATCGGTCACATCACGGAGGAAGAGGTCTACGAAGTTGTTCGAGAACAAGCGCTGGCCCTGGCTGAGGGAGGTGTGGACGGCTTCATTCTGGAAACTTACATTGACCTGCATGAACTTGAAATCGCCGTTCGCGCGGTCAGGTCCGTCGGAGAGTTTCCTATCATCATCAGTAAGGCGTACATTGAGGATGGTGAACAGTTGGCCGAGGGTCTCCCCGGTCGCGTTGCCGAGCAAATGGCGGCGATGCATCCGGTTGCCGTTGGAGCGAACTGTATTGTTGGACCTCAACGGATGCTCGACCTCGTTCGGATGATCGCCGAGAACACCGAACTACCGATTGTGGCCCAACCCACGCCGGGCTTACCTCAGTTGGTGAAAGGGCAAGTCGTTTACGACACCTCGCCCGAATATTTCGCCAAGGCGGTTGGTCGCCTTGTTGAAGAAGGCGCCAGATACGTTGGCGGCTGTTGCGGCACGACCCCCGACCACATCCGAGCACTCAAGGCTCATTTGACGAGCGGTGCTCTCAAAGCCCGCACCCGGCCCCGAGTTCAAGTTAAGGAACAGGACCGAACGCCGCTACCACAGAGTGAGGTCAGTGAACTCAGCCGGAAGTTGGGCAAAAAGTTTATGACCGCGGTGGAGATGGACTTGCCGCGTGGTTTGAACCTGAGCAAACTTCTCGCTGGCGCGAAGGGGCTCAAGGTGTCTGGTTGTGACCTTATCAACATTTCTGATGGTGCTCGCGCGCGTTTGCGAATGAATCCCATGTCGGTTTGCTCGCTCATCCAGAACAGCGTCGGTATCGAAACCACCATGCACTTCTCGTGCCGAGACCGCAACCTACTCGCGGTTCAAGCCGACCTGTTGGGCTCGCACGCCCTCGGGATCCGGAACATCTTGGCAGTCACTGGCGACCCAGCGACGATTGGCGATTATCCCAGTGCGACCAGCGTTTTTGACATTGATGCGATCGGCTTGATCCGGATTCTTCAGCGATTCAATGAGGGAATCGACTTGGCTGGGAACAGCGTGGGTGTGAAATGCGCCTTCACTATTTGCTGCGCTTACAATCCCCTGGCTATTGATTTGGATATTGAAAATGATCGCTTGCGTCGCAAGGCCGACGCGGGATGTCATGTTGTTTACACACAGCCGGTGTTCGACGAAGCGGATGTCGAGGCGGCCGTACGACTTTGTTCAGAGTTGACCCTCCCGGTTTTTGTTGGCGTTATGCCCCTGCGAAGCCAGCGACACACCGAGTTCATGCACAACGAAGTGCCTGGTATCCGAATCCCTGAGTGGCTTCGATCAAAGATGGCTTCGGCGGAGTCCGACTCTGAGGCCCAGGCGATTGGAGCCGAAGAGGCGATGAAGTTATCCCAAGCAATTAAAAAGGCCGCTCAGGGACTCTACATCATGCCCCCGAGCGGCAACAACCTCATTGCTGAGCAACTGGTTGAGTCAGTTCGTTAGTTTTTGTACGCGCCGATCGCTTCGATCTTGACGGCGCGAAGTTCAAATCCTTGCTTCTTGCTCTCTGCGAGAAAGTGCTCTTTGCAGGGCTTCGGAAACTCGACTTCCACGACATGGCCAGTTTCCACATCAACGAAGTGAGCGGCGTCTCGCTGACCCGGTCCACTGATGCGGGACGGGAAGTAGCCATCGGCTGCACCAATGCGGTGAACGAGGCCGATCCCGATTAAGGTGTCAAGGATGCGATAAACGCTAACTACATCAATGCGACCGCCCTTATTGAGGATCTTTTGGTGAATATCGTAAGGAGTCAGGGCCACATCGGTATCACCGAGGGCTTGAATAACTTGGACACGCGGCATCGTGATGCGAAAACCGTGGATGCGGATCTGAGTGAGTGCGTAGTTCTCGAACTCTTTCCCCAGTTCCCGGAGTTCTTCTTCACGAGCAGCAGATGGCTTCTTGGCGTCGGTTTTCATGTCAAGAACTAGAATAACCTCAATAACTTGGCAACTGTATTACGAATTCTAACGTTCATCTCAAGTTTGCGAAACACTAGGCAATATTAGACCGTCCTGAAAAAAAGCACGCACAATTTAGGTTCTTTTGAACTTGAAGTGTGATATGCTGAAATCCGCAATACCACCAGGTGCCATTTTAGGTTCGCCTGAACTGGCCGGAGGGAATGACACATGAAGTTCTATAACCTGAAAACACGATCCCACGTCGACGTGCCGGATTCCGCCGTCAAGAAGATGAAGATGACTCGCAAGACCAAGTCTGGCGAGCAGGTCCGCTATGCGCTTACCGCAGAGCACGAGGGCAGCAAACTCTTTAAGTTCGTCAACGAAGCCACCTTCAAGGCAAGCAACGCCACCGAAGTTAAGGGCTAAGTTAACCAACTTATCACTTGGATTTGGAGTCGCCGTAAGGTGGCTCCTTTTCTTTTTATCCCAGGATGGCAGGATTGGAGTTCTTGCTCCACGCCAGTTCCATGAGGAAGTTGTGGGCTTCTGTGGCCTTGCCTTGATCGCATAGCGCGAAAAGTGTGTTCAGGTCTTGCCTGAGCGTCTCCCAGTCTGGAGCATTCGCCTTGACCATACTGATCTTTGGATGCTCAGTTGGACTCAGTTCCTCTTGGTCGTACAGTAACTCTTCGTGAATCTTCTCGCCCGGACGCACTCCGGTGAACTGGATATCCACATCCTTGCCAGGAACAAGGCCGTGCAAGCGGATCAGATCTTGGGCTAGATTAAGAATCGGGATCGCTTCTCCCATATCAAGCAAGAACACTTCACCGCGGTGACCAATAGCGCCAGCCTGCAGGATCAGTTGCACGGCTTCGGGGATGGTCATGAAGTATCGCGTCATTTCGGGGTGGGTGACGCGCACGGGGCCCCCGCGACGGATCTGCGCCTTCAGCATGGGGATGAGGCTTCCTCGGCTTCCCATGACGTTTCCAAACCGCACAATCGCAAAATCAGTCTCGCTACGTTGACCCAGCGAGGAAACAATCATCTCGCCAACGCGCTTGGTCGCTCCCATCACGCTCGTGGGCTTGACCGCCTTATCGGTTGAGATGAAAATGAACAGGCCAGCCCCGTACTTGATCGCCATTTCCGCGGCCAACCACGTACCCAGAACGTTGTTTCGGATCGCTTCGATTGGGTTGCCCTGCATCAGCGGCACATGCTTGTGCGCGGCCGCATGAAACACGACGGTCGGCCGATGCTCATCAAAGGCCCTCTCCATTGATTGGCGATCTCTGACATCTGCGACGAGAGTTGCAGGCAAGAACCCTTTTGTCTGAACGAGTTCTTGTTCGATCTCGTAAACACTGTTCTCGCCGCGACCCAGGAGGATCAGGCTCCCGGGGCTGAGACTGGCAATCTGCCTGGCCAGTTCCGAACCAATCGAACCGCCACCGCCGGTGATCATGATGCGCTCGCCGTTAAGTCTCTGCCCGATCTTTTCGAGGTCGGTCTTTACGGGCGGGCGGCGCAGAAGGTCCTCAATCTCAACTTCTCGAAGATGCTGTGAAATGTGTGGCGAGCCGCTGAGAATCGCGGAGACAGGGGGCAGCGTACGAACCCGCGCTCCAGTTTGGTCGCAGAGTTCAATAATCTTTCGCATCGCTTCGCCGTGGACGCTTGGCATTGCGATGAGCAGTTCTTCAATATCAAGGTCTTTGACCAGATATGGAATCCGATCGGTCGTGCCCATGACCCGCACACCGTGAATACGGAGGGTTGCTTTGCCTGGGTCATCGTCAACAAAACCGACCACATCGTGGTTGGGGACCCGCGCTCTTGCGATTTCTCGCATGATCATTTCGCCAGCGTCGCCTGCGCCGACAATCAACGTTCGTTTTGGCTTAAATCCGTCCCGTTGCGCCGACCTGGCACTTCGCCAAGCGTAGATCCTTTGAGAGATTCGGACCACTGAGAGAAGGCTGATCGTAAGCAGACCAAAGAGGACGATGCGCTGCGTTGATCCGGGAAGGTCTTTGAGGGGCTGACTGCGCTCCAACAAACCGAAAGTGGTTGCGAGCACACCGCCCACGAGAACGATGTTGAGGAAGTCAACCAGTCCCACGTATCTCGCATTGATGCTATACAACCGCCGCCCGGTGAGAACCAAGGCTGCGACACCCACACAGACCAGTGAGAAATACCACGCGGTATCAACGGCATGGTCGGGGAGCACGAAGTCGAAAGCGAGGCCAACGGTCAACCAGACCGAAGCCACGACAAGCAACAAGTCAATTGACAGTTCGCGTGCGAAACGAATCCAACTTGACAACGGCTTTCGCCGAACATCCTCCATGATGACTTTCCAGTTCATCGTTGTGCCTCGCCAATGACATCGGTAATGACGTCGCAACACCGGTCAACGACGCTCGAAGTCAACGTGGGGTGCACCAGGAAGCAGAGGGATGTGTCGCCGAGTTCCTTGGCTACTGGTAGCCGATCGTTATGCTGAGGGTGCCCGTCGAAGGCCTTTTCGAGATAAATCTCGCTGCAACTGCCAGAGAAACAAGGGACACCACGACCAGCAATCTCGCCCATGATCCGGTCGCGGGACCAATCCGACTTCAGGGCCTCCGGTCGAACGTAGGCGTAGAGCCGATAATAGGCGTGATCGTAACCGGACGCCGGAACCGGCACTCGAACGGAACTGAAATCCTCAAGTGCCTTTATCAGCTGGCGCGCGTTGTTGCGCCTTAGATTAACCCACTTGTCAAGTTTTCTGAGGGCTACCCGGCCCTGTGCTGACTGCACTTCGGTCATCCTCCAGTTTGTGCCGAACGACTCGTGCAACCAACGAAATCCTGGAGCATGGTCTCGATTAAAAACCGCATCGAAAGACTTCCCGTGGTCCTTCATTGACCAACCATCAGCCCATAACTCGTCGTTGTCCGTGGTCACCATACCACCCTCTCCAAGGGTCGTCATGATTTTGTCCTGACAGAATGACCAGGCTGACGCTACGCCAAATGAACCTACGGATTGCCCGTTTACCCGCGCTCCGTGCGCCTGCGCACAATCTTCAATCACCGTTGGTCCCAAAGACAGCAGGCCTTCCATGTCACACGGCCATCCGCCAAGGTGCACAGCGAGGAGCGCTTTGGTGCGAGGAGTCATCGCTCGCGCAACGGTCTCTGGCGTAATGTTGCCCGACTCCCTGTCAACGTCCGCGAACCTGACGCTCAGACCGCTTAGCACAGCGGAGGCTGCCGACGCGATGAAGGTCCGTGGTGTCGTGACGACCTCGTCTCCAGGCTCGAGGCCGAGTGCGCGCCAGATCAACTCAAGTGCTACAGTGCCGTTAGCCAAAGCAATTGCGTGCTTGGTACCAACATACGAGGCGAACTCAGACTCGAACTGCTTGCCTTCGCTGCCGGTCCAGTAGTTGACCTTGCCGCTTGCCAGAACTCGGTTTACCGCTTCAACTTCGTCGGCTTCAAAGTGCGGCCAGGGCGCAGTAAGGGTTGGAAGCACCGAAGCGGCGAGCGGTTGCATAGACGAGTTCACCGAAAGGCCCCCGCCAGTGCGAAGGCGAAGGTCTAGGGTACCCGAACTCGCGGCTTCGCGGGAACTCCGACAACCTGCACTCCAGGTTCGACGTGCTTGACCACTGCGGCACCTGCGCCTACCGTCGCCCAGGCTCCGATTTCAATTCCTTGGATCACGGATGCACCGATTCCCAAGAATGCACCTTCCCCGACGATCACCCGTCCACCAAGGTGTGCTCCTGGAGCCACCTGCGCAAAGTCGGCCAACCTGCACTCATGATCTACCGAGGCCGACGTGTTCACAATGCAATGCGAACCCAACACTGCTTCGGGCTGAATCACGGCACCAGCAAAAACAACTGATCCGGCACCGAGACGAACCGTTGGATCAACCCAGGCTGCAGGATGGACGAGGGTTAGCCACTGGCACGGCAGGGTCGAAAGCCTTTGCCGAACACGATTGTCTCCGATCGCAAGAACTGCTGGACCAGAGGCTGAACTCGTCGTGCCCAAAATGGGCACACCCATTACCGAGTTTGTCTCAAAGTCGTCATACAGGCCTCGGACATCCAAACCCAAGGCTCGGCAAAGTCCAATAACCACGCGTGCATGTCCACCTGCACCGATGACCGCCAGACTCATCCTGATTTCGATCCCGTGAACTCCGGCATCGTCACATGACCATCCGCAGCCACTCCATCACGCTTGACCACTTTGAGAACGGTCATCAACAAGATCTTGAGGTCCAACCCAAGCTTTCGGTTGTTGACGTACCATATGTCCAAAGCGAAGCGGTCGTCCCAAGATTGGCGATTGCGCCCATTCACTTGCGCCCAACCTGTGATTCCTGGCCTAACCTCGTGTCGCCTAGACTGCTCCGGAGTATAGAGATTCAAGTACTTCATGAGTAAGGGACGTGGTCCAACGAGGCTCATTTCTCCCTTCAGCACGTTGAACAACTCGGGTAACTCGTCCAAACTGGTCGCACGCAAGACCTGACCCAGTCTGCTCATTCGCTCTTCGTCTGAGCCTGATCCTGAGCGCATCGTGCGAAACTTGATCATGTTGAACGGTTTGCCGTTTAGCCCTGGACGTTCTTGGACAAAAAATACGGGTGAACCCAGTTTTATGCGAACGAGGATCGCGACGACAAGAAGGACGGGGCTGAAGACGACCAAGCCCACGAAGGCCCCGACCATGTCTATTAATCGCTTCAGCGCATCCTGCATGTCTTACTAGTGTAGCAAACGTTTTGCGGCTTCGACGATTCGGCGTGCTGCATCCTCCAGTTCTTGTTCAGACTGGGCCTTTCCCAAACTGAACCTCAAGCCTTCAGCGGCCTCGTTCTCTCCGTATCCGCAGGCCATAAGTACATGACTTGGCTCGATGCTACCGCTACTACAAGCCGCACCGCTACTTGCGCTAACGCCCATGCGATCTAGGAGGATCAACATGGACTCAGCATTGACTCCAGGAAACCGCCCGTGAACAATGTGATCAAGCCGGTTTGCCTTGCTTACCGAGGGGACAAAACCTCCTTCTAAGAGTACTTGCCTGAACTTGAGCGAATGGTCCGTGAATTTCGGTTGGTGTTGGATTGCAGCCGCAAAGCCCACCATTCCGAAGACATTTTCGGTACCCGCCCGGAGTTCACGTTCCTGTCCACCGCCAGCCATGATCGCCTTCACCTGAGTCCCTGGTCGAATATATAAGGCTCCTACTCCCTTTGGACCACCGACCTTGTGGGCAGAAACCGAAACCAGATCAGCACCAATCTCATTGACGCTCCAGTCCCAGTTGAGAAAGGTCTGAACGGCATCACAGAAGACCATCGCTCCAACGGACTTTGCAATCTGCACGACCTCTTGAACCGGCTGAACAATGCCCAGTTCGTTGTTTGCATGCATGCACGCAACGAGCAGAACCGATTCATTGAGTGCTTCCTTGAGGGCATTCAAGTCAATACTGGCCTCGGAATCTACCGGAATCAACTCTACGACGAAGCCCAGCCTTTCCAGAACTTCCCGCACCTCAAGAACACAGTGATGTTCGGCAGCGGAGATTAGGACGCGATTTCGCGTATCCCTGTGAGCCAGCGCGACGCCGACCATCGCCAACGTCGCTGCCTCCGTTCCGGAGCCGGTAAAAACCACTTCTGCAAACTGAGAACCAAGCGCCCTACTCAGGACTTCCCTAGATTCATCAACCAGTTGACGTGCACGTCGGCCCTCCTCATGAAGACTGCTGGGATTGCCGAACTCGTCAATCGCGGCTTCCATCGCCTGCTTCGCCTCAGGCAAGAGTGGAGTAGTCGCCGCGTGGTCGAGATAGATGCGATTCACGAGAAGATCGCTCTAAACGGCAGAAAGTCTTGGGGCCGGTGAAAATCTGCGTGCGAGCAAGAAAACGTTGCGAGACTGTGCAAGTTGTCCAGATCAGGGTCTGTGTCATCGCACCCTCCGACTAACACAATGAGGTTTCCCACCCAAGTGCTCGGGTCGCCCCCGATTGCGGCGCGAATCGTGTCCAGTTCAACTGAGGCTTCCACAGACCAAGATTCGTTCCCCATATGTCCAACTGCCTCACACAGTGGAGGTTCGGAGTTGGCGGGCATTCGAATCCCCTCAAACACGCGACTCCACCAGGCACCACTAGGCGAGAAGTTGAACTCTACGTATCTACCTGTGTCTCGATTGGCAATGAACAACTCCACGCAATCCTCTCGCCAAAGTCCGTAAACGAAGCCTTTGGCCTGTGGATTCGCAGTTGATGGGCCGTTCACGAAGACGTTAATCAAGACGCGCCGAGCTTGGGAGTTTGACTGTTGTTCAACTTCCATCAACTCATAACGAATCTCTGTTTTCGCTGGTCCAGCAAGGCTCATTTCTAGCGTCCGCAGCGATTCCGCCTGAATCATGGTTTCAACTTACCCGCCAGACGGTGATAAACTCGCGAGCACCATGTTGAGCAGAAGAGATGTTATGCGTGCCGGTGCAGCACTTGCCGCGTCGTCCGTCCTTCCTGCCTTTGGAGAAAAGCCCATGAACCCCAAGTTCAAAATGAAGTTTGGACCGCACTTTGGAATGTTCCAGAACCACGCTGGCAATGACCTCGTTGATCAGTTGAAGTTTGCTGCCGACGAAGGATTTTCGGCTTGGGAAGACAACGGCATGCGCGGACGCAGTCCTCAGGATCAGGAAAAACTGGGCAAGGCCATGCGCGACCTGGGCATCACGATGGGCGTTTTCGTGGTTAACGACATTGACTGGAGCAAGCCCACACTTACGACAGGCGGCAAAGAGCATCTTGACCGGTTCATTCAGAACTGTAAGGACTCGGTTGAAGTTGCCAAGCGCGTCGGTGCCAAGTGGATGACGGTCGTGCCTGGTGTCATCGAACCTAGACTTGAGCCTGGCTACCAAACTGCTAACGTTATCGAGGCACTTCGGCAAGGCGCCGACATCTTCGAGCCCCACGGACTTGTGATGGTCCTTGAGCCCCTTAACTATCGGGATCACCCGAACCTCTTCCTCAACAAGGTCGCGCAGGCATTCATGATCTGCCGGGCAGTTGACAGCCCTTCTTGCAAGATCTTGGATGACCTGTACCACCAGCAAATTCACGAGGGTAACTTGATCCCCAACATGGATGCAGCGTGGTCAGAGATCGCCTACTTCCAGATTGGCGATAATCCGGGTCGTCGCGAGCCGACCACAGGTGAAATCAACTACAAGAACGTGTTCAAGCACATCGCGAGTAAGGGCTTCACAGGCGTGATGGGAATGGAGCATGGCAACGCCAAACCGGGCAAAGAAGGCGAGCGCGCCTTGATCGAGGCCTATCGGTCCGTTGATCTGACCTAGTAACCTATTCAGACGATGTCTGACTTTGCCGTCTCTTGGAATCTGTCGCGTGGCCGTTTTGTGGACGCTCTGAAGGACCTTCGGCACGACCAATTGAACTGGCGAATGCATCCTGGGACGTTGACCTTGGCTGAGGCCGCGCTACACGTAGCGGGGGTCGAAGTCTCGTTCATCACACAACTACTTGACCTTCAATTGGACGAGTTGGGGTCGCGCCTCAAATCTGCCGCGACAGAAGGAGTGGTCAACGAGGCTGGTTTTCCGTTCAAAGTGGAAGAGATGACCCCCGAGTTCGTCATTTCATGCTTGGAACTCAGCCGCGGCATGGTCGAGCCGGTGATCACAGCGCCCTCAGATGAGGTTCGAGGAAAGACGATTAAAAGCGCTCTGGGGCCGATGATTGACGGGACTGGAGCGCTGGCGAGGCTGGCGTTTCATGCTGGCTATCACCAAGGACAGGCTCACTTCTTGTTGACCGCGCCGGGATTTCCGAAGTAGGTCTTTGTCGGATCGGTCGGATCGGACGGATATGTCAGATCAGACTGATCAGTCAGCGAAGAACACCTTCTGTATAGCCTCGATCACGAGGGGCTTTGCCATCTCAGTTGAAACATCCCTCCCAGTCTCCTTACTAACTGAAGTCACGTCGTATCCCTCAATCCCGCACGGCACGATCAGGTCGAACGGGGACAGATCGTTGTTGCAGTTCAGCGCGATGCCGTGCATCGAGACCCACCGTTTGACTTGAATGCCGATCGCTGCAATTTTGCGGGGTAGGGCTCGGTCTACCCAAACGCCGGTGTGGGGTGGAAAGCGGAACCCTTCCAACTCGAACTTCGAGAGCACGTGGATGATGACCTCCTCAAGATCCCTCAAATACTTATGGAGGTCCTGACCGTGCTTCCGCAGGTCAAAGATGGGATAGATAACCAGTTGGTTGGGCCCGTGAAAGGTGACGTCTCCTCCGCGTCCCGTGCGAACGACCTCGATGCCTTTGGCTGAGTAGGACTCCACGGGCATCAACAGGTTTGACTCATGAAAGTTTGCCCCGAGAGTTAAAACTGGAGGGTGCTCGATCAAGATGAGCGTGTCGGGTCTTGAACCCTCAAGGACTTCCTTGTGGACGGACTCTTGAAGGGCGACGGCCTCAGTGTAGGGGACAAGGCCAGGTTCTAGAATGTCTAGTTTTGAGTTCAGGGTCCATATTTTGACATGTGGCATGACTGTCTCTCAGCAATTTGAAGGAAGATCGGGCTTGCGTTTGCCGATCCTCTCTTGTCCACGGGTACCCTTCGGCCTAGGCAAGGCAACTAGGAGAATGCAAAGATGTTGTCCCAATAGAGCAAATTGGGGTTGACATTTTCACGGGGGGGGTAACGTTAAAAATGCTTAGTTATGTGCTATTAGTCGCGACAATCACGTCATGGAATTGCGTATATTCTGACGTTGATACGGATAATGTTGAGTTCCACTTGAACACGTTCGACAACAATACAGGGGGATCCCAGACGGTGCCCGCATGGGGTCCGCATAACGCAACTTGGCAACGGGTTGTGTCAGGCGATAATCCAAGTACGGGCCCGAGTTGGTCAACTCTATTCGCAACATTAGGTGATCAGTCAGTTTCTAGTCAGTACTCAGGTGGCGGCGAATCGGTCCCCGCCTACAAGAGGCGGCTTGATTACGTGCCGTTTACTCGGGAAACCGGGGATGAGATATGGCAAAGCACGGGAGATCCTCTAGTTTTCGCATCTCGAGATCGTTTATGGGAGGTGGCGAGTGCAAAGACGTATCGGCTGATTGACCTACAAGGTAACCCCGGAGGAGGTAACTAGTTCATGATGCTTCGAGCGGCTTTTGTCCTGGTTACATTGGCAATGAGCACTCAGCACAAGCCGCTCGTCTTTGTTACCAGGCAGGGACTCAAGAGTGAGGACCTGTCGAAACTTGCAAAGGAGTCAAGTGTTTCTAAGGACAAGTCGGCAACGGGCTTCTTACATCTAGAAGGTGAAAGCTACCAGTTCCTTTTGTCCAAGTCGCTTTGGCCAGCAGATGCGATCAGGTGCCATCGCCAGTTGTTGTCCGTAATGACGAGGGCAATAGTAAAGGGTGAAACAAGCATTTCCTTGAAGGATTTAACTGCGGAGGAAAGGCATTCGGTTAAGGCTGCGCTCCTTTCTATGGCAGGATCGCTAGATGCCGGAACACGCCACATTTTTGAAAGTGACTCGCTTAAGTTCGGCTTCCAGGCGTCCGTAACCGCGACATTTAAGGGCCAAGGTAAGACTGGCATTCTCAATGCCAATAGCCCTAAGATCAACGGACATGACGTAATCACCGGAGACCGAGAACCAACGGATGCAGAGTTGGCGGCGGGATTCAAGAGGTTGCAAACCAGCCTCTCAGAACTGAATATTGGGCCACTAAGTCAGTTCGTCGTGCAACCCGCCTCTAGCTTGCGGATATCATCTCTCGCGAAGGTGACGACCGATCTGGAAGCCCTACTCCGACCCATACAGGACTTGATTGATGAGTATGAAAGTGACTTGAGCGAACTTAAGAAGGCTGTAAGAGACGCTGGCTTTGGCAACGACATACCAAAGGAGTCAAACTTTGCCAATCTGCCTGAGAAGTTCAAGGATGAAATCGTAAGGGATGCCCGGTTGATGTATCGGGACCTGGGATTCTCTTCACCAACGGAAGCGGAGAATTGGGTTCGCCCTTCGCAAATGACGACTTCAAGGGGTTACCTGTCGCTTGCAATGGGTGGATGGGACCCCAACCAAAAAGCTCACACAGTTGGCTTCTTCCCGCTTGACCCACCGTAACAGTCAATTGAGGCGAGTATGCCACTAGTTAAGCAACTGGTGCCAAACTAACCTCATGATCTCCGTCCTCGCTGCGATTGTCATCCTTACGTCGCCTCAAGATGACCCGAAAATGGGACTGACCGACAAGCAGATTCTTGAACTCGGGTTCAGTCGCTTCGTGAACCGGTTTTCCGTTAAGTTCGGTTCGAGCACTGCGGCGATGGTGGACGCTTGTGAAACTTACGGCGATGCGATCAAGCGGTTGAACGATAAGGCGATGGCAAAGACGCCGCAATCGACCGTCTTCAAGATTGCCAAACTTCGCGCCCTGATGAAATCATTCCGAAACGAGTTCTGCGACATCGGCCGCGCCTTCTCCGGCGGTGGGACGATCTGGAACATCTCGTATTCGGAGACCAATGCTAACGTCGAGGAGTCCATCGCCGCCTTGCTCGGGGTTAAGAAACCATCCGCTCCAAAACAAGTGACGTCTGACGTGAAGAAAGTGATCGACAAGGTGGAAACGGTGGCCAAGGAGAACGAGGCCGACATCGAATCTTATAAAGACAGTGGCGGGGGCATGGCTGAGGTGAAGTCTAGTCTCGAAGCCGCAAGAAAGAACTTCACAGGAATCTCAAATGTCCTTTCAGCGATGCCGAGGAAGGATAGCGACACGGTTCTGGCGTTTTGCAAGCAGGCTTGCCAGATTCCCCTGAGTCAGTTCGAGGGTGGTGAGTCTGTAAGTCAGTAGTCAGGTGGGTGCGTGCGATCTTTGCACCTTTGCAAGGAGTTTCACACGGAGCTCGCTAAGGACGCAAAGGAATGAAGATACTCAACTAACTTCGCGATCTTAGCGCTCTTTGCGTGAGTCCCTTCACGCAGGTTAACAGTGTTGGCCAAGTAAGGTGAGCCGATCCTGGAACTCCCTTGCGAGGAGTTTCACACAGAGCCCGCTAAGGACGCCAAGAGAACGATCGGCTGCTTAACTTTGCGATCTTTGCGCCTTTGCGTGAAACACCCCGAGACCCAATCCGTTACTTAACGGCAAGCAACGTGACTTGGTGCAGCAGGAACGTCCCGTTCTCCGGTTGGAAGTAGTCCATGAGGGCACCCGTTGAGAAGTTGACCGTGTTGCGCAAGATGGTTCGAGCGGGCTCCAAGACGCTCATTCGATCCATCCAATCTTCCAGTTCGTGACGAAACGACGCCCGGTACGTGAACTGAACTTCAAAGCCGGCAGACTCAACCCACGAAATCCACTGTGCAACCGTGTAATCCCGAACGTGCGACGGGTCGCGGAGTGCCTCAAACGAGTTCAGCGCATCGTCGGCTCCAGGATCATCATCGATTCCGATGGTATCAACGAGAAGAAACCACCCTCCCGGCGCAAGCACTCGGAACGACTCGTTCACGAAATGCTGGGGGTTCGCAAAGTGATGCGGTGCTACGCGGCAGGTGACGCCCTCAAAGGTTGCATCTTCGAATGGCATCGACTCTGCGTTACCTAGGACGGTTTCAATATTCAGCCCCCGTGCTTCAGACTCACGCGCAACTATGGCA
>CALMEF010000033.1 GCA_937862825.1 uncultured Armatimonadota bacterium
CGATCCTGAGTTCGGGACTGGTGCGGTCAAGATCACTCCAGCCCATGATCCGAATGACTTTGAAGTCGGAGTGCGGCACAACCTTTCCATGCCAGTCCTCCTGGATGAGAGCGCAAAGATCACTGAGGAAGGTGGCAAGTACGCGGGAATGGATCGATTTGAGGCTCGCAAAGCAGTCGTTGCCGATCTCGAGGAACAGGGTTTCTTGGTTAAGATTGAAGACCACGAAATCCCCTTGCTCGTGAGCGAACGTAGCGGAGAACCGATTGAGCCGCTCCTGTCGGATGAGTGGTTTTGTAAGCAGGGCGAACTCGCCAAGGTGGCGATGGAAGCCTCAAAGTCGGGCCGAGTAAAGTTCGTGCCCGAGCGCTACGCCTCGATCTTCGAGGACTGGCTCGAGAACATACGCGACTGGAACATCAGCCGACGGCTCTGGTGGGGACACCGCATTCCGGTCTACTACACCGAAGACGGCACAGGGTTCGCTGCAATGAGTTGGGATGATGCCCAGGCAAAGGCTGGCGACGCTAAGATCGTTCGACAGGACGAAGACGTTCTCGACACGTGGTTTTCCTCTGGCCTTTGGCCTTTTGCCACCATGGGATGGCCGAACACGAGCGAAGACCTAGCCACCTACTACCCGACCAATCTATTGGTTACCGCCAAGGACATCATCTTCCTCTGGGTCGCCCGGATGGTGATGATGGGAGTGGACTTTATTGGCGATGTCCCCTTCCGAGACGTGTATATCTACGCGACCGTGCTCACGGAAGATGGACGCCGAATGAGCAAGTCACTGGGCACCGGGGTCGATCCGATGACGATCATCGAGACGAAGGGCGCGGACGCACTTCGATACACGTTGCTCAGTCAGACAGGCTACAACCAGGACATTCGGTACAGCGATCGCCGAACCGACGACGCCCGAAACTTCTGCAACAAGATTTGGAATGCGGTCCGGTTCGTCTTGATGAACGTTGACGAAAGCGCCAGCTTTAGCCCGCACTTGGAGACCGGACTTCAGGCGGGGCTTGCTGACGTCGACAAATGGCTTCTCTCGCGGCTGTATGCGACTGAGAAGATCGTCAGCGAAGCCTACGAAACCTACGACTGCCAAAGCGCAGCTCAGGCCCTCTACAAGTTCTTCTGGTCAGAACTTTGCGACTGGTACATCGAAGTTGCGAAGCCTCGTCTCAATGACCCCGAGCAGAGACAGGTGCCTCAACAGGTGCTCCTAACCTGTTTTGATGCCTTCGTCAAGATGATGCACCCGATCATGCCGCACATCACGGAGGAGGTGTACTCACACCTTCCGTTGACTGGAAAGTCACCATTCCTCATGTCTGCATCGTGGCCTGAGTTACCAGCGTGGTACGCAGATTCAGAGGTTGAAGCCAAGGTCGAGCGGCTGTTCGATGTTGTTCGCGAACTTCGAGCCTTGCGAGCGGCTGTGGATATCGGACCTGGGCAGTCAGTTCCGACGGCTTACTTCGAGGGCGACCTTGGAGGCAACGAGGCAATGGTGGCGTCGCAGGGCTGGATTGGATCGTTGCAGCCTGGACGCCCCTCAGGCAAGTCGATTTCGGCAACGCTGCAGGGCATCGACCTTCACCTGCCGTTAGACGGACTCGTTGACGAGGCAAAACTCCGCGACAAGATCGACAAGGACCTCGCCAAGACCGCTGACGACCTCGCCAAGCTCTCTGCGCGTCTGAACAACCCGGACTTTGTATCGAGGGCGAAACCCGAGATTATCGAACGCGATCGCTCCTTGGAGTCGGAACTCAAGGAGAAGTTGGCCAAGTTGGAAGAGCGGCGCAGTTTATTGACCTAACACCGTGCGCGTGCTAGGATATGGCAATGCGTCTCGTCGGCTTGCTTCCACTTGTTCTGCTGTTGCTGGGTTGTGGCGAGCCTGCTCCAACGCCCGCACCGATTCAGCAGGCAACGATCAACGCCAATCTTAAGAAGCAAATCGATAAGGAGACTCCCGGGCCGGAACCCGCCGACGTCGCCTACAAAATTGGCCACACCATCTTGGAGGTCGGTATCGGGAAGATAACGGACAGCGGTGTAACGCGACTCCCACTCTCGAATGGAAGAAAGGAAGCCGCGAAAACGAGCGACGGGGAAAAGGTTACATCACACTGGATTGAACTGAAGGACTTCCGAATCCGCGTGAACTTCTTTGGGCCCCTCAGCCGGGGCATTTCGGTCGTCGGAGAAAGTTTGAACCGCGACACTTTCAGTATGGAGTGGTTTGACTGGATTGACGGCAAACTGCGACAGCGGGTTGGAAGTAGTCAGATCCGTGTTGAGATGAAGGCTGGCAAGCCCTGGCGACTGCACTTTGATGAGGGCTTGGACATTCGAGTCTGTCCGTACACCGGCCGAGATGATGTGGGAAACCCGATCTGGCTCTTCAAGATTCACAAGGGTTCGTTCTTCACGATTCCTAACTAGGTCTCGTCTCTAGTCACTCCAAACCGCAAGCAAGTTCGTCAACTTCCGACCCGGCTTCGTAACGGTTTTGCCGTCGAAGTGCATAGCAAGCGACGCACCTGCGTCGAGGTTCATGGCTTCAAAGCAACCCAATTCCCGCATGATCTTGGCCTCTTCGCTAAACGTCACTGCCTTCCGAATATGAGCGATGATCAAGCGGTTATCCACGGTGTATCCCACCGCCATTCGCTGCGCCGAACCTGTCACATGCGGATCGCGAAATCCCTCGCTCGCGAAATCAACGTCCACCTTGCCATCCAAAATCAAGGCAGGACCACAGGCTAGCACGGTCCGAAACCCTTCCCATCGCATCGTCTTATGCCGGACCACTCGCTGAATGTCAGGCTTTCCTTCCTCGCCAAACGTGAGTGCCGTACCCATCCGTCCCGAGTGAACGAGTTGGCCATTGAGGACCAGGTCACCAATGGGAAGGAGCGTCTCCTTGGAGAAGTAGGCTCCATTGACCGCAACCAAGGGCTGGTGTTTGCGGATCATTGAGGCAAAGTCCTGATCCGTTCCAGGAAACCCGTCGGCCAAGATTAACCCGACTCGTGCCGACTTCAGATTAACCTTGATCGAACTGACTGGAACACCCAACACGGCTCCCTTTTCCAGCGAAACTGGGCTGGGTTCTGGCAGCAATGCCAAGGCAAGGGCGATGACCATTCAGGAAAGTTACCTCTTCGAGCGCAACGTGTTCCGCACCCAGACTTTGTAGATCAGCATGGGGACGGAGTCACTGTACGAGACGACAAATCGCGGAAGAGCGTCAAGAGGATCGGTGTTAGTCGCAAGGCGCTTTCCCAAGGCCAAACCTACCTGGTGAGAGTCGGCGACGAGATTGCAGGCTGAGGCGTTGTGCAAGCCATAGGGATAGGCAAACGAATTGACTTGCAGGCCAAGGCTTCGGAGCGCTTTCGCAGCCTGCAAGATCTCTTCGGCTTGATGCAGGGAGTCTAATTGGTTCAGTCGGGGGTGGCTTGCGGTGTGGTTGCCAACTTCGAAACCTTGTGATTGTGCCTCAATCAACGAGCCGATATCCGCAAGGGGCTGCGCTATTTCGGCATCCCAGTCAGATGTCTTCCCCAGACGTTCGGACACGGCGAAGAATGTAGCGCGTACTCCTGAGGCGAGCATTACCTCCCGGCCATACGTCAACGCGGACTCGTAGGCGTCGTCGAAGGTCAAACAGACCTGTTTGCCCTGGAAATCACATTTTGGTAGGTCGCGGGACAGAATGAAGTGGAACCCCCGACGTTTAAAGAAGTCGATCTGCTGTTTAAACCGTGCGGGCTCAATGTTGAGAAAGCGACCAACTTCTTTGATTGGGCCGACCTTGTGGTAGCAGAGGATTGGTATGCCAGGCACTAGGCACTGTTGACACGCCGCTGGGCGTTAGAAATCGCTCGCTCAAGCCAGTGGACAAACTGGACGTAGTCGTCAAGCACGGAACGCGGCATCCGAACGTAATCCTTCATCGGCTCAGCGTCCTCCGAAGGTCTCAGTGGCTCTGCTCCTGGAAGTTCGAGTGCCTCAATCACGTCTTCAGGCGACAACTTCAGGCCGATATCCTCGCCGATGAGAAAGGCGAACATCCGCTCGCCGGTATAGACGCCCATTCCCCCAAACATGCGTCTTGCTCGGACGTCGTAACTTTCCGCTGCACGCATAATTTGCTCGTAACGTAGGGGGCGATAAATCATCTTTCTTCACCTGGCGACCCAAAACTGGGTGAGGAACTGAAAAAAGGCTGCACGGCAGCGTTCTAGTATTTTACACTATTACCGTGCTTTTCGGCTTAGATTTCTTCCACAATTGACATCCGAAGTGGCCAGCACGATTATTCTTATCGGCGGAATCTCCTGTTCGGGGAAAACAACGCTGGCTCGTCGATTGGCGACTGAACTTGACGCCCCCTACCTTTCAATCGACGATTATTATCGCCCGTTCGATAACCTGCCTCTCGACGTTCGCAAGCGAGTGGATTTTGACGCTCCCGATGCGATCGAGCACGAACTGCTTACCGAGCAACTAAGCCAACTCACTCGCGGTGAGACAATTCTGAAACCGGTCTACGATGCCGCGGCTTTCGAACGGCTCCCAACTCCAGAGCCGATCTATGCGAATCCGTTCGTCGTCGTTGAGGGGCTGTTCGCCCTGCTCTGGCGGGACTTAATCGGTTTAACCAGTCACCGGGTTTTTGTGGAGACCGACCCTGAAATCTGTCTGGCGCGACGGTTGCAGCGGGACGTTGAAGTCTACGGGCGCTCCATGGAGTTTGCTCTATCACGATATCGAGAGCAGGTCGAACCAAGCCAATCACGATTCGTATTGCCCACCAAATCTAACGCCACCTTGGTCGTCTCAGGTACGTGTGGCGATCGGGGATTGCGCTCATGTTTGGACTGGATTCAAAGTCCAACTGCGCCAGCCGCATCAGCGATGTCGTTATAGGTTCTCAAGCCTGGCGGCAGATTCGCAATGAAATCTTGGCCATAGTTCTTCGTGTGGATTCTCGGATCCAGAATGACCATAACCCCGCGATCCTCCGTACTCCGAATTAGCCGGCCCACACCTTGTCGAACCAGCAGTTTAGACTGGGGTAAGGAGTGATCAAGGAAGGGATTCCCTCCCTTCGATTGAATCCAGGCATTACGGGCAACCGCTGGAGGGTCAATCGGCACTTCGAAGGGGATTCGGACGATCACAAGGCACGACAGCGTTTCTCCAGGAGCGTCAAATCCGGTCCAGAATGATCTCAATCCAAAGAGTGAGGTTTGAACCTCAGACTTGAACCGCTCTCCCGTAGACGCTACTCCACTTTTGCGCTGAAGCAAAATTGGGTAATCCTCCATCGGCTCAATCAGTTCGAACACCGATTCCATCTCGCGGCGACTGTGAAACAACGCGAGAGTACGACCACCAACCGTTCGAATGATCTCTTGAAGTTCCTTGGCGATGGCCGCGTAATAGGCTGCTTCCTGCCCGGTGGCCCTTGCTGTGGCGGGGTCGGGAATCCTCCCCATCGGAGGCAGATAGAGCGAGGCTTGGGAAGCAAAGTCGAACGGGCTGGGCAGAACCTCTTCAAATTCTGGGCTCGCGCCGGTCGTGCGCTTGAAGTAATCGAAGGTCCCTTCCAAGGCCAAGGTTGCTGAAAGGCTTACCGTGGGAACCTTTGTCCACAACATGGACTGCAGCGGACCATCCAAGCCAACCGTTGCGCGACGAATCAGGGGCAGACTCTCACCGCCCAGGTATGACACCGCAACATCCCCTTCGTGGGACTGCCTTTTGGCAAGAAACGCGCACTGGTCGGCAAACTCTCGAAGATACATCGAGTAGTTTCGAATCGTGTCTCTTGCTACATCAGCGGTCTCTGCCGAAGTGCCATCCGCGTTACGCCAACGAACGAGAGCCTTTTCGGCCAGCGTAACAAACTCGCTACATTCGCCGCCAAGGACCTCCGCGAAACGCTCAATCTCCGCCGGATCGGCAATCGCATGGCGAGAGACCTCAGGGTGTTTCCAGATAGGCTCTGGAGAGGCCCCAAAGATGCCGGTCCGACCAATCAAGCCTCCCAGGGAGGCCAAATCTCGCCTGGCCCGAAGGAGTCTCTGTCGAAACGTCTCGACATCGCTGGTCCATTCGTGGGCTTCTCTTGCTTGGGTGGCAATCGGTAGCAACGCCTGGTCCATCCGGTTTGCCAAGCCGATCATCAGGTTCAATTTGGAGTCGCTGATTTCGTACTCAAGGGCATTGATCGCCGCTTCGGCAAAGTCGTGCGCTTCATCGAGAATCAACAAGTCCATTTTTCCAAGAATCGACATCTCGTTTCCTGAGGCCTGTCGAAGCAGGGCATCTTGGAGAACCACACTGTGATTCGTAATGACCACGTTTGCCATTTCGACCTTGCGGCGAGCGCTGTAATAGGTGCAGTCGTTGTACAACGGGCACAGTCGTGCCGGGCACACCGCCGGAACTGAAACTTGGTCCCACAGGGCATTGAGTTCCCGGGCTCCACGCTTCACCAGATTCCTAAACTCGGTTTCGATTCCAAGAACGGCATCTTGCTTGAACTGCAGATAGGCGCTGGCAGATGTCTCAGCCAAAGCAGAAAGGCAGACGTAACGTTGTTTGCCAATCAAGAAGGCCGTGGGACAAGGATCATCAAAGAGACTCAAGGCAAGTGGAAGATCCTTGCGCCAATACTGCTCTGCCAAAACATTGGTGTAGGTAGAAACGACCGTCCGCTTTCCCGATTCAATCGCGTTGGCGACCGCAGGGATTAGCGCCGCGAGCGACTTTCCCAACCCGGTTGGGGCCTCATACGCACCAGAACGCCCTCCTTCAATACAATCAGATATGAGCAGGGCAAGTTGCTGCTGATCCCCTCGCTCAACAAACCCAGGGATCTGGCTCAATCTTTCGAAGGCATGTTGAATGCGGGATTGCGCCACTGGCATGACGTAAGAAGTATGGTGGATCGAAGTCGCGTAGAATTCAAAGATGATCGAACTTGAGGAGTCACCAGAGCAACGCGATCTCTGGGCGACTCTCTCATTTCGTCGAATGGATCCCCGAGACTGTGCCCACCGAATCGTCCGCGTTCTAGTTGACGAGAAGCATGTCGGCACATTGAACTTCGGAGATAGCCTTGAGGTTTCAGTCCCGCCAGGGCTTCACAGCGTGACCGTAGACAACACATGGACGAGCAAAACTGAAACGGTGCCGATACACCCTCAGTCAAGAATTCACTTCTCAACTGGCAACACGGCAAGCGGCTGCGCCATGACCCTTCTCTTCACAATTGGCATCAGTGCACTCGGCGTGTTCTTGGATGTGCTGGAACCGAATGGTTCGAACGAAAACGATTTTCCAGCATAAATACTAGTAACAAACCACACTTTTCGTGATAAGGTAAGGAGGCAGACACTGGTAATGTCTGGCGTGCTTACCCATGTGGGTGAGCCCATGGTATGTACTTTCGGAGGATGAATATGTTTACTAAGGGATTTCGAACCCTCTCGTTATTGTCAATGGGTGCTCTTGCTGCCCATTCATTCGCAGGCTACGCAACCGGCTTTGAGGCGGGCGAAGGCTTCACTGGCTCTTCAGGTGGCACGATCTTGGCGGGCCAGAACTTGTGGTACACGCCAGCAGTCGCAAACTCGGCGGACTTCAACTGCTACACCTATGCTGGCAACGGGTTAACAATGGCAACCAACGCCGCGGGCGGCAGTCAGTTTGCTGGCTTTGTCGGTCCCGGTACCTTGTTGGGCCGCGCCCAACGCCCCCTCGCCTTCCTATCCGGAGCCTATGTGTTCGAGTACGACGTTTGCTTCAAGTACAACGGCGCGGCAGGACTCGGTTCAAATAATGCTGGTAGCGTATCAACTCAGGACAGCGTTACAACCAAGGGATTCATTTCCCTTGCCGTTTGGGATGTTGCGGCAACGCCCACAGGTTGGACCCAACAACTCAATGCCTACGACTCGTTGGGCTCGCCCATAAACAACTACAACCCATTCCAAGTCCTTTCGCTGGATCGTTGGTATCACGTCGCACTTACAGTTGATTTTGCGACCAACCGAGTCAACGAGATGAAGGTTTACGATCTCGGCTCCGGGGCAACACAAGGTGATCAAGCAGAGCGCTACCTTCAGGGTGGATCAGCGAGCGCACTACCGCTTCCCACGGACTTCCGACTCTTTGTTGGCGGCGCGAACGCAGGTAACGCGGGCGGCTACGACAACGTGGCGATCGGTCAACCCGTAAACGTCGATACGCTTACCGTTCTACAGGGTGAGGCGTTTGAAGGAGGCGCAAGTGACCTTGCGCTGAGCGATAATGTCCGATTCTCCATGTTCAACGACGCTACAAACCTTCAGGCCGAAGTGGAAATGTCGGGAACGACTTCAGTCTCCACTCCTAGCGGTATGCGCTTTGAAGTAGAGGCAAGTGTTGGACGGCCTGGTCTTGCCCAAGAGATCTATGTGTACAACTTCACGTCCAATGCCTACCAGTTCATGAGCGGCACCACCGCGTCAAGTACTGACATCTCGGCTGGCCGCCTCTACGTTTCGGGGTCGCAGTTCATCAACAGCGGCGGACTTTTGAAGTCGAAAGTGCGATGGTCTCCGATCAACGACGAAGATCCCTCTCAAGACGGCTGGCTTCACAGCCTGGACGTCGCTCGCTGGAACGTCTTCTAAACCGCAAGCAAGAAAAGCAGCAAGCAAAGGAGGGGGACGGTGTCCGGAGCCATTCGTGGCTCCGGCACCGTACAATTTAGGGGTGCCGATTTTCGATTTTCTCTGCAAGGAGTGTGGTCATAAGTGCGCCATCATGGTCTGCATGGTCGCAGAAGCGGTCAATGAGACTTGCCCAAACTGCGGATCAGATCAAACAAGTCGACTCGTAAGCAAGGTCGCTAAATTTCGTCGCGAGGATCAAAGAGTTGATGAAATTGCGGATCGCTTGGAGCACTTCGGCGAACCGGACACGACCTCCGAAATGAGGAATCTGGTTCGTGAACTGGGCTCAGCGATGGACGAAGATATGGCTGACGAAATGGAAGAGATGTTGGAAACCGATCTTGAAGGTGGTTTGGATGACGACCTCTAACGTCGGCCCCTCAGTTGATCGTAGTAACTGATCACCTTCCGAATGTAGGCTTGGGTTTCTCGGTAAGGGGGAACTCCGTTGTGTTTTCGGACTGCGCCAGAACCAGCGTTGTACGCCGCAAGGGCCAGGATGAGCCCGTCAAAGTCGTTCCCCGTCTTCTGCTGGTACTTGTTGATATGGCCTCGAATAAGGCGAACGGTGCCGTACAGGTTCTCATGTGCATCGAAGGCGTTACCAACCCCCATTCCTCTCGCCGTGCCCGGCATAAGTTGACCCAACCCCATTGCTCCGGCTGAACTGACAGCCGTTGGATTAAAGTTGCTTTCCACGATGAGCATGGCCATGATCAGCCTGGCGTCAACACCGTAACGCAGACTAAATCCGATGATGCCCTCAGCGATGTGAGTCGCCATTGCGTCGCTCAATCGCTTGTTGCGCTTCTTGATGAACCCGGCGTAAATCGGAGTTGCCGAAGACGGTGCCAAATTCCAATCTCGTCCTTTAGGCGGCTTGACCCCGGCACCCGGTTTGGGCTGAGTCTTTGCCATCCTTGCTGCCACCTCGCGGTCGTGCGCTGCTACCCTTGCCTCAGGGGCGGCCGAATAGAGCTGAGCCTGTATCTCGTCAAGTTCCCCGGAGCGTGTCGCCTTGACGATCAATCGAACAGGCACTTCATTGCCCGCGAGCCATTCGGGCACCTTGCTGGCTTGAACGGTCAAGAAGTCCCCATCGGTCTTCTCAAGCAGGAGAAACGAGTGGCTAGTACCACTAGACACACCCTTGACCACCCCCTTAACCTCGATCGTTCGCGTGCCGATCAGGGTTTCCAGAGTTTGGATACCAACAGCCTGTGTGATACCAAACTTCTTTCGCTGGGCGAGATACTCATCGAACGTTTGCCCCAGGCAGACTGTGGACAAGCAAAGAGGCAACAAGAACAGACACCTCATCGTTTGGCCACCACCTCAATCTGCTTTGTCACAACTTGTCCCCTGACAAAGGCCTGTACAACGATCGTGCCCGGATCGCTACTGCGAAGCCTGCCTCCTTGGTCAATCCAGCCTTTGCCCAAAGCCGCCCAAAGCACTTCACTGTTCTGCAAAACCACGCCATCTGGTCGCCGAACTTCCAGTGTCATCACATCTCCGGACACAACTTGCTCCGGAGCAGCGATCACAAACGGCGAGTCCTCAACAGCAGGCAGGGTACTCATGACGACAATCCCGTTGGCAACGGCGCGCTCTGTCTGCTCGGAGGGCCGATTGACCGTTAGCCCAAGCAAGTTAAGGGTGGTACTTCCTCCCCCATCCAGGTTGATCGCGTCCGTACAACCCAAATTCAGCATGATGGTGGCAAGTTCCCCAAGGGTTGCTCCGTCGCTCAGCTTTTGACGCCCATCGACCGCAACAAGCCAAATCTCGCCGTTAGGTCCACGGCCAATCGCGGTCCTTGGGTGTCTTCGGTTCGCAAAGGAATCACCAAACCCCTGAAAGGACCAATCAGTAACTGGCTTGCCATCCCGGACCAAGGTTGGGCCACCTGCGATAGCATGCTCTACCTTGCCGAGGTCCATTCCAACACTTCTCGCACGAACTGTCAGACGCTGGCCGGGCCGAAGCGATGCTAGCCAAGGCGTCTTCGTGCCGTTCGCCGCCAGCAAAATGTTCCCCGGCTGTATAGGCACTGACTCGGTGCCCTCCAGAAGGAAGTCCACAACAGCGTCCAACTGGCCATTCGCTGTAAGCCGCGCGTTCTCCCTAGGCTTGAGCACCGCATACAAGCGATTCGGATGCTTGCACATAGCCTGTCCAGAAACCTCGGTGAACAGAGTGATCTCATTGATGCCGCACTCCTGGTTGAGTCCGTTCAGTACCAACTCGTCGCCGCCCTCGGCGGTGATGGTCGCTTTGGTCTCGACGCTACCAAACGAGATTCCCTGCTTGCCCCAAACCGCGACGCTGCGATTCTTGAACGGAAGGCTAATGAGTTCGGAGTCGCGAATCATCAGACCAACTGGATCGCCCGAGAAAGGAAAGAAGTCGGCGTTGATCGTAACCACGGCACCCGTCCGCGCGGCCATTCGGGAAACAGTTTCGCGTCCCTTTGTCGGGTCGGTTGCAAAAACTCTGCCCTGCGCTAACTCGGGCAATGTCGAGACGGGATGCATATCAGGAAGCACCCGCACCGCGTGAATCATTCTCGGCGCTCCTGAATCGAGTTCCATCCGATAGGTGACCCCGGGAGCAATGAGTTTCTCCCAGGTTTGCCCCGCGGCGACCGACGCGGCATGCGCAATCAAAAGCAGGGTGATCAGGCGGTTCATGTTTGGCGGCGGTATTGTGCGCGTACTGCCCAGGTTTCTTCAACGTTCGGGCTGATGTTGAACATCTCTAAGTAAAGACTCATCTCAGCGCCATAGAGTTTGATTCTCCACTGCCAATGTCCGTCTTGATCTTTCGCATAAGGAGCCGTAACATCGAGGATGTCGTCGTTGCTTCCTGAGAGGGCCAATACTGCCTCCTTTTGGTGCCACGTGTCTGACCAGCCCGCTGTTACGGTTTGCGGAGAGGCCGCAATAACAATCGCACCCGCTTGAATGTGTCCCTCGTGCTCCCACGTGTAATGCGCGGCGGCGATATCCTCCCTGCCACTTACCCATAGGTTGAGCGTCGACGTGGATTCCAGGATCTGCTCTCCTTCAGGCAGCCAAGGAAGGTGCAGGACGCTTTCTCCCGTCCAGTTTCCCGCTAGGCTTCCGAGGGATTTGGGTATCGCCATGAGAAAGAAGGTACCCGCTTGATGGCGCTCGGTTCCAAGTGCCAGTTGCAAGTGACAATCTGAAAACTCCCCCTGAGGTTTTTGCTGCGACTGTCCGACAAAGTTACTAGGATACGTGTCGAGGTGATGAATTACGATGCATGAGAACCACTGGGGACTGAACGAGCCGCCGTTCAGCCTAACACCAGATCCGCGGTTTCTTCATATGAGCCGTCAGCACGAAGATGCGCTGATGATGCTTCATTACGCCATCACACGCAACAAGGGTGCTGCGATGCTTGCCGGAGACATCGGTCTTGGCAAGACCACGGTCAGCCGCAAGTTGCTTGATTTGCTAGATCCGGTTCGATTCAAGGTTGTGCTGATTGTCAACCCGATTTTGACGCCGGTCCAGATTCTTCAAGAGATTCTGGGGCAGTTAGGTGTAGAGACGACAAGTCGAAACCGACAAGTGCTCGTCACCGACCTCCACAAGGCTCTGCTTGCCTACTATGAGCGTGGATCACAAGTCGTGGTGATGATCGACGAAGCGCACCTGATTCGGTCTGCCACGACACTTGAAGAACTCCGACTGCTATTGAACTGCCAAATGAACGACCAGTTCCTGATCAGTCTTGTCCTTCTTGGCCAAGTCGAACTTCGGGCAAAAATCGCCAAAGTTCCTGCGCTTGAGCAGCGATTGGCGATCCGACACACGATTCAACCATTGGATGTCACCGAAACCGGTGAACTCATTCTCCACCGACTTCGAGTGGCGGGTTACACGGGCGAAGCCAATATTTTCACTCCGGATGCCATTTATGAGATCCACAAGTTCACAAAAGGCTATCCGCGACTCATTTGCCAGGTCGCCGACAATGCGCTCTTGATGGGCATGGTCCACAAGGCCAAGAACATTGACGGCTTCCTGATGCACGACATCATCGCCGAATTTACCGGCCAGGGGAAAGCAGCATGAACTTCGCAGAAGCCATCCGCCAAGCCTCGACGACGAAACATGAGACTCACGCCTCAAAAGACCCTACACCACAGGTGTACCCTCACGTGACTCAACAAGAAGAACCCACTCCCGAGTTGGAAGTCGTCACTTCGAAGGCAGACGCTGCCGTCGATGCGGTCACGGCTCAACCAGTCTCGATTCCTGAAGCACCCGTTGTTACCACCGGAAGCGTTGTGCGACTGGAGTTGTTCCTCAACCCTGAACAGTTGACCAATCTGTTCCGAGCGGTTTCGGCAACCCAGCACAGCATGATGACGCTTCGAGAGGCTGCTTCATACCTCCGCGTCCACGCGACCGTGCTTGAGCAAATGGCCCAAGACGGCGAGATCCCGGCTTTCAACATCGACGGCCGTTGGCGATTCCCGAAGAGTGGAGTCGACGAATGGCTAACGTTGCAGGCCTTCCGGAAGGAGAGTGCATAAATGGGATTTTCACCTTTCAAGAAGCGAACATATGTCGGACTTGACCTTGGCCACCATACGCTAAAGGCGGTCCAACTCGAGCGCAGTGGCGCGGGTTGGAAGGTGGGAAGGATCGGATGGATCAAGACGCCTCAAGACTGTATCAAGGAGTCGGTCGTTATCGATCCAGAGATGCTTGGTGCAGCAATCAAAGAACTGCTGCGCAATAGCCACATCACTGCGAACACGGCAAACATTGCTGTCGCCGGTGGATCGGTTGTGGTGCGAAATGTTCGCATCCCCAAGATGCCCGAGACAACCTTGAGGAAGTCAATTAAATACGAAGCATCTCGCTATGTACCGAGTTCCGTCGAAGAGAGTTATATCGAGTTTGAGATTCTGCGCGAAGCCGAAGAAAATCAAATGGATGTGCTCATCGTCGCCGCTCCGCGCGAAGTGGTCGAATCCAGAATCAAGGCTTGCGAATATGCGGGCCTCGCAGTCGAAAACGTCGACGTCGAGACCTTTGCCGCTTACCGCAGCCTCGTAGAGTCGGACACCGCTCACGACTGGACCGGGCGAACAATCGCCCTAATTGATGTAGGAGCAGCGTCCGCCAGCCTCAGCGTCGTCCGGGATGGCGAGTTCGTCATCACGAGATCATTGCCCAACGGCGGGCAAGTGCTGACCGAGGCGCTAAAGAACTACTTCAAACTTGAGGACGACGATGCCGAGACCGGCAAGTCTCAACTCAACGTGATGGAACTCATCGGCGACCAGCCGAAAGAGAATCCTCCGCTTCGAGTGCTTCAACCTCACGTGGACGATTTCGTTCGCGAGATCCGGCGCTCACTCAACTACTATCAGTCCCAACAGGGCCAAACCGAGAATCCCAACGTAGACGCTCTCATCGTGAGCGGAGGCGGCGCAAAGTTGCCTGGCATCACAGAGTACGTCGCGGCGAAACTCGGGCTAGAAGCCTTGTCCAGCGGCATCTTTGACAACCCCCGTTTCCACGGTGCGAACGAATCGTTCGGTCGTGGTCTAGAGTTGTCAGTTGCATCGGGACTTGCCATGCGGGCGTTTGGGAGGGCCGCATAAGGAGAATCCGAAATGCCACTCATCAATCTAATCCAAGAACAGAGACTGACTCAAAAGGCAAACGAGCGGAAGGCACGACTCTTTCTGTTCGGGCTCGCTGGATCATTTGGTCTGTCGCTAACTGGGTTTGGGTTCCTGATGTTCCAAGGCGATCAACTCTCTTCTGAAGAGTCGAGGTTGAAGGCCAAGGCGCAAAAGGTTGCACCGCTTGTCAACGAGATTGAGACCTTACGCGCTCAAGTTGCTGACATCGGACCGAAACTCACAACGCTTACGACCGCACAAGAAACCACCGGTAAGTGGACTCGAATTCTCGGGCACCTCACCCAACATACGCCTCCTCAAACGTGGCTAACCGGAATGAGATGCACGGCAACCGATCCCACAAAGCCAATCCAATTGGTTTTCTCAGGAATGAGCAGCCGCCAGGAACTGGTGGGCGAGTTCATTCTCAGACTGCAAGGCTGTGAGGACCTTGAGAAAGTCGAACTCAAGTTCACCCAAGAAAAAGTTGTTTCGAACGCTCGAAACATCGAGTTCGAGTTATCCACGGACATCAAGGGGACGGCCGAAGAGAAGCCGGTGAAAGAAGAGGAGGAGAAGTCATGAACAAGTCACCCAATCCCATCATCTTTCTCGCGATGGGCGTGCTGACGGTTTTGCTTGGTGGAGCGGCCTGCTATTGGCAGCTCAACAACAACTCCGACACCGCTTCTCGCATCGAGAAACTCAAGAAGGAAGACAAGGACGAGAAGGCTCTGAAGACCGAACTCGCTCAGGCCACTGAAGAGTTTTCCATCGGTGCCGAGAAACTCGCTCACCTTGAGAAGAGTGTCTCCGAAGCGGCCTACGTCCCAACGCTCCTGAAGGAACTCGAGGCCTTTGGAAAGGCCAGCGGCATTGCCGTGACCGGCGTCAGACCAGTCGCTCAGCAACAATCCAAGCCAGGCAAGGACAAGGACAAAGACAAAAAGAAGGCCCGAAAGCCGTACGTTGAACTTGGCATCGAAGTCAAAGGACGCGGAAGTTATCGTTCGGTCATGAACTTTGTCGAGGCCCTACAGTCCTTCCCAAAGATCGTTGCCGCGCGAACAATGGCGCTCGTTCCGAAGACTGAACAAAACAACGTGATGTCCGGACTTGAGGTGACGATTGAACTTCGCACCTACGTTTTCACCCCTCCGGTTGACAAGAAGGAGGGCGACTCCAAGACCGCCATGCGCGATCAGGAGGCAACCCCGAAGGGATAAAAAAAAGAAACTCGCCCTTGGGGGTATGGGCATCGCCCGGTTTGCGATTGGAGGCTCCCGGTGCGGGGGGGGAGGATCAGAACCGCCAGCGCCCCCGAAGAAGGAGAAGCCAAAGGCAACCGCTCAAACCACAGATCCGAAGGAATCTGAGGCGGGAACGGTGGCAAGTGAAGACCCTGGCGTCATCAATGAAGGCGCAATCGTCGCCGCAGCCGCGCTGCCCGCTCGCGATCCTTTTGACGGCTCCATGTATCAACCAAAGCCACAAGAGATCAAGCCGACTCCGCCCCCAACGACGGCGCCACAGCCTCGCGGACCTCGAGGGTCAATCACGGGTAAGTTGCCACCTTTCGATCCGGGAATGGGCTCATTGCCAAACCCGACCGGCAACGGCGGAATCACGCTGGAACCTGGCAAACCGATGGTGGACCCGACCGCATTTGGCTACGGGGTTTCCGGTGTGATCACTGGGGCCCAACCGGCGGCTGTATTCACTGACGCAAATGGTGCGCAGCGCCTCATCAGCGAAGGCGGAGCCATCGATGGCGACAGTCGAGTCATTTCGATTTCGCGCGGCAAAGTTGTCGTGCGACACAAGAACAAAACCCTAACACTTACTGTGGGAGGATCAACCAATGAAAAATAGAACCCGTTACCTGTTAGTAGCATTGGCGGCAATCGCGAGTGCGACGTCCTTGGCCGGATCATCCAAACTGACCGGTTTCAAAGCCGCCGCAAAGGGCTCAGGCTTCGAGGTTCAGATCCTCGGTGACAACCTGGGCAAGCCTCGCGAAATCCGCACTCAAGGCAATAAGTCGCTCGTTTATGAGTTCGATGCCAACCTTGTTGGGAAGGCGAAGCGCGAGAAGATCGGCACCAATGGACTGAGTTATGTCCAAAGCACCTGGTTCAAGCCGCGCCCACCCAAGGTCCGCGTTCAACTGCGCGTGGACCCGAAGGTCAAACCTTCCATCTCCGAGAACGAAGATGGATGGCTGGTCTCGTGGCAGACAACACCTTCACGTGCTTCCGTCGTCCCCGTAGAGAGCCAGAAGGCCACTGCGGCGAACAATGTGATCATTCGATCCATTGAAAGCAAGCCGTTTCCGAACTCAGTGCCGCCGCTGGAGCCTGCTCCAAACAAGCCGGTCGCCCGACAGGGCGCTCCGACGTGGGCAACCGTCGCTGAACATCGTGAACGAATGGTCTCGCTGGACTTCGTAAACACCGAAGTCGTCCAGATTCTTAAGGCGCTTGCTTTACAAGCCGCAGTCAACATTGTCACATCGCCAGATGTCAAAGGAACGTTGACTGTCTCCCTGGAACGGGTAACCGTCAACGAAGCACTTGACCTGGTCACGACCCTCGCTGGTGTTCGTTATGCAAAGGTTGGCAAAACCTTTGTGGTGACGGCGAGTTCCAAGTTCTCCGATGCCATGCGTCAAGTTGGCGGTGCCGTCGATGCAGGTCTGGAAACGCGAGTCGTTCCGATCTACTCGGGCGAAGGTAATCAGATTAAATCAGCTATCCTTCGGTCCACCGTACTTGACACCACGGAAGGTCGTATTGACCTCGTCCTGCCATCAGAAGAAGTCAAGGTCGAGAAGTCCGAGAACTTGAACCCGACCAACGGGGATGGCAAGCCCGCCGATCCTTCGACCAAAATGTCGATCGAAACGAAGTCCGCCAAAGAAGCTGGCAAAGACCCTTACGTCGTCGTCATCGGCCCAGCCAACCGACTTCAAGAGATTGAGCGACAGGTTCAGGCAGTGGACGCACAAATCTGCCGCGCACTCGGGATTGCAGTGCCATCAACCAACTCCATGGTTCGAAAGGTCTACAACCCGCGAGGCTCGAAGGCAGTTGACTTGCTCAAGGCAGTCGCAGGTGCCAATCTGGACACCAACAACCCCCATCGAGCACTACTCGGAAACGTCGAACTCGTTGCCACACCAGTGAATAGCATCAGCGAGCAAGCCATCGTGCTCTACGGTCGCGAGTCTGAAGTTAACAAGTTGAGCGCAGACTTTGCCGCCCTCGACGCAAACATCGGATCCGATCGTGGCGACTACCTGATCTATGAAGTGAAGTTCCTTGATCCCCGGGCGCTTCGCGAAGAACTTGTGGTTGCCGTGCCAGGCCTGGTGGTATCGATTCCGCCTGCCTCCGCAGGAAACACGAGAATCTTCAAGCCCAACGCTGCAAAGCAAATGGGTGCAGATCAGTTCGACGAGAACAAGCCACAAGTTCCTTCGGGTAACCAAGGAGGCCAAGGTGGCGGCGGTGCAGCAGCTGGTGCCTCCGGCGCGGCCGGAAGCGCAAATCCGAGTGGTCTTTCACAACCATTCCAAAACAACGAGCCAGCCGCAGTGCCCATGAAACTCGTCCTCCGAGGAACCAAGGAGCAGATAGACCGTGCGCTCAACTACTTGACCGCAATCGATGTCAGTCCGCGACAAGTTGCGATCGAACTCCGCATCATGGACTTAAGCAAGCAAGATGCCGAGAAGGTCGGAATCGACTGGAGCATCGTGACTGGCGGTTCCGTCAACCTGATCCGAATGGTGACCGGAACGATTAGCCAAAACAATGGCGGACTTGATGTTCAGATCGGCTCAGGTGGACCGAGCGACAGTCGTGTCCTGGCCACGCTGGACTCAATCATGACCAAGGGCAACTTGATCGCAAGACCAAACATCTTTGCCTTCGATGGACGTGAGTCGGAATTGTTCGTCGGTGACACGATTCGATACGTCGAGTCGATTCAGTCGACACAGAACGGCATCAGCGTCACAACTGGCGAGGTATCGATCGGGGTTCGCATGGCTTTGCTCCCACGAGTCTCGGCCAATGGAACCATCACGATGGATCTTCGACCGCAAGTGAGCACGCTCCGAGGATTCACCCCGATTCCTGGCGGCGGACAACTGCCCCAGACTGGCAATCGGGAAGCCCAGATGACCGTCAACATCAAAGACGGTGAGACCATCGCGATTGGCGGCCTGATCAATGACGCCGAGAGCCGAACCGAGACTGGTATCCCGATCTTGAAAGATCTGCCAATCATCGGCCGACTCTTCAAGGGGACTGACAAGCAGAAGGTGCGCAGCGAAGTCGTGTTCTTCATCACCGCCAAGGTGATCGACGACAAGAACCGTGGCAATGCTGCCGAACCAAAGCGGGATGGTCAAGTCCCACCAGAAAAGGCGAAAGTTAACGACAAGATCGGAAACTGAGCTGCCTCCTGAAGGCGAGGTCCCCTCTTGCAAACGCGAGGGGGGACCTTTTCCATTTTGCTTTTCGTGGCAACCATATCTATAACGCCAGCGAAAACAAAAAAAGTCAACATAGTCCGGAGAGAAACTCCGAAAAAACTTGTCGCTAGGCGATGGTTACGCTTTCGTTTAGATAGACGTCCTGGATGGCCTGGAGAATCGCCGCTCCTTCCTTCATCGGACGCTGAAACGCCTTGCGGCCGCTAATCAAACCAGCACCACCGGCTCGTTTGTTGATGACTGCTGTTCGGACTGCATCCGCCAAGTCATTCTCACCTGACGCTCCACCGCTGTTGATGAGCGGCGATCGGCCCATGTAGCAGTTCACCACCTGATATCTGCAGAGATCAATCGGATGGTCGGTTGCCAGATCCGAGTACATGCGCTTATCCAACTTGCCGTAAGAACTGTCGCCCGAGTTGAGGGCAGTAAAACCACCATTGTTCTCAGGAAGTTTCTGTTTGATGATGTCCGCCTCGATGGTCACACCAAGGTGGTTTGCTTGACCAGTAAGGTCCGCAGCGACGTGATAATCAACGCCTCCTGTTTTGAACTTCGGGTTACGCAGATAGCACCAGAGAATCGTGGCCAACCCCAGTTCGTGGGCATGGGCAAATGCCTGAGAGACTTCCACGATCTGGCGACCACTTTCGTCACTGCCAAAGTAGATCGTTGCACCGATCGCTGCTGCTCCCATGTTCCAGGCCTGCTCAACCTGACCAAACAGAATCTGGTCAAACTTGTTCGGATAAGTCATGAGTTCGTTGTGGTTGATCTTCACAACGAACGGGATCCGGTGCGCATATTTCCGACTCACGGCTCCAAGCACCCCAAGGGTGGAAGCCACCGCATTGCATCCACCTTCTAAAGCCAACTCGACAATGTTCGCAGGGTCAAAGTAGATGGGGTTCTTGGCAAATGAGGCCCCTCCTGAGTGCTCTATCCCTTGGTCAACCGGGAGAATGCTCATGTAGCCGGTTCCCGTGAGCCGCCCTGTGTTGTAAAGCTGATTAAGACTGCGCAGAGTCTGGCAGTTGCGATCGGAGGAGGAGAACACCCGATCAACGAAGTCACCGGAGGGCACGTGGATCTGATCCTTGCCCACGATGGCTTTGTGATTGAGAAGCGATTCAGCATCGGCTCCAAGGAGTTCGGCAATCTTGTCGATGGACAGGCTCATGGCTGCCCTAGATTTTGACATAGTGCGCTCCAGTGCGAAATTCCGTATACTTTACAACTCTTAACCTCTCCGCAAGGGATCAAGAGACGGTGCGGAGCGTTTCAGGAAGGTGAAACAAATGAACTTATCAATCAAATGGTTGGCCATCGCAGCCGCCACAGTCGCGATTGCCGGATGCAACGGCGGCTCGACAGCCTCGTCAACCACCGGTGATACGGGTGGCTCAACTCCCTCTGGCGATACGATCAAGGTTGGCTTGGTCGCAAGCATCAACGGGGCCCTAAAGCCCTGGGGCGTGGATAGTCAAAGCGGCGCTCAACTCGCTGCTGACGAAATCAACGCCGCTGGCGGAGTTAACGGCAAGAAAATCGAACTTATCGTCGAAGATTCAAACTCGACTCCCGAACAGGGTAAGACAGCGGCTGAACGGCTCATCGCAAAGGGATGTGTCGCGGTTGTCGGCGAAGTGGCCAGCGGAATCACCGCCCAAATCGCCAATGCTGCTGCTGAGAAGAAAATCCCGGTTGTGGCCGTCGGCGCCACCAAGACCGATCTTCCAGGAATCGGCGATTACGTCTTTCGAGTTTGCTACACGGACGACCTTCAAGGCCCGGTTATGGCAACGTTCGCCTATGAAGCACTCGGACTCAGAAAGGTCGCGTTGGTTACCGATAACAAGCAACCTTACTCCACTTACCTCAGCAAGACTTTCCGAGATTCCTTCGTGAAGCAAGGCGGTCAGATTATTGACGAGCAGTTTTATGAGTCTGGCAACACGCAGTTCAGTGGCCTGCTCACGAACCTGAAGGCGAAGAATCCCGATGGCCTCTTCCTCAGCGGCTACTTCACCGAAGTTGGTCCGCTGGTCCGACAAGCCAAGGAAGCCGGTTTGAACGCCAAGTACCTTGGCGGCGACGGCTGGGACAGCGCGGAAATTCTGACGAGTGGCGGCGATGCCATTCTGGGCTCCTACTTCTGCAACCACTACAACAACCAAGAAGACCGACCCGAAGTCAAGGGATTCTTGGACAAGTGGAAGGCCAAATACGGCGGTGTTCCGGGTACGACAATGGGTGCGCTGGGCTACGATGCGATCGCGCTCGTCGGCGATGCTCTCAAGCGTGCCAAGTCGCCAACTTCAGCGGATGTTTTGACCGCAATCTCCGAAACCGAGAACTTCGCTGGAGTTTCTGGGTCCATCACGCTGAAAGGCATGGGCGGTAACCCTCCCAAGCGGGCACTTGTCGTTGAACTTCAGAAGGGCGGCCAGATATTCGCCAAAGCCTACGAAGTTACGGACGTCAAGAAGTAAAGCATGTCAGCGAGTAACGCCAAGGATGGCCAAGGGCGAAACCCTGCAGGCAGGGCAGTCCTTGGCGTTCTCGTAGTCCTGCTCCTCGCATTTCTGATTGGCGTCTTCCTTTTCAAGGCAGACGCCAAATCTTTCCCCCAACAGTTGGTCGGTGGAATACTCCTGGGTTCAATTTATGCCCTGATCGCCCTCGGATACACCATGGTGTATGGTGTGCTCCGGCTGATCAACTTCGCCCATGGCGAAGTGTTCATGTTGGGTGCCTACACCTCCCTGCTTACCTCTTGGGTTTTGGGATTCGGCCAAGGTTCTCAGAAAGAAGCCACCTCACCCATCACACTAGCCATCATGCTTCTGGTCAGCATGGCGGTCTGCGGAATCGTAGGCGTACTCATTGAACGATTCGCCTACCGACCCATGCGGAACCAACCCCGAATCGCCTCGTTGATCACCGCGATCGGCGTCTCGTTGCTCCTGCAGTACGGTGGTGCACTGGTGCTACCAGTTTCACCTCCGCCTAGCGTCAACGAGAAGGTTAATCCCTATCGCGAGGTCCTCAAGATTCCAGTCGTCCCACAAGACAAAGCACTTCTTGAGCAGTTCAACTCTGCAGAACAAGAAGTGAAACGTATTCAGACCGAGATGCGGGAGGCTCAAGACCGAAAGGACCCAAGCGCTGACGGCTTCATTCGACTGAAAAGCGAAGCGGAAACCAAGTTGAGAGACGTTCAGGGCAAACTGGACCAAACGGGTCTAGTCCTCCGAATCCCCGTGGGCCAGTTGATCATGTTTGGCACGACAATCGTGCTCATGCTACTCCTCCGCCACTTGGTGCTGTTCACAAAAACGGGCCGGGCGATGCGCGCGGTCTCACACGATTTTGATTCCGCAGGGTTAATGGGCATCAACGTTGGGCAGATTGTCACGCTGACGTTTTTGGTCGGTTCGGCCCTGGCAGGTGCAGGTGCCATGATGAACGCGACGTTTATTGGTACGGCCCTAACCACTCAATTTGGCGTACTGCCTGGCGTGAAGGCCTTTGTGGCTGCCGTTCTTGGTGGGATTGGCAACATCCCTGGGGCAGTGCTCGGAGGACTCTTGATGGGTGTTGCCGAAAACGTGGTTACCTGGTACGGCAAGGGGCAATACCGCGACGCTATCGCCTTCGTCATTCTCATCGTTGTGTTGCTATTCAAACCCGGTGGGCTACTCGGTTCAGCCAAGGTGGAGAAAGTCTGATGGTTTGGTTGATTCGATTGGCATCGATTGCGGCGGCGCTTGGGTTCTGCTTCGGCGTGGACATGTTGGCGCGAAGTGGCGATGCGCTGGTCATCCGCTTGGTGACCCTTGCTGGTCTTTACGTCACCCTATCTGTAAGTTTGAACCTGATTAACGGCATTACAGGTCAGTTCTCAATCGGTCATGCCGCTTTCTATCAAGTGGGCGCGTACACCGGCGGGTACATCTCAGCAACCTATGCAAAGGGCCTCGTCCCGGACAAGGATCCAGTGATGGCAGCGGTCTACCTTATCGGATTCATGATCGTGGGGGCCTTGGCAGCTGGCTTAGCCGGATTCATTGTGGGCTTGCCCTCGTTGCGCCTCAAGGGCGACTACCTGGCCATCGTCACGCTCGGGTTCGGCGAAATCATCAGAATCGTCGTCCAGAACACTCAACAACTCGGCGGTTCATACGGATTGAATGTCACGCCAAAGATTCAGATGATTTGGCTGGTCTGGTTGCTCGCCATCATCTGCATTGCGGTCTGTCGAAACCTGCTCAAGTCCGCTCATGGACTCCCCTTCCTTGCGGTTCGCGAAGATGAAATCGCGGCAAGCGCAATGGGTGTAAATCTCACCAAGGTCAAAGTTACCGCGTTCGTGATCGGTTCAGCCTTTGCGGGCGCGGCAGGTGCCCTCCTGGCCAACTTTGAGGTCTTTATCACCCCGCAGACCTTCAATATGGATGTGTCGTTCATCATACTGACGATGGTTGTGCTCGGCGGTACAGGTTCAATCACCGGTTCGGCAATCGCTGGAGCAACTCTCTATTATTTGCCGGAAAAACTTCGAGATATGGATCCAATCAAGGGCTCCGCTCTGGTGGCCGCAATCGTTGCCGCTATTGCCACTGTGGCTACACTCAAGTGGTTGGTAGATCACTTCCATGGCACCAAACTGAAGAAAGCCGGGGGGATTGTTGGGACCGTCATAGGGGGAATCATCATCCAAATGATCCTCTCCAAACTGCTTGGAGGAGTTAAAGTTCTGCACGACGCATCGTTCGAAGCCTCCAAGTTACGCATGGTCATTTTCGCAGGCACCCTCATCGTGCTCATGCTCCTCCGACCACAAGGGCTGTTTGCGCATCATGAGTTCAGTTGGGAGTGGCTCATCAAGACGCTAAAAGGAATTGGAGCATTTGTCTCAGGTCGCAAGAAGCAGGAGGCAGCAAGTTGAGTGCGGTCCTTGAGATGAAGGCGGCGACCATCCGTTTTGGCGGACTGGTTGCGGTGAACTCAGTGAGTTTCACGCTTGAAAAGGGCGCATTGTTTGGTCTTATCGGCCCCAACGGTGCGGGAAAGACAACGTGCTTCAACATGATCACCGGCGTCTACAAACCGACGTCCGGTGACGTGCTGTTTAAGGGACGTTCCATTGCCGGATACCCTGCGAATCGTATTGCCCAATTGGGCATCGCAAGAACGTTCCAGAACATTCGCCTTTTCAGCGCACTTTCCGCGTTGGAAAATGTCGTGGTCGGAGGGTTTCTTAGACACCGTACCAATTTGGCCAGCGCACTAACTTACCTCCCCAACGCTATCGCAGAGACGAAGCATCTGCGCGAGGAGGCGATGCATTTCCTGGAGATCCTCGATTTGGCCGACGAAGCGCATATGCGATCGGCCGACATGCCCTATGGTAAGCAGCGCCGACTTGAGATTGCTCGTGCAATGGCAACGAAGCCTGACTTGCTGCTTCTCGACGAACCTGCTGCCGGAATGAACCCTTTCGAGAAGATCGACTTAATGAATACGGTCCGCCGTCTCCGAGACAACTACGATAAAACCGTGCTCCTTATCGAACACGATATGAAGTTCGTGATGAACCTGTGTGAGCAAATCGTGGTCTTGGACCACGGCGAGGAGATCGCCCGAGGCGTTCCTGCCGAGATACGCTCAAATCCAAAGGTAATCGAAGCCTATCTCGGCGAGGCAGTCTAGCGCGGGACCTTCACTCCGTTTGCTTCGGCGAATCGCTTTGCTTCGTCATAGCCCGCATCGACGTGGCGAATGACTCCCATCCCCGGATCAGAAGTCAGCACTCGCGCAAGGCGATCATCCATCATTGGCGTTCCGTCGGCAACGACGACCATCCCCGCATGCTGGGAGTAGCCGATTCCCACGCCGCCTCCGTTGTGCAGGCTCACCCAAGAGGCACCCGCAGCCGTATTGACCATCGCATTGAGAAGCGCCCAGTCGGCTACAGCATCGCTTCCGTCAAGCATCGCCTCCGTTTCGCGGTTGGGCGAGGCAACTGAACCACAATCCAAGTGGTCCCGACCAATCACGATCGGGGCTGAAACCGCTCCCGTACGCACCAACTCATTGAACTTCAGCCCAGCCTTTGCGCGCTCCCCATATCCGAGCCAACAGATTCGCGCTGGTAATCCTTGGAACTTGATTTTCTCTTGTGCGTGCGCCATCCACCGGTGAAGTGTCTTGTTTTCTGGGAACAGGTCAAGCACAGCGCGATCCGTGGTTTCAATGTCCTTGGGATCTCCGGATAGGGCTGCCCAACGGAATGGTCCCTTGCCTTCGCAGAATAGGGGCCGGATGTATTCGGGCACAAATCCCTTGATTTCAAACGCGTCCGTAACCCCAGCCTCCACCGCATAGGCTCGAATGTTGTTTCCATAGTCGAATGCAATCGCGCCCTTGTCCTGCATGTCCCGCATAGCCCGAACATGCACTCCCATACTGTCGACTGATCTTCTCAGATACTCGCCTGGATCAGCCTCGCGAAGCCTTCTTGCCTCCCCCAGCGAAAGCCCTGCTGGAACATAGCCGTTAAGTGGATCGTGTGCTGAGGTCTGGTCAGTAACGACGTCAGGGATGATCCCACGACGCACCATTTCCGGCAGGACCTCTGCGCAGTTCCCCACGAGGCCGACGGAGACAGGTCCCTTCGCAAGTTCCAAGGCCTCATCCAGCGAAGTCGCGATATGGTCACAGTATCGCGTTTCAAGACGCTTCTTGATGCGATCAGGGTCAACATCAATCCCAATGAACGAAGCGCCAGCCATGGTTGCGGCCAAAGGCTGGGCACCACCCATACCTCCCATGCCGCCAGTGACAACCAGACGACCGTCAAAAGAACCGCCAAAGTGCTTGTCGGCACAGGCCATGAACGTCTCGTAAGTCCCTTGGACAATGCCCTGTGATCCAATGTAGATCCACGAACCTGCGGTCATTTGACCATACATCATCAAGCCCTTCTTCTCAAGTTCTCCGAAGTGCTCCCAGTTGGACCACTTTCCAACAAGGTTGGAGTTGGCGATGAGGACTCGTGGGGCGAAATCATGCGTTCGAAAAATGCCCACGGGCTTTCCCGACTGAACCAGCAACGTTTCGTCGTTCTCCAGTCCCTGAAGCGCACGAACAATGGCGTGAAACGCTTCCCAATTTCGTGCCGCCTTACCTGTTCCCCCATAGACGATGAGGTCATCAGGGCGCTCAGCAACCTCGGGGTCCAAGTTGTTCATCAGCATTCGAAGAGCGGCCTCTTGTTGCCAGCCTTTGCAACTCAAATCGGAGCCCCTTGGCGACCGCACGACAGTAGGAGTGTTCACCTTTTTATTGTATCGCGCTGAAAGTGAACTAGGTAATTCCGCCAGCAACCGAAGAAAACCCAGTGATTTGCTTGATTTTCCGCACAACTTGAGTTATAGTTAGGGTACTGGCTCGAATTGGGAGAGCCTGTCTTTTGGAGTGAACCTCACTCCGAACGAAGGAGGACATAACGTATGAAAAAAACACTTTTGCTCGCCGCTCTCGGAGCACTGTCGGTGAGCGCAAACGCTCAATTCACAGATGGTTTTGAATCTTATGCAGACGGTCCGTTGCTCAGCGGCGGCTGGCTTGCGTGGGGCAACTCTAACAGCGAGGCTGGAACGGTCGTTTCAAACATGGCACGAACGGGTTCCAAGTCCGTAAAGATTGACACTAACGGTGACGCTGGATTCTCCGATTACACTGACGCTGTACACCCTTGGACCGGCTTCAGCACCGGCAAGTACGTTGTCCGTTCATGGATGTACCTGCCGACAGGCGGGGCAACCGGAAGCACTCCGTACTACATCTTGATGAACCTCTACAACGGCACTGGCGGGGAATGGTCAGTCCAAATGAAGTTCTCTGGCGCAACGGGCAAGGTCACTTCCGACATGCTCGCGCTCACCGATCAAGTGCAACCGGACATTGCTTACGATCAGTGGGTGCCGATTCACCACTACGTTGATCTTGACCTTGTGGCTGGTGGCAACGAGCGCGGTGAAGTTCGCGAGTTTTACAACTGGACTCGCCTCGAAACTGCAGCATTTCAGGCTGGTTTCATCCACACCTGGAAGGCAGTTAACGCCAACCCAACGGAAATTCAGAACATTGACTTGTTCATCAACCCAGAGGGCGGTTCGGCCGTTGAGCACTTCTACGATGATGTGCAGATTCTTCCCAACACCCACACGGTCAGCGCTTCTGCAGTGACCACCACGGAAGGCGAAGAGTTTGGCGGAGATTTGGGTTCGCTGGCTTCAAGCGATGACAACTCATATTGCGCGTTCAATGACGCCGTGTCGTTGGCATCAAAGGTCTTGGTCACGACCAACACCGATCTTCCCTCGATCACTGCGTTCACGTTCAACTTTGAACTTCGCGTTGAGCGACCGGGCGTTCAGTATGCCGTGTACTTCAAGAACTACACGACGAACACCATGCAGTTCCAAGCCGGTGCAACCGCACCGACGGCGGACGTTAGCGGATCGGTCACCGTCTCGACGGATGCCATGCGCTATATGAGCGGAATGGGTGAAATGCAGGCTGAGTTCCGATTCTCGCCAATCAACGACGAAGATCCCAGCCAAGACGGTTGGCTCCACTGCATTGACGTGGCCAACTACTCCGTAACCGCGTTCTAAGACGCACCGTTACCGGAAAAAACTCAATCGGGTTGCCGAAATCTCGGCAACCCGATTTATAATGTAACTTGCAATGATGCGTGTGCCCCTTGCCCTAATCGGGTTGCTCCTTACCTATGCTGCTGCCTTGGCACAGCCCGTTCAATGGGTCGGCAACACAAAACTCTTCAACAACGGCCTTGGACAACTCCCAACAAAGGGTGCCTATGTGGAGAAATGGCACACGATCACGGTCACCACGCAAACCTACCCAATCACCACTGGTCAAACGGTCACCGCAATCGTGTCGACCGATAATTGGTTGACGAGCCAAGAATACGTATTCACGTTTGACTTCAACGTTGGAAACAACTCACAATGGTATCGAGTGCTGGGGCCGTATCCCCCTGGGTCTGACGTTCAGTTGTACATTCGCGCAAACGGCCAGGCAAACTCGGTCGTTTACGATAACAACTCATGGCAGAATTTTGGGTTCTATTCCCGCTATTCGCCACCATTTCGTCGTGGTGCGATCCTGCAGTGGTTTGAAACCGATTATGTGACGATGCTGAAGCGCCTCCCTGAGGTAGTTGAGGCAGGTTACACCGCCATCTATCTTCCACCACCGACTAAGTCTGGAGGAGGAGGATTTAGCGTCGGCTACAATCCCTTTGATCGTTTTGACCTCGGCGACCGACTAAGCCTCGGTACGGTGCGAACCAAGTACGGAACTGCGCAAGAACTCCAGGAACTCATATCCGTAGCAAAACGGTTTGGCCTCGAAGTCTATTGCGACGCTGTATACAACCACAACGACAACCGAGCCAGCACAGCAATTAATCGATACCCGGACATGATTCCGGAAGATTTTCACATTAGATCGTCAGCCGACACGGGCAACTCTGAAATCAACTTTAACACCGAGGGACCCTTCACTTTCGGAATGCTCAATCACGATCTCGTTGGTCTCGCCGACATTGCCCACGAGGACCACAACAACACCCGGACGGGCGCCTTCTCCTTGCCAAGTTACGCGTCCTTCAATAGCAGCGGCAAGCCCTCGTTCGTGAGACAACCACGAAATCCACACTACTACCCGACCGGGGTTCCTGTTGCCGAGGATGTTCGAGAGTTGCTTGACCGCTGGGGTTGGTTCATGACTCAAGTCGTTGGGTTCGATGGCTTTCGCCTTGATGCCGTTAAACACGTTCCTCCATCGTTTTTTGCTACGGCCCTTGGTCAGCCCGGATCAACTTCAACGAACGGATCCATCCTGCCATCGCTGTTCAACGTTAGCCCTGAAACCACGATTTTCGCAGAGAACTTTACGTCAAACGCGTATGAGTTGAGAGAGTTTGCCAAGACAGGCATGAACCTGCTCGACTTTCCGTTGAAGTTCGCACTTGATGAGTTGTTCAACTCAAGCGGATTTGGGAATCTCGGATCAACGTTGTCAAATTCGTTCGGCCTCGACCCCGCGACAGGAATGCCATACGAGCGAGGAGGCTTGGGACGGGACATCTCCGTACCCTTCGTACAGAGTCACGATCAAGGACCGCCTTGGTCGAACAACATTGCTCACGCATTTGTCCTCACTAGAGTTGGTCGCCCAAAGATCTACTTTGACGGGAATAACATTTTGCCGGGGAACTGGTCAAACTTCCCCAAACCAGGACGCGGCGATGCACTGGGATCATTTGGCGACACCGTCATCCGCCTCGTTGACGCGAACCTCCGCTTTGGTCGAGGAGACATGGTTAATCGCCACGTCGCGGACCGCCTATATATCTATGAACGTCAAGTTAGCGGCATGGGCGTCCTTTTGGTAGGGCTCAACAACCGAGGGGATCAGACCGAGTTGAGTACAACCGTTCAAACCGCGTTCGCTGCCGGAACTGTCCTGAAAGACCTAACGGGACAAAAGCCAAATCTAACTGTCGGATCAACTGGCACCGTAACGGTTGTGGTTCCCGCGAATACGGACTCGAACAGCACGAACAACGCAAGAGGATATGTCGTTTACGCTCCGCTCACGCCGATTGCAACTGACTCAGTTGATCCGCTGAAGATTATTGATGTTGCGTCAAGCCAACCGTTCACGTTCAGTTCGGTGTCAAATCCTTCTGGAACTCATGCGACGAGTCGCTCCTACCGTTCCGCACTTGTCAACCGTAACCACGTCAAACTCCAACTCAGTACAGATGGTCTGGGGCACTCGGCATGGATAAAGTTGGACGATGGCTTGGGGATCGCCGGGCTAACACCGGCTAGCAACACGTCGGAAGGCCTACTTGATGGTTATGTTCCCATGACCAAGATCGCGGATGGTCAGTTTGTCTTGGATGGAGTTGATCTAACAAATCTCAAAGAGGGACAGCATTTGATTCGGACGAGGGTTTTCACAAACCATGGAACTCGCCCGCCAGTTTTTACAGAGTTTCGTACCTTCTTTGTCCATCAGAAGCCATCTGAGATCAGCGTCGATGGCGACTTGAGCGACCTGGGCAACCCGATTGCAACTCAGGTGCGAACTCCGTCGTCACAGGGCAACCGATTGGATGCGCTTTTGGTCACCAATGACGATCGTTTTCTCTATTTCGGCCTGTCCGGCACGGTCGATACGAATGAAGGTCTTACCAACGGGTTAGCCATGTTCCTGGATACCGATCCGGGAAGCGCAACCGGTCTTAGAAACTTTGGAAACCTGGATGACGATTCTGGCCCGGCCGCGCGATTACTCTCCAATGCGCTCGTCAATGCGCCAAGCGGGTTCGGCGCCGAGTATGGCGTTGCTGCTTTACGCAGATCATGGCATGGAACTTATGCCTCGGGATCATTCGCAGGCGACGCAGTTGACCCGTTCACGGTTGGCGGGTTTGCTGGCCTGTTTGAAGTTGATGGTGTTCCCAGCGGTCGCTTGGAAGGACGCCCATCCAGGATTGCCTGGCAACCCCGACCGACGGCTTCCGGCCCTTACAAAGGCATGGAGGTGGCCATTCCCATAGAACAGTTCTACTCGCCAGCGTCATTAAACGGATCGACTTCGATTGGCATCGTTTCGTATCTGCTCACAACGGGAGAAAAAAACCAGACGTTGCTCTCGTCGGATGTGGCTCGCGGCACTCTTGGGGGTTACGGTCAACCCCTTTCTTACCTGACCAATCAATTCCTTCCCGTTCAAACGTTCACGAGCGACCCGGGCTTCTCATCAGTGAACTTGGGTTCGTCAACAAGGTACTTCCTCAAGTTTGCGACACCTCAACCGCTGGTTCGCATCATGCATCAATCCTTCCAACAACTGCCCTCAGGCGTATGGCGTGAGAACGTTTTGGTCATGAATCGAAGTGGCCAGACCGTAAGCGGCCCCATTACCCTGCGGCTGACTCTCGACCCTTCGATCAAGGTTCTCAACCCCTCCAGGTTTAGCCTTAGACAGCCAACCAGGCCAACGATCACTTTTGGCGGTCTGACGCTCCCTCCGGGAGCGTCCAAGGTGCTCACTCTAGAGTTCTTGATTCCCCAAGGCAAGCCGCTCGTCCCAAGTTTCGAGGTTTTCTCCGGGCGCGGAATTCTATGACCTGCTAGGTCTACCATGTTTTAGATTGGAATGAACGTTGATTAGCGTTTTGTTTACTCAATGGGATTAAACTCAAATGAGTTGGCAATGCCAATTGAAATGGAGATTTGAAATGAAGAAATTTGCACTCTTGGCGGGAGTCGTGGCTTTCGCCGGTAACGCTTTCGGCGTTGACTACTTCCAGGATTTTGAAGGGTCCATCGGCGCAGAATGGTCGACCTCAAGCACAGGGTCGTTCAATGGAACTACCCACCTGGGGCGATTCGATAATGCGAGCGCCACGTTGACCGTAAGTGGCCTGACCGTTGGCGAGTTGGTGACTTTGACCTTCGACTTCTATGCCTTCGACTCTTGGGATGGCAACGCTGGCGGCGTCGGCCCTGACCGATTCAGAGTCTCGATGAATGGAGCAGACGTTCTTGACAGCACGTTCAGCAATGTGTCTGGCAACAACCAGAGTTACCCAGATCCCTACCTCGGTGGCAACCACGCTGCACAAACTGGTGCAACGGATGTTGACCAATCCCATGGCGGAACCTTGCCAAATGGATACTACGGCAACTCGTTGTATTCCTTTGGGGTTGGTAGCAACCCATCGTTTAGCGTATCTGCCACGAGCAGCACCATGGCCATTTCTTTCACAGGTTCAAACCTGCAGGGTATTGGAGACGAATCTTGGGGCATTGACAATGTCCACGTTACGAGCGTCCCTGAGCCGGGAACATTTGCTGCGATCGGCCTTGGCTTGGCGGCAATCGCACTGCGACGCAAGAAGGCTTAGCGAAACGACAGAAGTCGTTCGACGTGTTTCGCCAGCACATCGAACTCAACGTTAACGCGATCACCGACCTCTCGTTCTTGGAGGTTGGTGTTCGCCAATGTATGAGGAATGATCCAGCACGCAAATGTGTTGAGAGCCGGTTGGACAACAGTCAGCGAGACCCCGTCGAGTGTTACGGAGCCCTTGTCAATCAAATAACGCCCGCCAGTGGGCTCGTTCAGTTCGACTTGCAGTACCACACTGCCGTCAACCCCATGTTCTTTTGACCGAATGAACCCAGTCGAATCCACGTGGCCTTGCACAAGGTGACCGCCGAGGCGGTCGCTTAGCCTCATTGCGCGTTCCAAGTTAACGGCACTTCCGGGTTGTAAGAAACCAAGATTCGTACGCCTAATGGTCTCTTCGCTGAGATCGAAGTCTATAGAATCTCCGCTGTTCAGTGCCGTCAGGCAACACCCATTGACCGCGATGCTTTCCCCAACTTGGATGGGATCGGATATATCGAAACCGTGAGAAACGCTGAGTCGACCCGCCTCAAATTGAACAACTTGCCCCACCCTCTGGACCAGGCCCGTAAACACACCTTCATTGTGAACCAATCTGGGCGGTATTCTCGAACTTGTGGAAGTAGACAAGGCAACACATCGAAGGCTCGCTGTCGATCTGTTCAACTCGTGTTGGACGATCATGGGTCAGGAGTCCCGGAGCAAAGTAGACAATGATCTCCTCGAAAGGTCAGCAATGGCCTCGCTCTACCATTGGAGCGTAGTAGGCGACGCTACCAACCTATCCATTGGCGAGTGGATGGCGTCAAGAGTGCATGTCGTATTGGGTAACAAGGAGGAAGCCCTGCGCCATGCGGAGCGGTGTCTGGAGATAACTCAAAACGCAGGGTTAGAGGACTTTTACCTTGCGTTCGCCTATGAGGCCAGAGCGCGAGCACATGCTCAACTTGGAAACGTAGAGGATTGTCGCTCGGATCAGGAGCGTGCGACCGCTGTCGCGATTGATGAGGCCGAAGACAAGGAGATTTTCGAAAAAGACTTCTTCGGGAACGACTGGTTTGGCCTGACACCAGCCCGTTAAAGTACAAAGAAGGCCTCAGAGAGTTGCTAAGGGGAGAGCAAATGCAACCTCGAGACCTTCTTTCTGCTTACTGTTATACGCCAATTTGTTTTACCAGAGGATCATTTGGTTGCGAGTTTGGACGCAATTCCCAGTTTCAGGTTCAAATGAGTTCAAAAAGGTATTCTGTTGAACCTGAATGAACTCAGACAAGACCTGCACTTACGATCCGCTTCACGCCTTGATGGCGCGATTCGAGAACGTTAAGATTACGGACGCTTCAGTTGATCCGTTTCAAGGTCTATCGATTGAAGATGCGCTCAAGAAGCACATCATTGATGGAATCAAGAAGAACCTTGAGTCCCATCTTCAGGAAGCACTAAAGAAGTACCAGCCACTCGAGATCATCAACGAAGTCCTGCTTGACGGCATGAAAACGGTTGGGGAGTTGTTCGGCGCTGGCAAAATGCAACTGCCCTTCGTGTTACAAAGTGCGGAGGTCATGAAGGCTGCAGTAAAGATTCTTGAGCCGCTAATGGAAAAGGTCGAAGGCTCTGAAAAGGGCTCGATTCTTCTTGCCACTGTGGCAGGAGATGTCCACGACATCGGGAAAAACCTGGTGGACATCATCCTGAGTAACAACGGATATCGGGTGGTCAATATTGGGATTAAGCAGCCCATTAACGCCATCCTTGACGCTGCCTTGGAACAAAAGTGCGATGCGATTGGAATGAGCGGACTGTTGGTTAAGAGCACCGTAATCATGAAGGAAAATCTGCTGGAGATGAATGATCGTGGACTCCACTCCTTTCCAGTGATTCTTGGAGGGGCGGCATTAACCCGAGCCTATGTCGAGCAGGACCTCCGCTCGCTCTATCATGGTCAAGTCTTCTATGCCCAAGATGCCTTTGAGGGTCTGCGGCTCATGGGAGAGCTTGGGGAGAGAGACGCCAAGCCCGAAGAACGCACGAGAGTGTCCTCCCATCGCCTTCCGGGCGGTGATCCAAGTCTTTACGTCTTTGATGGCGTCAGATCGGAAATCACTCCAGCAGAACCGCCGAAGTTGCCGTTTTATGGTGCCAGGCGTCGCGACCGGTTTGACATTCACGAGATTTACAAGTACATCAACCCGATCGCTTTGTTCCGGGGTCAGTGGCAGTTCAAGCGAGCCGAGGGCATGTCGAATCCAGAGTTCGACCAATGGCTTATAGAAAACGTTACGCCGGTTTTCGAGCGTCTCCAACGTGAACTAGCTGGAGTCATGAAGCCAAAGGTCAAATGGGGTTACTTCCCGTGCCGATCTGACGGGAATGACTTGATCATCTACCACGAAGACCAGACAACCGAGCGCCTTCGGTTCACGTTCCCAAGGCAGCGAGATCAGCGACGCCTCTGTTTGGCTGACTTCTTTGCCAACCTGGACTCACCGCAGCCCGATGTCGTTGGTTTCCACGTCGTCACTGTTGGTAGCGAGGTCTCGGAACTTGAGCGAAGGGCATTTGCTGATGGCAACTATCGTGACTATCTCTATATCCATGGGATGGGCGTTGAGACTGCGGAGGCCCTCGCCGAATACTGGCACCAGCAAATCCGGCGAGAGATGGGCATAGACGACCAAGAACCGAGCGACTTGAAACTCCTATTCAGCGCGAAGTACCACGGCGCTCGCTACTCGTTTGGCTACCCCGCATGTCCAAACCTTGACGACCAAGCCAAATTATTCGAACTCCTCCAACCTGAAGACATCGGTTTGGAACTCAGTGAGGAGTGCATGTTAATCCCCGAGCAGTCAACGAGTGCGATCATCGTTCACCATCCCGAAGCGAAATACTTCAACGTCCGCTAAACTGGGGACATGCTTCAACTATTGATGGCAGGCGCGATGACCTCCAGAATTGCAGCAAATGCTGCATCAGACTCAAGAGCGGTCGATTTTGCGGCAGAACGTGCCGTCATGCCTGTCGAGGCTCGAGTTG
>CALMEF010000034.1 GCA_937862825.1 uncultured Armatimonadota bacterium
TGGTATCTTGATAGAAGAACTCACGCGTGGCCTTGTTTGAACCTGCCGTGCTCCTTAGCGTAATCTTCTTGAGCCTGCCGTCCGTGAGATATTCAAACTTCGTGACCTCACTGTCGGGATTTGTGACCGTATCCAGATACCCCGCGTCAGTGAACGCATAATCCCACTCTTTCGCGCTTTGGGTGCGAATCGTGAGTTTCTTTTCGGTCACCTGGCTTGCTGCGTTCCAGGTGTACTCGACTTTGTAGTTCTGGTTCGTACCGTCAACGAAGCCAGCCGGACCCTGCACCACCTTTTCTAAGTGGTCAGCGTCTTCCCATGTGTAGCGCTTCTCACCGCTGGCGTCGGTCATCTTCGTGATCCGGCCCTTGAGATCGACTTCGAAATCGGTATCCGTGCCAGCGGGCATGTCCACCTTGGTCAGGAAGTATGAATCGTTGTAGACAAACGAGATGGTGGCTTCTGAACTGGATTTCTTCGAGCGATGGGTCTTCAGCATTCCCGGCTCGAAGTACGTGAAGATATCCTGCCAGCCGCCTGGGTAGTCGATCTGAAGGGTACGCCCAATGTCGTCGTGACTGAACGACGTGGCCTTGCCTCTTGGATCAGTTTGAGAAGTCATCCAGCCCTCTGCATTGTAGACGAACGTGGTCGTCTCGCCGTTCGCATCGGTTTCTGAGGACTTGCGGCCCAATAGGTCGTACTCGAACTTCATCCCAACCTTGTTCTCGTTGATTGTCGCGACGAGGTGGCAGCAATCGTAAACGTTCGCTGTCGAAGTATCGTCTGGATTTAGGGTTCGGATGAGACGGTCAAGCGCGTCGTACTCGAAACTGGTTGCGTTGCCGCTGGGACCAGTGTTCACAATCACGCGGCTACGAATGTCAATTTTGAGGTTCGTGATCGCCCCCGCTGGGTCAGTGATGCGGTCGGGTATGCCGAGGAAGGAGCCGTTGACTCCATAGTCAAACTCGGTTTCCTTGCTCACACCGTTCGCGGTTTTCTGGAGGCGATACATTCCCGAGTCCAGTTCGTACGTGTTGGTTTGGATCGTTTCAGACTTCCCGTTGACAACAGTTTCGACCAGACCAATGCTCTTCGAGGAAACGATCTTGTACGTGTACGTGGTGACGTTGCCTTCCTGATCTGTTTCGGTTAAGACATCGTGCTGAGCGTTGTAGGTGTATTCGACATCAGAGATGAGGGTTCCCGTTGCATCCGAGTTGGTTGCTTTGCGCAGTTCTTTTCTCAGTAAGTCGTGAAGCGTTCCGGGATCGGTGTCATAGATGAAGACTTCCCGGTGCCTTGACCACGGCGTTCCCGAGACCGGAATCTTTGGTCCGAGCAAAACGGTCAGGTTCCAAGTCGTCGAATCATAGGCGAACTCGGTCTCGTTGTCCTCGGCATCCTTGACTTTGATGATGCGTCCGCTTGCGTCGAACGTGTAGACCGTGTTAAACGTGAGTCTGTCGGTGACGGTGGTGGTGATGGCCGGAGAGGTTGCGTAGGCGAAGACCGTGTCGTTCTCGTCGGGGTCCTCGATGTTGGTGACCCGGCTGCTGCCGTCGTAGGTGTAAATCGTTTCGTGGCCATGACCATCAATGGCTTTGGAGATTCGGCTACTTCCGTCGTATTCGAACCTCGTCGCTTCGCCGATGGCGTTCGTGATCTGGATTAGGCGTCCGCTGGAGTCGTAGCCAAGGAACGTTGAGTACCAACCCTTCTCTGTCGGCGCTGGTTCCCGAATCTCTACGAGGCGGGTGACGCTGGAGAAGGTTTGATAAAGGTAGGAGGTGACCCGTCCCCATGCGTCGGTTACGCTCGTGATTCTTTGGTTTCCGTCGCGGGCGATGGTGATCGTAT
>CALMEF010000035.1 GCA_937862825.1 uncultured Armatimonadota bacterium
CCCCCCCGCTTTAGCGCAGGGCACAGGTACGTGGACTAACGTAGGGACAAACTGGCTTGCCTTCCCCATCCATATGATGCAATTGCCTGACGGCAAACTTTTGATAATGAACCGCTATCGCCCCCAGAATGGTAGCGTCCCATCAGTCGCGTTCGAGCCCTACCTTATCAGCGGGTCGTCTTACACCACCTTCACGTCGGCGGATGTTGATGGTAGCGAACTGTTCTGCGCAGGCCACGTACCACTCCAAGATGGAACGATCCTCGTTACGGGGGGACATGACATGGATGACGGTTATGGGCGAGTTGATCAATGGATTTTCAACCCGGCCAGCAGCACTTGGATACAGCAAAGTGATATGGGCTACGCACGTTGGTATCCAACGAGCGTGTTCCTTCCAAACCAGCGGGTCTACACATTCTCCGGGGAAATAGTTCCGAACACGTTTGCCAAACGGTTCACAATGTGGCTTGGAAATGTGTTTCCGGCAACAGACCCATCCGACATTTCCTTCACCGTCCCGTCCTCGATGGAGCACGATTTGGACGGTTACTATCCCCATATTTTCATTGACCCTTACGATGGGAATCTGATCGCCTTCGGCAAAGGTTTGGGACCAACTGACGACGCTGGTCGGCCCTACTACGGCAATGACAAACTCAACTTAGCGACCCTTGCTTGGACGAACGATTACTTGCCTCTTTCCAACGTTGTAACCCAGAACGTTCGGTCACAGTACCCAAGTGCGGTCATGATCAATGGCCGCGTCGTGCGCACTGGTGGGTCGAAACCAAACAATACTTCCGTATCGGATTGCTCAAGAAGGACTCAATGGATTGATCTAAACGGAGATAGGACGTGGAACGTTGGACCAGACATGGTTGAAGAGCGTAAAAACCACACGCTGGTCGCTCTTGCGGACGGTAGGGTTGCGGCATTTGGAGGGAACCAGACTGGACTTATTGGAAACGCTGATGATTGCAGGGCTCCGGAAGTTTGGGATCCTTCAAACCCGAGTGGTGCTTGGACTCTCTGGGCTGGGCCGACTGGGAGTGGGAACCTCATTAATCGCGGTTACCATTCCACTGCTCTGCTCTTACCAGACGCCACTGTGATGGTTGGCGGAGGCGAAGGCGAAGATGAAGGATACAGCAATAGTGTGTGGCCCAAACGGAAGGCTCAAATCTTCACGCCACCGTACGGCGGATCAGACTCCTGGCAATCGGATCGTCCTACTATTGACACTTCAGCGCCAGGACCACTTCGGTACGGAGACACTTTCAGTCTCGACGTCGGCACCTCAGGTTCAAGGCAGGTCAAGAAACTCATCCTGATTTCGCTGGGCGCGACGACCCATGCTTTCAACCAACGGCAGAACGTGGTGTTCCTTACGACGACGTCGGGGCTACCGCAGAACGAAGGCACCCTGACCGTCAACGCTCCATCAGCAGCAAAGCACGCCCCTCCGGGCTACTACATGCTCTTCGCAGTAGATTCGGAAGACGTTCCATCCATCGCCAAGATTGTCTTGCTGAAGGACTACGAAATGGTCTTTCCGTCTGTCTCGTTAACAAGTGGTGACGGAACATTCTCAACAAGCCTTGCACCGAGCGAACAGATCCTCGGTGACAACGAGTACATGGGAACTTCGATTACAGCTGGTGGCTCGGGAAGTTCGTACGCCATCGAAATGATTGCTGAGCACTCGATAATCTCATCGCTGTACGGCACACGAAACTTGCGACTAACAGTCCAATTAAAAGGCTCGACTCATCCAATCACCGCGTCGGTATCACTTTACAACTGGACAACATCCACTTATGACAGCATAGATTCTGATTTGGTCGGAACAAATGAACTTGACCACGTCTATACGACCTCGAACAACACGCAGAGCCAGAATCCATATGTTAGGTCTTCGGACGGCAAAGTAAAGTGGAGGTATCGCCTAACTAAGTCGTCTGCGTTCACGGCCTATGTCGACATTCTCGAAACAGGGGTCCGCTCATGAGATTGATAGCCGTTCTCGTTAGTGTTGGGTTCGCAGCCCCCGTCGCTGCTCAGTCGTATTCCGTGGTTGATCTACCTCAGGAATACTATTGGGAAGACATGAACGACCGCGGGGATGTAACTGGACCTACAACAAACGGCTTTGAAACATGGTCTGCTCGCATGGTTGATGGAGTAGTAGAACGGCTAGATCTCCCAGGCCGGACAAATCAGGCGAAGGCAATTAACAATCTTGGTTTTGTCGTAGGCACGCACTCTTCCAATTCATTTGGCGGTGCATTCCTTTACGATACTGAGCCCGTTATCTTTGACCTGCAACATGCATCAGATATCAACGAACATGGAGCCGTTAGTGGTGTCTCGTATCGAAATGGGATCGTTTCTGGTGGCATCTGGAAGGACGGCGTCATGACTACTGTTGACCCGCAAACCCTTGATCAATTGTTCTTCCGTGCGATAAACAATCACGGCGCGGTTGTTGGAGTCGAAATCACCTTTGAGTTCGGGCGTCGCGACGGAGTCTACTGGACTGAAGCGACGGGCCTCGTTAACCTCGGAGCCAACACGTCCGTTAGAGATATCAACGACCTCGGCTATGCCTGTGGTGACGGAATGATTTGGCTGAATGGAGTCCTGCACTCAACTTTTGTAGGAGCAGCCGGCTGGATTAACAATAGCAACCACATGCTCGGCTACACTGGTGCAGGTGCCACCGTCTGGCGAGGCAACGGTGCCGAACTAATTCAACCTCTCATCCAAGACTCTCGCTATGTAGTGGATGAGTTGCTCGACTTCAACGAACGCGGCCAGATACTTGCTGGCGTGTACTTCAACGGCTCCACCGACGCCCAAACCGTCATCCTGACCCCGGTGCCCGAACCTGGAACATGGTTGGCGATGGGAATTGGTACTACGTGGTTGGTGCGATCGCGAAGGCGTCAGCGCTGATTTGACGTCTTGAGTGCGGCGGTACTCACCGCACTCAAGACGAAACTAGCCCTGCTTGATTTCGATATCGACGCCGCTGGGCAGATCGAGGCGCATCAGCGCATCAATGGTCTTGTTGGTCGGCTCGAGGATGTCGATGAGTCGGTTGTGAGTTCGCAGTTCAAAATGCTCCATCGACTCCTTGTCAATGTGCGGTCCGCGAATGACGCAGAACTTGCGAATGTTGGTGGGAAGGGGAATCGGGCCGCTGATTCGTGCGCCAGTGCGCTTGGCGGTTTCAACGATCTTCTGCGCCGATTGGTCGATCATTCGGTGATCGTAGGCACGCAGGCGAATTCGAACTTTAATCATGTTTGGGTTACCTAACTTGTCTTCCGTGAACTACGAGCGGCCATGAAAAACCGCCCCAACCTCTCGGGACGCGAAGATTGTACCCAAACCGCCATAATGAGAGGCATCGTGCCAGGTCTTCCGCCTCCTGACATTCTCGCCGCCTATATCATTGTCATCTTCTTGGCAATTGGTCTTCACGAGTACGCCCACTGCAAGGTCGCCGATGCTGCCGGAGATCCAACCCCAGCCTTGCACGGACGGGTGACCTTGAACCTCACCAAGCACTTCGAACTCTCCGGGACGATCATGATGTTCATCACTGCTTTAAGCGGCTACGGCATCGGTTGGGGAAAAGCAGCCCCGATCAATCCAGCAAAGATGCGCAATCCACGCTGGGATGTGTTCTACACCGTTGCTGCAGGGCCTTTGTCCAACATCTTGCAGGCAGCGATCTGGGCCATGGCGTTTCGAATCGTCATGGCTGCGGCTCCCTCGCTCATTGAACAGAGCGACTTCGTCTCAGCCCTCCTCTTTTTCGGCATTCGAACAAACCTTGCGCTCGCCTTCTTTAACCTGATCCCCTTCGGTCCCTTGGATGGCCACTGGATCGTCGGCACCTTCCTGCCGGAAAAGCAGCGCTACTATTGGTATCGCTTCAATCGCCAGATCGGGATGATCGGCTTGTTTGTCGCCATCTTCGTCTTTCAAGCCATCCGCAACAACGGCGGACCTGACGTGCTCGGATTGTTCTTGGACAAGCCGATCAACTTCATGTTCCGGCTCCTCACAGGTATAAACCTACCTCTGTGAAAAAGCGACTTCTTAGCGGAATGCAACCAACCAACCCAAGGCTGCACCTTGGGAACTACGAGGGTGCCCTGCGAAACTGGGTCGACCTTCAATCTGACAACAAGTTGTACTGCTGCGTGGTTGACTGGCATTCGCTGACGACGCTCGCCCACGACCCCGGTCAGATTGCCAGAAACTCGCGTGAGATTGCCAAGGACTATATTGCGTGCGGCATTGATCCAAGTCAGTCCAGCGTTTTCATCCAATCACACGTCAAGGAACACGCTGAACTCCACCTCCTGCTCAGCATGGTCACGCCGCTGGGATGGCTCGAACGCGTGCCAACGTACAAAGAGAAGAAGGACCTCGTCGGGTCGTCAGAGCGCGAGTCCTACGGCCTACTGGGTTATCCAGTCCTCCAGGCTGCCGACATCCTGCTGTACCGTCCGCACGGCGTCCCGGTTGGCAAGGACCAAGCGCCCCACCTCGAGATTTCACGTGAGATCGGTCGACGCTTCAACCACATGTATGGCGAAGTCTTTCCCGAGTTCGCTTCGATTATCAATCCAGACGAATCCCGCTCCAAATTGCCTGGACTCGACGCCGACGAAGACGGCAACCTGAGAAAGATGTCAAAGTCCTACGACAACTGCATCTCCCTCAGCGAGACTGCCGACGAGACCGCTGAGAAGATTCGATCCGCCTTTACGACGCCAACAAAACTGAGGAAGACCGATCCAGGGATTCCTGAAGGATGTGCGGTCTGTCAGTATCTCAAGTTGTACTCCTCCAGTTGGGAATCCCAATGGGACGAGGATCGAAAGGGTGAACGCGGCTGCATGCAGAACAAAAAGGAGTTGACTGAGTCACTTAACGCGTTCCTTGCACCGATCCGAGAGCGTAGAGCCCAAATCAGCGACGATGATATTGAGGACATCCTCCGCCAAGGCGCGGTTGAGGCTCGAGAGTTTGCCGCCGAGACAATGGAACTTGTCCGAAACGCAATGGGACTTAGCTGACAATTCAGAGAGTGCTGTCTCGTCTTGAAGATCATCATGATCTCCTTGGCCATTTGTGCGTTTCAAGTTGTTAACCCATTCGCTGATGTTCCAGTTGTGGCGCTAACTGACCGCATCGCGCTGACCCCCGTGCTAGACGGGAAATTGGAACGTGAGGAGTGGGATGTCTTAAGCGGCTCGACCTACTTTCAATGGGAACCGGGAAAACTTCATATGGCCGCGAATGTCAAGAACGATACGGCAGCAGTGTTCACATTGGACTTGAACGCCGACGGCTGGTTGGTCGGCAAAGACAATATTGAGGTGACTTTCCGGCGAAGCGAGGGCGGTGTGGAAGTCTCCTCCCGACTCTTGGACTGCACGCCAACGAGCGGCCCTGTCTGGAGCAGCGCCGACACGATCACCCTCGCGACATCATTCACCTCCAACCTTGGTGCAGAAGACTGGACGGTTGAGGCGACCCTGCAAGATCCAGGCTTGGGTTGGTTCCCGATGAAGTCAGGCAAGAAGGTTGGTGTTCGTGCCGACCTGCTTGAGCCCGGAACCGTGTATGAACCCTACTTGCCACGAACCACGGCACCGCTCAGTTTGGTAACCGAGCGTGCACTTTCTATGCCAAGTGGATTGAAATGGAACACCGAGGGTGCGGGGCGCATTACAACGCCGGGAGGTTCTGCTAAGTTACGGTTAACGTTCAACGGCAACAACGACCTGGGGCTACGCAGAATTGAGATGCGGTCGGAAGGGCTGGCAGAGCAATTCACCGACCTGGAGGCTCGGCCCTTTCCCGAGTTCGACCGCAAGGGCCGCGCGTATGTTGACTACGCGACCGAAGTCGCCAAAGGCGCCCCGACCGGCTATCGTGTATGCCGGGCGATTTTGACCGACAGTACCGGCGCGACCCACGCCATGCAAGCCTCATACGCGATCCTCCCGGTCTTGTCTTTTGATATGCCCTTGACCGTGATAAAGCCCTCAGACAAGGACCAGGTTCAGCGCCTGTCCGTCTATCTCCGGTCCAATACTGACGGTCGCCTGGACGGTAACTTCTCTGTTGACGCGGGGAAGGACCTAGAAGTCAAGAGCGGCAACGGCAAGCGGTTTATCCTCGGCTATGCCCGGGCAGCAAAACGTCAGGTGTTTGAACTGAACATTCCGGCGAACACCTCGGGATCGTTCCCACTGACCTTTAAGGCTACCTTCGGCGACAAGGTCATCGAAGACACAGTCTGGCTGAGAATAGGCAACTAAAACTGAACAAATCGTCTAGCAATCTCGAAGAAGATAATTAGGCCGGTTGCATCAACGAATGTTGTGATAAACGGTGCGCTCATTACGGCGGGATCGACGCCGAATCGCTTCGCTCCCAGCGGCAACAAACTTCCCAGGATGGTCGCCCAGATAACGATTGCTGGTAAGGCAAGGCCGACGACCGCGCTGATGTGCCAGTCGGTTCCCCACAGCATCGCCCTCAAAAAGCCGCAGAGTCCCAAGGTTCCGCCGATCAGGCTCGCAACCCCCAACTCGCGCCGCATCACCGCAAACCCATCCCGCGGGTGAACTTCTCCTATGGCCAGAGCGCGGGTGATGGTCGTCGTGACCTGGGAGCCTGAGTTGCCGCCTGCACCAATGAGCAGGGGAATGAACAGCATCAAGTTCGCCAAGATCGTCTTTCCACCGTCGGCTGATTGCCCCGTGTAGTGCCTCAGCACAGAACCAGTAAAGAACTCGGCAACAAACAGAACCAGCAGCCAGGGCAATCGTCGGCGAACAAGTTGGACGACCCCTAGTGACAAGTAGGATTCTGCATCACCGGAGACACCACCAAGTTTCAAGAGGTCTTCGGTGGCCGACTCTTCCAAAACCTCTTGGGCGTCATCAACGGTGAAGATTCCGACCATCCGACCGCGTTCGTCCAGCACGGGCATCGCGTAGAAGCCGTACTTGGCGATTTGACGTGCCACCGTCTCCGCTGGAGTCTCCGGAGTGCAGGTGATCACGTCTTCGACCATGACCTCTTTTGCAATCGAAAGCACGGGGGCTCTAACCGCTTGGCGCAGACTAAAGACTCCCAGGAGGTGCTTGTGCTCATCCAACACGTAGATGTCGTTGACGGTTTCGTACTCTTCATCACTCGCCTCCCGGATCATGCGAATGATCTGGCGCATTGAGGTTTCCGGGGTGACCTCGAAGAAGTCTTCCGTCATCAATCGCCCGGCGGAGCCATCGGGATAGGTCAGCGCGCGGCGAAGTTCCAGGGCATCTTCCTTCGGGATGACCTGCAGCAGGGCCTCAAAGCGATCCTCCGGCAGAACTTCGCCCAACTCAAGGGCGTCATCCATCGGAAGGATGTCGAGATAATGGGCAAGCGTCGTATCAGGTAGTTCGCTGACCAGTCGCTTCGTGATCTCGGTAGGCAACTCAACGAGGACATCCGCGGCAGTTTCTTCGTCGAGTTGATAAAGAAGTGCGATGGCATCCTCTGTATCCAAACGCTCGATGCCCTCGGCAAGATCAGGCACAGGAACGGCCGAAAGTTCTTCACGAACCACGTCGGCGTTCCGCACTCGCGCAAGCGAGCGCAATCGTTCTACGAAGGTCTTCTCGTCGGTCAGCATGGCGGCTCCTCGATTTCGGTCATGGCCGCGCATCGTTGTGCGACCTAGAAGGAAAAGGCGTTGTTCATCGTCGGCTCGAAAGCCGGAAGATTGTAGCCGCCAGACTTGGACCTATGTCAAGGATTCACAGTTAAGGTTGTCGTCGCAGAGAAACCTGAGCGAGTGGCGGTCAGCGGCGCAACCTGGGGTTATACCCCAGCAAAATGGGTGGCCGGAAAGGCCTTGCAGAAAGCGCCTGCGGCGAACGTGTGCCGTGACGGGCCCGTGGCCACCGCTGTCATGTTGCTGGAAAGGAGCACGTTTGCACCGCCCGACGGGGCGGCACCCGAGAACCCAACTGTGCCTGTCGAAGGCGTTCCGCCACTGACCGATGCTGGCGTTACCGTCAAGTCGTTGACGATTCCCCGCAATACATCCAAAGTCGTCGACAATGACCCACTGCGTGTCGCGGTGAAGGTCACTGTTGTGTCTTGCAGTTGCCCCTTGGTCTGTGCATAAACCGAAACACTGCGCTGACCCTGCAGAACCTTGGCCAACTGGGGAATGGTAGCCACGTTGGTGTTCGAGGACGACATCAACACGTTGCACCCACCAGGAACCGCTTCGCCGTTCAAATACACCGAGACAACGACAGGATGACCACCCGCGACACCGTCTTGGTTGATGGAGATACCTGCAACCTTGCGAATCCCCGGCGCAAAGCACCCTACGTAAGGCGAGCCCAACGCACCGAACATAAACACGTCTTGGAAGGCACCGGTCGTCCCGTTGTAGCGGAATACCTTGCTGTTGCCCTGATCCACGATGAACAACTTGCCATCTGGGCTCATCTCAAACGTTGTTGGAACGCCCAAGCCGCCATTTCCCGGATTCGTGAAGCGGCTCATATAGTTGCCGTTGAACGGCTCGAACCGATCAACGGCATTTGCGCCTTGATTCAGGACGAGCAATTTTCCATTCGGCGTGATCGCAACGTCATTGGGAGCGTTCAGAATCGCCCCACCAATGTTTCGTACAAATGCGCCAGCCGTATCGTACTCACGGACAACGTTCCCCTGAGGATCGGCAACATACAGATTGCCGTTCGGACGGAATACGATGCCCTTCGGAGCCAGTAGACCACCATTGCCTGTAGTCACAAAGGTGCTGTCAAGCACTCCAGTTGACGTGTTGAACCGCAACACCGTCGCGTTGGTCATCGAACTAGCGTACAACTTGCCGTCACTTCCAAAGGCAAGTCCAAAACAGTTCCCGATGACGCCTTCGCCGAGGCTGCGCTCATAGCGTCCCGTGATGCCATCAAACTGCAGAATCGCCTGTCTGGTGCCATCAGCAATAAAGAAGTCCTTGGTCGGTCCACCGTGAACCATAGCTTGCGGAGTTTCAATCATCCCGTTCGTGGGCTGAATAAACATCTGAACAAACGTTCGGTCCGTCGAAATGAACTCACGGACCGCGTTGTTTTGCTCACCGGCCAAGAAGTAGTCAATGTATCCCTGGGCCGGAGCAAATGCGACCAACCCCAATGACACGACAGCGGTAAGGCTCCTTTTCATACAAGCATTGTAGCCGCAATAACGGCTTCATGCCAAACCAGGTTTAGGGCAAAACCATGTAGGTTAGGCGGCTGGGTCGCTTCGGATCCATGAAGATTTGATTGCGTTGAGCGACCATTTTGGTGGCCGTCGCATTAGGCTCCGCGGTACCCAAGTTTCGTGCGTACATGGGGAACTGGCTACTGCTGATCATCAGGCCCATCCTGTGGCCCTTTCCGAATTGGTGACACAGGTCCCATAACTTGATCTTGGCGGCGTAGGCCTTCCCAGGCGTGAGTGGCGTACGCTTTGACATCGAACCGAGGTAACTCGCACGGACTTTTCCTGACATGCCAATTGCCCTTATCTCACCGTTGGGCTTGATGTCGACAACAGCGGTAAAGAAATCAGTGTCCTTAGCCGACGTTGAAAAGTGAAGGTCTACTTCCAAAGGCCCTCCCACCGTGGTTGGAACCGTCATCGGTTGGGACCGGAAGAGGAGCGTCCCCTCGCCCTTTGGAAGGTCCACCTTCGTCGAAGGTTCCGTCGCCATTGATAGGTTGGAGAACATCGGCGGCACGGTGTCTTTGGCCGGGTCGTAGGTGTACTTCGCCGGGGTTGATGTCGTCGATTTCTGGCTCAGGGTGAGGGAGCCGCCAGTTCGACCGAGGAAGAGCGTCCGCTTCTTGGATGTTCCATCCGGCCAGTCTGACTGGGTCCGCCACTTATTCAGGCCTGTGACGAACACCTGAACCTTTGGAACCTTGCTTTGGCCAACTTCTTTGCCTTTCAACCAGGTGTCAAACCACCGCAAGTAAACAGAGTCAAGTTCCAAAATTGCATGCTTGCCGTAGTTCACATCACCGAGGGTGGACGTAGTGTTGAAAGCGTGTGTCCAAGGTCCGTAGATGAGCCATTGGCGGTTGTTGCCACCGCTTCGGGCAGCCTGCCAGTTCAACTTGGTTCCGATACCATCGCCATCCCACCATCCGCTGATATGCATCGCTGGGATCTTCACCTTGGGAATGTCCTTCAGAAAGTCAAACCCAGGGTAATCGGCAGCCGTCTGTCGCTTCATCCACTCGTTCCACTGAGGAATGTCTCGACCAAAGACTTGATCATCAACCTTGGGCAACGGAAGAGCCAGCATTCCCTGCGGGTTCTTCAAAGGTTGAACAGCCAGGTCCAGTCGCGTCTTCTTGTCCTTCACCAGGTTCAACCACCACATCGAACTCCAAAGCATGGGTACGCCAAACTCGTAGGGAATGTTCTCAAAGGCGCTGGGAGGAGAAACCTGGGGCACGATGCACTTCAAAGCCGGATGCCCTTCGACAGCGGCGGCCCACTGAACGAGGCCCCCATAACTCGCGCCAATCATCCCGACGTTGCCGTCGCACCAAGGCTGCTTTGCAATCCAATCGAGCGTGTCATAGCCGTCCCTTCGCTCTGGCATGAAGGGATTCCACTCCCCGTCCGATTCTTCCCGACCTCGAACATCTTGGAGGACCACCGCGTAACCGCGCTTCGCATAAAACTCTCCTTCGGTTGCCAGTGACTTTCGATCATAGGGGGTGCGCATCAGAATGACGGGAAACTTTCCATCCGCAGCGGGCAAATAAACGTCCGAAACCAGATTGACACCGTCGCGCATTGCTGCCTTCCGTCCGTTTTGAACAACTGGTGTGAAGGTTGGCTGGCTAAGTTCCTTGTACTTTGCAAGCGGATCAACGTAAACCGACTCCCAACCTGTGGCCACAAACCGCAGTTTTTGAGAGGTCACTTCCATACCCACCACGGTCCCGTTAGGATTCATGGCATACTCGACTTCCGTCGGCCCAAGTTTGAGTTTGTAAGTTGAAACTTGCTGCCCGTTGACGGCCCTAGGTCGCAGCGACTCTACTTCCAAGTCAAACTTGGCAGCAGAGTCGAGAAAAATGCTGGAGATTTTCGCCTTTGGCTTTTCGCCGACCTTTTTAAGAACGGTCCTCAGGGTTTGAGGGTGAAGGTTGCCGATAAAACTGTCAACCTCAATTTGGAGGGTCACGGCTGGACGTGGAGTTCCGTTGACTGTCGCGATCACCTTCCCGTCCTTGTATTCCACCAAGGTTTTCGTCTGGTTCTGATCGTTTGTAATCGTGTAGTTGACGATCTTGCCGTCCTTCAAGTTAAGGGTCAGATCACTTTTGAGTGTCGTGGTGGCAACGCTCAGTGTCGTCTTTGAGATCACCTGCGTGGCTGACCACTCACACGTGTTTTCCCCCGCAGTTGAGCCATTGAACAAGATGATCATCTTGGTCGAGTCCAAGGGAGACACCAACCCAAGGGAGAGAGCCAGCACAGCAATCATGAGATCACACTACCCCAGCAGCCAAGCATTCCCGGCATTTTGCTTTTCGTTGAAAAAAGTATCTTGACAAATTTCTTTCCCATGGGATGAACAATGTGTCTACATGTCGAATCCGCGATAACTCCAAACGGTCAAAATCAATCGTGGACTACGGAATTCATCCAAGCGTAGAACAGGCCAGCACCCTGCCCAGCCGCTTCTATACCGGTCAGGAAGACTTCGACCGATCATTAGACTCGATCTTCGCAAGAAGTTGGCAGTGGGTTGGGGACGCTTCGCTCGCCAAGGTTCCGGGACAGGTCAGCCCGATCACTCTACTGGAAGGCAGCCTGAACGAACCCCTAGTCTTGACCCGAACAATGGATGATCACGTGCACTGCTTGTCCAACGTGTGCACGCACCGCGGCAATATCATTTGCGAGGGTGCCAGTAACGAGCGGTT
>CALMEF010000036.1 GCA_937862825.1 uncultured Armatimonadota bacterium
GAGAAAATCTGCTCGCGCTCTTCCCGATCGGGCAAATCGACAAAAAATACTTCATCAAATCGGCCCTTTCGCAACATTTCCGGCGGTAGTTTGCTTACGTCATTCGCAGTGGCGATGAGGAACACCGGAGCCGTCTTTTCTTGCATCCAAGTCAAGAAAGTCGCAAACACCCGCGCTGTCGTACCGCCGTCGCTCACACCGCTTCCACTGGTGCCTGCGAAACCTTTCTCAAGTTCATCAGCCCAGAGCACGCATGGTGCAACGGATTCCGCTACCTTAATGGCCTTGCGAATGTTCTCCTCGCTCTGTCCGACAAGTGACCCGAAAATACGGCCAACATCGAGTTTGAGCATGGGCAAGTTCCAGTTCGCTGCAACCGCTTTCGCTGTCAACGACTTTCCGCAACCCTGGACTCCCAATAGGAGAATCCCTTTTGGCGTCGGGATGCCAAACTCGCGCGCTTTGTCCGTAAAACAGTTGGTCCGGTTTTCAAGCCACTCCTTGAGCAACTCCATGCCTCCAACGTCCTTCAAACTCTCTTCAGCCGGATAGTATTCAAGCAGTCCAGACTTTCGGACGATCTGCTTCTTCTCCTCCAAGACTGCGTCCACGTCCAGAGTCTTCATAACCACAAGGCTACGGGCAAAAACAGACTCGATCTCATCTAGAGTCAAGCCTTGAGCTGACTTGATGATCAGTTCTCTCTGAACGTCGTCAAGTTCGGCCTTCACTTGCGGATTGTCCTTGACCGCGTCAAGAACTTGGTTCATCTTTGCCTCAATCTCAGACGGCCCCGGTAACGGGAAATCCACGACGGAGATGTCCTTTTCCAGTTCTGGGGGCAATACAAGAACAGGCCCCATAAGGATCAAGGTTTGTGCCTTGCCCCGTAGCCGGCCAGCGAGATCACGCATGAGCCGCACCACCCGAGGATCTTTCATATACGGATGAAAGTCCTTGAGAAGGAACACCGTGAACTCCTGAGCCTCGTGGGCAAGGGCCAAAGCCTCCAACTCGCCAGGCAGTGAGGTCGGATTTGCTGGCCCAGAGGTCCTCACAACTTGCGGCTTCATCCCCTGGGTCAGCGACCACGTGTGAAGTTGTCGCTTCAGTTTTTCGCAGACGCCCCTGATCGACTCCTCAACCCGTCGCTCCTCCCAAGTGGTCAGGTAGATGATCGGATACTTCGCCCGAATCAAGACTTCGATCTCTGCAATGGCCGACATGAGGTTAGATTATGATCGTTACGCTGGCTTTCGCTCGCCGCAACTAACTCATTGAGTACGGGTCAACGTCAATGATGCGCTGGACGCCCTTCACCTCGAGGGGATCCAGGGCCCTCCCAACGGACGAAACCCCGGCATCTGGCGGCAACTTGACAATTAGGTGTCGACGCCACCGGTTTTGAATACGCTCGATGGCACAATCTACTGGACCGAGAAGAACAGCGTCCTCAAGACTTTGCAGAGCCGAAAGAGCATCCATTGACGCCTGAGAAACCGCTTGTCGGTTTTCGCCCGAAAAGACCACATTCACAAGTGTGACGAAAGGCGGATAGAGCGCTTGCTTACGCTCTTCAAGAAGCCCATTGTACATGCGCCCGTAATCATGCTCTGCAGCCGAAACAACCGCCTCATGCCGAGGATTGAATGTCTGGATCACAACTTTTCCGGGCAATCGCCCTCGTCCTGCACGTCCCGCAACCTGCGAAAGCAACTGAAACGTACGCTCAGCGGATCTGAAGTCGGGAATGTTAAGTGAGACATCCGCGGCCACAACTCCCACAACCGTGACGTTTGGGAAATCTAGCCCCTTTGCAACCATCTGGGTTCCAACGAGGATCTGCGTCTCCCCACTTCTGAACTTGGCAAGAATATCTTCCAACGCCCCTTTCTTGGCGGCAACGTCCCGGTCTAAACGAGCAATCGCGACCCCAGGAAACGCGTCGGAAACCGCCTCCTCAACCTTTTCCGTCCCCACTCCTACAGGACTGAGCTTCGAGCCACCACAACTCGGGCACAAATCGGGTGGACGAGCCGCATATCCGCAGTGATGACATCGAAGCCTTCCCTCCCGACGACTGAACGAGAGCGACACCGCACACTTAGGGCAGGAGAACTGGACACCACACTCGCGGCAAATCAAAAAGGGCGAATACGCCCGACGATTCAAGAAAAGAATGACCTGTTCGCCACGTCGCAGGGCCTCGTCAGCAACCAGGATCAGTTCCGGTGAGAGCAAAGCAGGCTGGCGGCTGCGATATCCCTCGCTCAAGTCGACTATCGAGACCTGGGGAAGCGTTGCCTCCGCCGCACGTAAAGGCATGTTCAGCCTTTGATACACCCCTTGTTCGGCCGCATAAAACGTCTCAACGCTAGGAGTCGCCGAACCAAGTACGAGAGGACAAGAATGCAACTCGGCTAACCTCTCTGCGATGGTTCGAGCGTGGTACCTAGGAGACGACTCTTGCTTGTAACTTGTCTCATGTTCCTCGTCGACCACGACGAGGCCCAAATTGGAGAGCGGCGCAAAAAGTGCACTTCGGGCTCCCAAGACAATCGGCATCCCTCCGTCACGTATCCTGCCCCAGGTTTCGAGTCGCTCCCGGTTGGGTAGATCGCTGTGCATGATCGCAACTTTCGAGCCAAATCGATCCCTGAGAGCCGCCAGCGCTTGCGTGGCCAACGCAATTTCGGGAACCAGATAGAGAACCTGGCGTCCCTGTTTCAGGGCCTCTGCCGTCGCACGAAGATAGACTTCGGTCTTCCCGCTCCCTGTAACACCATAGAGCAAGAACTTCGTAGCGGTTCGATCAACTATCGCGGCAGAAATCGCCTGGATTGCATTTGATTGTTGAGCGCTTGGCGTCGGAGCGACACTCTTGGTCTGTTGTTCATCTCCCACCTCCTCAAGAAGCCCCGTTGACACCAAGGACTTGACTGTTTGATCGGTCACGCTCGCAAGGATGCGGATTTCAACGGCAGTCAGGGCAGACTTTTCGGCCGTCGATAGTCGCATCAGCGTCATGGCCTGCGCAGGTTTCTTCTTTCCCTCTCCCCGAAGAAAAGCCTCAATCCGGTCCTGGTCGCTGGTCAACCGTAGCAGTGTGACCGCTTGCCGTCGTTCAGCAAATGGGGTCAAAGAGTACGCTCTTCTGGCAAGGCCCTTGCCCTGCAACAGTTTGAGTGCGCGAGTCAAATTCCCCGGCAACTTTTTGGTCCCAGATTCGGTGATTCTGCCTTGCTCTTGCAAAACTCTCAGCGTCTCGGATTGCAGGGCCGTTAACGGAGCCTCGCCCGAACCATCGCTGGTCGGCAACCAGGCCAATGTCAGCCGTTCTCCCACTCCTGGCGGCGTTGCTACTTGGAGTGCCACAGGAATTGGTGTCCACGTGCGCTCAGCCACGAACAGAATCAACTCGACCAACTGATTCGGTAGCGCGAGCCCATCAACCTCTGCGTCAGGATCCCGCAGACTCGAAACCGGGAACCCTAGGTCGGCCTCATCAACCTTCCGGACTCCTACACAATATCCAAGGACGCTTCGACGACCCAATGGGACGAAATACACGGCACCTACGCGGGCATGATCCGGTGCCCGATAGGACCATAAGCGATCGCCGCCGCCTGCTTTGGCCTCGATAGCGACGTCAATAACCGTCAACGCCACGAAGCTATCCTAACTATCATCACGTGGCAACAAAAAAAGTCAACCACCTCCGCCAACTTTTTGACGAACATTTCGGCGAAACTGGGCGGCCATCTCCTTGTCAATCCTCTGAGTAAGGGTTGACGTCATCACCGAACCATGATCGCCAGGGTGGATCTCAACTTTGGCATCGTACGGCAATTTGGCAATATCATCTCGAAGCAGCATCGTCGCACCTTCTAGGTAGAAAGTGTCCTTATCTCCCATGTACACGTGTATCTTGCCCTTCAGTTTCGGCGCTAACGCCTTGGCGTTCTCACGCAAGATCAAACCGATGTCGTACTTCTTCCAATGCACGGCAACCTTAGGGTCGATGGCACCAGTCACCCGATCCCAAAGCGGCACGGGCTCTCCATTGGCTCCCTTAGGACTAAAAACGCCATCAAACGAGCCTAACTGCTCGCCGCGAATGGGACGCTCCATGTCGCTGAAATCCTTGTACCAGATGCTCGGAGTGTCGCCACGACGTGCAATCGGACGCCTATTGCCCTCTGGATCGGTAAACATGTTCTCTCCCTTACGGTAGATATTGATCCGCTGGAAGTCACGAAAGTCCACGGGATCTGGTGCGGTTGACCAACAACCACCAAAGAAGTCAGGATACGCAACCTGCAACCAAAGAGAACTCCAACCTCCGCTGGAGTGCCCGGTAGTAAACCTGGCCTCTGGCTGACCTATCGCCCGGTACGTTCGCTCAATAAACGGGATTAACTCGGTGGTCAACGCCTTGCCCCAAGGTCCGTTGTTCGCGCTATCGGCAAAGACTGAATGCCCGGTTGGGCAATCCGGATTCAAAGCGACAAAAATGAATGGTTCACCGTCGCGCAAGGTACCCCTGGTCGATTCCCGACCACTCAGGCCGTAATGCGTGCCACCAAAACCTGGAATTGAGTAGATGACCGGAAACTTCCGACTTGTGTCGGTAAACCAGAGATCCGGCAGTACAACTGCCGCGGTCATGTGAGTTTGCCGTTTGTAATGAGCACTTAGCAGTTTGGACTCGATACGGGCCTCTTTGACATTTTTCGAGTCCTTGAACTCTCTGGCCGGAACCACCTTGTCACAAACCACCTCGATGTTCGAGTCAGCCTGGATCGTCACCTTTTGGGCTACCGAGTAGAGGTTCCCTGGAGAGTTGCCAATCTGACGCCCACCCAAGTTACGATCAACGACCGCCTGTACCGTGTACTCTCCCGGCTCTAAAGCCGACAAGCGGCCGGGAAAACCGATCGAGTTTGCATCGTTCAATACCATAGCCTTGCCAGGGCCATCACACCTCAAAACTGCGGAATAACAGGGTTGGGGCCGAAACCAGTTGGGGCCAAACCGAGGCTCACCGCCAGTTTTTGAGAGATAAACGACCACTCTCCCATTGAAAGCGGCCGAGAATGTAGCCTCGGAATAGGTCACGCTGAAGGTCGGGCCAGCGAGAAGAAACGATGCAGAAATCAGGGCAATCATGGAAACTCCGTTGCGTTTTACCGTGCAAAACGTAAAAAACTTCCCACATCGCGTCAAAACGTCGCTATAATAGGCGTAACGAGGGGCTGTGAAGACTCGCAATCGGGGCTTTTCTTTAGGGGAACTTTTGGTGGTGGTTGCCATTATGGCGATCTTGTCCGCTATTCTCCTGCCTGTCTTCCGATCAGCAAAGGCTTCTGCTCAGCGAGTCGCCTGCATTCAGAACTTCTCGTCCGCTCGTTTAGCTTCGGGCTTGTACCTGAATGACTACGATGATCGGTTCATGATGACCAGTTATCAAGCGGCATCCAATCGGAACTCGCAAAACGACCGAACGTGGGTCCAGCTAATCCTGCCGTATTCGCGAGATTTCTCAATGTTCAAATGCCCGGGCGACTTCACCGAACGCCCTCGCCCCGAAACAACTTTTGACCTGGATCTCGTTCCCGGAGATACATACTCACGTTACTACCGGGCTTCCCAGCGATCCAATATTGGATACAACACGATCTATCTTGCCCCGGCCGTAGCCGTTGCCCAAGGTATCTACCAGCCCCAGCCCAGGATGGCGTCTCAGGCGACGGATCCATCCAACACCCTCATGTTCATTGACAGTGTTTGGAGTGTGGTCGGTGGCACGCCAAGAGGCGGTGGCAACTTCGTGGTCTCGCCCCCATGCCGTTATCAGGCTGGAACGAACGCAGACTCTTTCAAATCGGGGAACGAGGCCGATGTTTACACCGCGAACGTCAGCCAGTGGGAAATGCGTAATGGCGATATCAAGGACTTCGGCGGAGCCTGGCCCTGGCACACAGGCAGAATGAACGTGGCTCGCGTCGATGGAAGTTCGAAATCCATGAACCCCCCTCGGCTTACCGACGGCTGTAACTTTGGAAGCCGGTGGTCAGGACTGATTACCGATGCCTCCTCATACATGTGGGACCTTAACTAGGGCATCCCTTGCCGAGTTACAATCGGGACATACCCAACCTCAAGCCCCTTAGGGGGTGAGACGATGAGAGCCGGGTCAATGGAAGCAAGCGAACCGACCGTGTTGGGCGGCAGATACTGTTGGTCCTTCTTCCAGTGACGGTGAATCATCTCCACTTTCTTTTGCATGGCTTCACGCTCAGCCGGGGTCATGTCAGCATTGAGGATTGCTGGCTGATCAGCAAACCGATACCAGTCGTAGGTAATCACGCTCCCATCACCCAACCTGGCCGAAAATGGACCGGCTACTGGCCCTGGAGACTTCCAAACGCTATTCTTGGCGTCAGGAGTGACATATGGCTCGGGCTTCTCAGTGCGCCCCTTTGGCAGCCTCGCCGAAAGAAGGCCGGTTGACCCAGGCACATCCGAAACGGAGATCGGCTGCCACCTCCGTTTTCCATTGTCAAGGGTCGTCAAGCGAAAGTAGAGCGGCAACGTTGTTAGCCGTTGACTGGGTGTCGTTTTGGAAGGGTCCCACGCGTAACCATAAGTGAGAGGATCGATCACCTTTGGTGAGGCAAACGACGACCAATCCAGGTCCACACGATTCTCGTTCGGCTCCCTATCGTCGTAAATTCTCCACGTTGAGTATCCGCCATCCTTAAACTCATGCGTTGCAGATGCATTTCGATCTACCCTCCCTGGGGTAACTGATCCGCCTTCGAACCAGGCTTTGACACGGTCCCAAAGTGCCCTTCGTCCATAGGCCGTAACTCTGTGCATGAGAACAGAGTTTCCTTTCGCGTCCCTTGGAAAAGATGTCGGCGCAACACGGGCAAACACGTTTCCCCTGTCGTCCATGCTGATCACGGCTGGGACGTGTTGGGTCTCCATTTGGATCGCTTTGTTTGGGTCCGACGGACGGCTGTCCAGAAACTTCCCAGCGAACTGCGGCTTCTCCACCGAAGCCTTGCTGAAGAAGTAGGGTGTGAAGAACGCCACGGGGCCCTTGAAGTTCTCGGTGTTAAGGAACAAGGTCCAGCACTGATCACCTGTTGGCACCGATTTCCCAGCGGTCACCTTTTTCGGTTCGGCTAGAGGCAGAGGTAGGTACCCATACCCAAACAGTTCGCCACAGGTGCCCTGTTTTAGGTTCAATCCATCAGGTGGCCAGACCACCCAAGGGCTAAGCTGAGCAACCCCGTACAGGCCAGTTGGGTTGTTCCAGTCTCGACCCTTCCCTGCACCAGGGCCGTTTGCCCATTCTGAGAAGTCCAAGGCCACACCGCCCATAATGAACTTCGGAGTGGTCGTTGCAAACCGTGTGTCCCTCCACCAGCCAAGACCTCCTTCAATGTCGGAGTAGTGTTTCTCATTAAGTGGTGCCTCTTGTTGGGCAAACATCCAAGTTCCGAGCAAGCCCGTCTGAAACCGGTTTCCAGGATATTCAGATAGCAACGGCCACGCCGCAGAATACATTGAGAACCCGGCGTCGAAAGATCGGTCTACCCGTGTGTGAGGGATGATGAGATAGCCTGCCATCTCTCCATCTTCCAATGACGGAGGTGCTGGTCGAAGCCTCAGCATTTCGCGTCCCATTGCCTCGCCGATCAAACAGTAGGTTTCTGCGTTTGAGTTCCAGTGATAATCCTGAGCGCTCGGTGAAAGGTGCTTCTCTCGCCAGTAGTTGCGAGTCGGCACGAATCCAACATTGCCCTTGAAGTCTTTCACTTTGGCGACCGCCGATTGGGCTTTCATCAGAGCAAGGGCGTCCCGATTCCGTTCGGCCCAGCCCCCCATCCCAGTTTCAGCGATAACGAAAGGCATCCTAACGCCGAGGTCCTTCCGAATGTCGCGAATGAAGTTGGTCATGTTCTTCTCATATTCCGCGACATGGGCCGTGTTGATTCGGTCATTCCATCCTTGGTGCCACCCGAACCCTGCGATCTCAACGTCTTGATTTGCCAAGTTGGGAAACTCCGTGCCAAGGTTCTTGAGGACATTCCGAACGCCCTGAACCACCTCTGAATAGTAAGGTCCAACCTGACCACCCGAACTTGGGGGGCGGAAGTCTACTGCCAGGCTCTTGCCACCCCAAGCAAGTTTGATGAGCAAGACGTCATCGGCCACAGCATCACCAACTACATGACCAAATCCAAATTCGGGTCCAATGCAATCCTGTCGAACTCCAAAGCCAGCCGTAAGCCCACCCTTTCGATCCAGATAGTGAATGAACACGTCATTCCTCACGATCCACTTTCCGTCTCGATCGAGGAACCGGCCAAAATGGCCTTGCGTTGGCGGATTCTTCGCCAGATACTCCAGGCTACCGAGTCCACCATTCCGCTTCATATCGGCCCCAACAATCCCATGGCCTTCCATGTTTGATTGACCAGCCAGGATGTAAACCTTTGTTACTCGCTTCTTCGGCAAATGCGTCAGAGCGGAAGTCTTGAGTTGATCACCGAATACCGGTCTAACAAGCGCCAAACACAACAACGAACCTATCATATGCCCCTCAAACCAGAATGCGTAAATGCTCCGCGATTCAGACTGCCATCATACCGCGCAGTCCTTAAAATCAAAAAGGCATCCTCTCCACGATCAGGAGAGGATGCCTAAGGTCAAATGTACGTTGGGGTTATTTGCCGCCAGCGGACTTGGCTTTGTTCATCTCGGCCAAGAAGGATGCCTTCCCACCGTAGCCGACAACCTTGTGGATTTCCTTTCCGTCCGCTGTCAAGAAGCGAATGTCGGGAATCCCCGAAACGTTGAACTGCTTAGCGATGCCGGGATTATGGTCAGTGTCAATGTCTACGAAGACAAAGTACTTGCCCATTTCCTTGAACTCTTCCGTTCCGAAGACTTCTCGCTTCAACATCTGGCACGGGCCGCACCACGTTGCATTGAAGTCAATCATCACCAACTTGTTGGTTGCCTTGGCAACCTTGAAGGCCTCGTCAAGGTTTTGGAACCAGCGCGACGAGTTCAACTCGGCCTCGGTTAACTCCCTCGAACCTTGAGGAGCCTTGAAGGCGTACAAATCAGCCGAGCCAGAGGTGTCTTCAGCACCATTACCAAGCGCTAACTCCTTGGCTTCGACAATCCAGGTCAACTTTGAGTTGTCCGTATTCACGTTCAGGACTTCAGCCTGCTTCGGCATGTTGTCCTTGTCAAGGTAAAGCGTAACGACCTTTCGAGCATTCTTGTCCATCGTCGCTTCGACAGCGGCCAAGGTCACGCCCTTTCGATTCTTGTTGCCAAGCGATTTGACGCCTGCCACGTTTGAGAAGGCCTTCTCGTTAAAGAATGCACCCCAAAGGGCCATGTCATCAGTTGCGAGGAGGGTGTCCAACGCCTCCTTGGTTTGAGGCTTCTTGAAGTAAGTGTTGGCTGCCTTGTCGAAAGTGAAGATGGTCTTGCCGTCGGCAACGATCAACTCGCGAGGCGTGTCGATTCGAGCCAAGTTCGGCTTCTTCAGACTCACTTTGTAAGGTTGGGCGGCGCTACCACCAAGCAACTGGACGGTGTAACTCACATTGAGTTCATCAGCCGCATTGAGGCTCTTCGCAAAGCCGCTCAATAGGTCTTTGCCACCGGTTTGGGCAAACGCCATGATCGCTAATCCAGCGACGGCGGTTAATCCGATTAGTTTTCGCATACTCGTTCTCCTGCTATCATCCTGGGGATAATTCCCTTGCTTCTATATTAGCGCAAAGTTGGAAGTTTTGCGCAGTTCGGAGATAAGACGTTTGAAACTGAGCAAGACGACTCTACTGGCCGTGATCCTCGCCCTGGTCCATCTTGGACTCGCTCTCCCCTACTCTTCCGTAACCCCATACCGACAAGCCGGGGTTCTGAAGTTCCAGGGCGGTGCCAGTTCCCAAGACATTGGGGCGCCAGATGAGCGTCAGCACGTGAACTATATCGGCCACATCATTGATCGAGGGCTTCCGGTCTTTGATCCTGAGGATGAGAACCTTTACGAAACTTATCAGTTCCATCAGCCACCCCTCTTCTACTGGCTCGGCCAAGGTTGGTGCGAGTTCGTTTTCAAGGTAGACCCAAGAGAAGCAAGCTCAAAGTTGGCGGTCCGGTCCCTTAACTCAATAATCGGGGCGTTAGGAGTCTTGGGCATCTTCTGTCTAGGCCTCTGGGCATCCAACCGCCAATCGGTCGGCCTAGCCTCCGCCGCATTTGCAGGGCTCTTGCCTATGAATCTGGCTTTGTCGGGGGCGGTCAGCAATGACCCGCTTTTAATCTGCCTTTCTGCATGGGCGCTGGCCTTCATGGTCCGTGGGCTTCGCTACGGCTGGAGTTTTGGTTGGGCGCTGGTCTGCGGACTCACGATTGGCTTGGCCCTGGTAACAAAGTCAAGCGCGATTGCGCTCCTGTTCCCCGCGCTGATCACGCTAATAGCCTCTCTGCCAAAGAACAAGTTGGTGCTCATCGCCCTACCCGCCGCAATTGGACCACCAATCGCCTTGTGGGCGCGAAACTTTCAACTTTACGGGGACCCACTTGCCATGAACGTCTTTACCAAGGCCTTTGTGGGTACCGCTCAGGCCGCCGACTTCATTCGCGAACTTGGCCCCTTCGGATATTGGACCGGCATCAACCAGTTCGGCCTTGGAGTCGGTTGGTGGACTGCACGCTCGTTCTTGGGCGCTTTTGGCTACATGGATATCTTCTATCCGTCGTGGCTCGTCGGCGTATTCTGGCTGCTTCTCATTGTCGGCCTTGTCTTTGCACTAGCCAAGCCAGTGACCGATGAATCCAAGAAAGTTCGGTTGGCGATGTTCGTGTTCGGACTCTCAGTTCTGGCGCTGTTCCTCAGATTCAATGCTCAGTATTTTCAGGCTCAGGCTCGCTACCTGTTCCCGGCGCTTCCGGTCATTGCCGTTGGCTTCGCTTTTGGATGGAGCCGAATCCTTGGACGACGACATGCGTTTTTGCCCTGGATTTTGATAGGGGGTCTTGTGCTGCTAAACATTGTAACGCTGACGTGGCTCGGCGATGAGTTTGCGATGCGAGTCCGATAGTGCAACCTAACCCCTCTCCTGTTCCGTCCCATTTGTGATGAGCGAGCGCCGATTCACCGAGAAGGAGGCCTCTGAGATAGTTCGGCGGGCCGTAGAAGCGCAGTCTCGTCAAGCAAAAGACGGTTCAGCAGAAGGTATTGGAGAGCAGGAACTCCGCTCGGCTGCTAAAGAACTTGGAATCAGTGCCGAAGCCTTTGATGCGGCCCTTGGCGATCATGATCATGACCCTGTGTCCGATCGCCCGGGACTGTTCGGAGGCCCATTCCGTCATGAAAACGACGTTATCCTGGACGGTCGCATTGACGATGACCTTTGGGAAGAGATTGTTTCTGATGTCAGGAAAACATTTGGGGAACCAGGGGCCGTTGAGAAGCGAGGAAATGCCTACGAATGGGTAGCCACTGGGGGCGGAGTCTTAACGACCCGTTTGACCTTACGCAACGTTGGTGAGACATCCAGGCTCAGCATCAGTTCGCAGATGGAGGGCCTCGGGTTCTTGACGTACCTTCTTGGGGTTCTACCAGTCTTCATCGGTGTTGCGGTACTAGCCAAACTCAACTTTCCTTACGAGTTTCTTTGGGCGATCGCTGGACTGACCGGGATTTTCAGTGCGGCTCGTTACCTCACCATACGTTCTTCGCGAGGCCAAAAGAAACTGATCAATGCACTGATATCGAGGATACGGGGCACGGTGTCCGGGCGGCTTCGGGTGGAAATGTCAAGACCCAGCACAATTGAACAACCGTCAACTGAAATCAATCAATCGCAGACCTTGTAACGATCCAATTTTGATCGCATCTCGCTGACCAATTCCGCTTCCACGTAAATCCCGTCTTCTCGATAGTCGGCTACGAGCACACGCCCATAGTCATAGCAGTCCTGCACCAGCCCGCTTTCCGAGTACGGCACCAAGGCCTTGACGAAGCCCAGAAGGTCCTGAACCTGCCGTAACACGGCTCTGAGAAACTCAGGAACGCCTTCGCCAGTAAAAGCGCTGATCGCAACCGAGTTCGGTATCTGGTCCAGAATCCCCGTCAGATACTCTGCGGCCTCGCGCTTCGAGAAAGCATCGTTAGGATCAACCAGCAGGTCAACTTTGTTCAAAACCGTGAGCACTGGCTTTTCGGCTGCGCCGAGTTCGGCAAGCGTCTCCATAACGGCTTCATGTTGCAGTTCCCACCCCTCATGACTTACATCAACAACGTGAATGATGAAGTCGCTGAAGGTCACTTCTTCCAAAGTGGACCTAAAGGCGGCGACGAGACTGGTAGGAAGGTTGCGGATGAAGCCAACGGTGTCGGTTAGGAACAGACTGTAGCCATCAGGAAGGTCAATCTTTCGAGTGGTTGGATCCAGGGTAGCGAAGGGCATCGCATCTGCCAAGAGATCTGTTCCAGCAAGTCGGTTCATCAAAGTCGACTTGCCCGCGCTGGTATAGCCCGCGATCGTAGCAAACGGAAACGGATGTTTCCGACGAGACGCCCTTTGCTGACTCCTGTGCCGCTTAACTTCCTCCAGCTCATCGGAGAGTCTCGAAATTCTGTCTCGAACGAGGCGACGGTCGCTCTCGAGCTTAGTTTCACCGGGGCCCCGCATTCCAATACCGCCCTTCTGCCGCTCAAACTTCGTGTAAACCGCCATGAGTTTAGGCAACATCGTGGTCAGTTGAGCCAGCTCAACTTGAAGCATCCCTTCTCGTGTTCTGGCTCGTTTCGCAAAGATATCCAGAATCAACTGGGTGCGATCGACGACGCGGGTCTTGATCGCATCCTCAAGGTTGCGCTGCTGAATTCCGCTAACTTCACCGTCGAAGATGGCGATTTCGGCACCAACTTCGCGGCACACCACGGCAAGTTCTTCCAACTTGCCCTTACCCAGGAACGTCGCCCTTACTGGCGAGTCCAAGCGTTGACGAAGGCTCCCGACGACTTCAACGTTTGCGGCTTCGCAAAGGCCCTCCAGTTCCTCTTCAACATACGTGTCTTCGGCATCATCATCGTTGACATACACCAAGACCGCCCGTTCTGGGCGGCCTCGTGAAACAAGCGACTTAGACATGCCGAACGACCATTTGATTTAAAACTTAAACAGGCCAACGGAGAGGTTCAACTGGATCGCGTCAAACGTGAAGCCGTCACGCTGACCAAACCAGTCGTATCGGGCCGCAAGCTTAATGTTGTCCTTGAGGACAATTCCTACCTCAGCGTTTGCTGTTGGCAGGACACCTCGATGAGAACGACGTGCTGAAGATGGGGCCGTGGGAGATTAGCCGGCATAGGCAATCCCGCCTCGAATGGCAACATAGGGCGCCGAATCAGGATTGTTGCCAAATCGCTTCATGACCCCAACCGTCAACGGAATCAAAACGAGCCGGTTGCCGTTTTCGTTGGCAAAGTCGAAGTCAATATCGGTCGCGATCTTCCAGTCTCCCGGACGCGCAACGGAGATCGGAGTGACGCCAAAAGTAAACTTGCTGTTGCCCAGGTAGTCGCGCATGTCCGAGTTAATAAACCTGGAAACACCCACGCGCACACCCCAGTTGTTTTGTCCACTTTGGGCTGATGCGAAAACGGGAAGAAGAGCGACGATTGCGACGAGACCGCGTTGCATCCCTAAATGGTGGCACACTCAGCGCGCTTCAAGCACGTATCCATCAGCGATCGTTTCGATTTCTCGGCATGCTCCCTCAACGGCAACCTCAAACAGTGCCTTACCTGTCTCAGCGGTTGCATGTGTGGCATAGCCGAGTGAACCTTCCTCACTAACCTCATCGAAGTGGTGGATGACGCCACGTACTGCTGGGTTAGAACTTAAACCATCATCACGCAGCCTGTCCGTACGAACCATATCTGGATGAAGATGCATCATCAGGCTGACTTCGGCCTCACAAGCATGTCGCATCTCCTTGGTCGGCCCTTTGAGCAAATTGGCGGCCTTGTCGGCGACAAACGCAAAGTAACCCAGATGCCCGAACGTCAGGTTGGGGTGTTTTCGCTTGAGTTTGCGCATGGCCACACCATTCGGCTCGGTATTCCCCCCATGCCCATTGAGAACATAAAACTTAGTGAACTGGTGGGGAACGAGCGACTCCACCACATCAATGATCGCGCCCTCATAGGATTCAAACGACGCGCTAAGTGAACCGGGAAAGGCCAAGTGGTGACCCGAGGCGCCAAGCCAAAGCGTCGGCACCAGCAAAACTTTGCTTGGCAGCCGCCTTTCAACCTCACTTGCGACTGCGGTCGCGAGCAAAGAGTCCGTAAAGAGGGGCAAGTGGGGCCCGTGCTGCTCAAGAGAACCCGTGGGGATGAGCACCACCGACTCTCTATTGAAGTCCTGGACCTCTTTCCAGGTCGCATGCGCCAAGATCATGAAGGAATGATCTCACGCATCAACATCTTGACCGTGTTGGACAAATCCTTGTCGCGGATCAGAGCCTCACTAATCTTCTGATATCCGTGCATCATGGAACTATGATCGCGATCACCGAACAGTGATCCAATATGCTTCCAGGAGTCCCCGGTCAACTCGCGAACGATGTAAACGCCCACATGACGAGCATGCACGATAGGGGCTTTTCGGCTTTGACCCAAAATCTCGTCAGAAGACACATCGAAGTGCTTCGATACTCGGTCAATGATCCGCTCAAAACTCGGCTTCGCATTAACGCCACCAAGGTAGTAACGGTCAACTAACTCCTGAGAAAGTTCTGGAGTGATAGCGACACCGTCAATGCTTGCTTGTACCGCTAACTTGGTAAGCGCACCCTCAAGTTTGCGAATGTTGCCGGATACTCCGCTCGCCAGCACCATGGCCGCTTCTGTGGAGATCTCAATCCCCTCCATGTTTGCCTTACTGAGCACGATCGCACAACGAGTCTCGGTGTCCGGTAGTTGAATATCGGCCACGAGCCCCGCTTCGAAGCGACTTCGAAGCCGATCCTCCATAAAATGAAGGTCCCTCGGCGGTCGATCTGAAGTCAGCACAATCTGCTTCCCCAAAGAGTACAGGTAGTTGAACGTGTGGAAAATCTCTTCCTGGGTTCGCTCACGGCCAGCAACAAGTTGGATGTCATCAACCAGCCAAATGCCTACATTTCTCTGCGAACGACGAAACTGCTCGATCCGGTTTGTTTGAACGGCCTGAACATACTCTTCCGAGAACTGCTGGGCCGAGACATACGTAATCTGAAAACCCGGATCACGCTTCAGAATCTCGTGAGCAATGGCGTGCAGAAGGTGGGTCTTTCCCAACCCAGACTCGCTGTAGATGAAGAATGGGTTGTATCGCCCACCGGGATTAGCCGCAACAGCCTTCGCGCCAGCAAGAGCAAGGCGGTTGCTTGGCCCAGAGACAAATGTGTCAAAGACGAACTTCTCGGAGGGGCGGAACCTTGGCTCTTCAAGCACAGAAGGAGAGACCGCCACGTCGGCAATGACTGGGACCTTGGGCCTCTCATTGGACTCAGTCAGCAACTGAACTAAGATCGGTTCGCCCAATTCGTCGGACAGCATGGATTGCAGAGTGTCCAAGAACTTGTCTTGGACCCAATCGCGAACAAACTTACCGGGGACTCCTAGTTTTACGGCTTGCCCCCCAATGCCGAGGGGGGGGGGGGGCCTCAAAAAGCGTTCTAGCCAAGCCCTTGGAACCCCATGCGGAAGGCGCTTGAGGGCTTGGTCGAGGGGGCTTCGAAGCCGAATCTGATCGTCTCGGTCGTCTAAGCGATATTGGTCCATGTCACAAAAAGAAAGAAGATGCGTGCTCCAACGAACCCGCAGGACAAGCATTATACACAGGGTACGAGGCCCTGTCTACCGCTCTAAGGCACCATCTGGCCGTGTGAATCGTCTGTCCTCGCCATTCAAGGAACTTTTTCACCGAACAACCTTTGCTTTTCACGATTTTTCACGATTTTTCACCCTAATCGCTGAGTCCACCTACCAGGTCAACCATTCGTCTACTTGAATCTTGTGAGCCACAATTCCCCCATGTCGCGAAACGTGCTCGGTGTGCTCTCGGGAAGCGACTTCCCAGACGATTCGTTGTTAGAATGGGCGAAATCTGCCGACACCGTGATCGCGGCTGATTCAGCAGGCGATAGGCTGGTGGCCTTAGGCATTTCTCCAAACATCGTCATCGGAGACATGGATTCAAGCAAAATCCGCTGGGATGCTCTGAAAACACAAGTTCACCAAGATTCTTCTCAGGATTCGACCGATTGCGACAAATTGTTATCTTTCGCCTCGGGAAACCGACTCACCTTGACCGGCTTGGAGGGCGACCGATTGGATCACGTATTGGCGACCATATCAAGCGTAATCCGAGGCACAGGGGAGGTGCGATTACTCCTCAGGCGGGGCTGGGGATTCGTCCTTAAGGGTGGCCAAGATGTCCGCCTCCCAACGATTCCCGGTCAGAGGTTCTCGCTGATTCCTTTGTCCGAATCCGCAGTAACCCTAGAAAACGCTGAATGGCCACTGGATCAATCCCATCTGAGTCTCCAGTCTCTGATCAGCGTGTCTAATCGTGCCCAAGGTCCGATAAGGGTTTGCATTCACGCCGGAGCGATTCTCTCAGTAATCGAAACGAAAGGCCCGCCAATTCCGGACTGGAGTGAACCCCTTTGGCCCCAAAATCAGTCTCCATAATCTAGAGCGATGAAACCTGACGATCTTGAGGTCACCGATGTCGAAGATTCTGTCGAGCAAGAACCAGTCGAAGAAACTCCCATCGAAGCGGTAGCCGGTCCGCGTCTGATCGTTAAGCGTAACGGTGCAGAGACCGATGAGTCATTTCCGGTGAATCCGCCAGCGACCATAGGCAGGTTCGATCCTGCGGTGGGACCAATCGATGTGGACCTGGCCAATATTCCAGAGTCGGTCTATGTCTCGCGAAAACACGCTCGGATAACCCAAGATGAAGGTCTCTGGATGATCGAAGACCTTGGCTCATCCAACGGGACATTTCTGCTCAGGGACGACTTTGAGCGGATTGAGGCTGCAGAACTTGAAGATGGAACCGAGATTGCCTTAGGCAACGCCAGGTTCGTTTTCCGTATTGCATAGTCGCTTACCCGTCGGGGTAACGTTTCCCGAACTTGGTTGCATTTAACTAAGAGAGGAACTATGCAGAAGCCCCTTATCATCGCGGCGTCAACTTTGACCGCTGCGCTTATCGTCGTATTCTCCGCATCAAAGGCGGTGTCGAGCCCAATGATGGTCAACTACGTTGAGTTACAACCATCGACGCCGGGAACCGTTCAGACCGGACACATCAACATCTCTGGTCGAGTCTACGGAGCCCAGTTCTTCGGAAGCGGAGGAGGGCTGACAAACATCCAGGGAGCAGCGATTACTGCCGGAACCATCAACGATGCCCGTCTCAGCAACAACATCCCACGAGTGTCCGGTAACACCACCTTCACCGGCATCAATCGGTTCACAAAGAACACGATTTACACCAGTCAAGTAGGCTCACTCATCTTCTCCGCCGTCGGTGCTGGTGCCACGAAACCGATGATCAACATGTTTGCATCCGGCGAAAGCAACGCCGTTCGGACAGTGATTGGGCATAGCCCGAGTTACCCTCTTTGGGGGCTTGAGTACGACGATGCGCCAGATAGGTTTCACTTCAGAACCTCTGCCAGTCGAGTGATGACCGTGGATCTTGGCGAGAAACGAGTCGGCATCGGAGTAGATACTCCAGCCTCAGGGCTACATGTTCAGAACCAAAATGTCTACTTTGAGCAAAACTCGTTCGGCGGTACGCCTACGATCCACTTTGCTCTCGGAGACACCGATACGGGATTCAATAGCCCAAGCGATGGTGTTCTGGAGGTTGTCACGAACAACGCGATTGCTGGTGCGTTCAAAACAGGCCGGCTCGGTATCGGCACTGCAGATCCGGGTCACATGCTCCACGTAACCGGAAACTCAACAGAACCCATCGTCAGAATACAAAACGATACGTTGGCAACAACCAACGTAATAATTCGTCAAGGGGCCACTGCCCCAGCGTTCGGATTTGGCGACAGTTCTGCGCTTCGAGTTGAGCGGAGTGGCGGCTCGAATACCATACTGAGCATCAACGATTCGGGGGCCGCCCCCCTTGGCTCCCACGCCCC
>CALMEF010000037.1 GCA_937862825.1 uncultured Armatimonadota bacterium
GTAAAGATTGGGATTCTGTCGCCGTCCACAAGAAACATCTTATCTTAAGGAAAACGGAAGCGAGCACTTATTTATCACATGCGTCAAACTCTCTGAGTGCTCTCGTTGATTCTATGCCTGTGCCCTCAAAACGTCGAACCCGTGAGAACGGAAGTTATTGAGCCTATCATCAATGAGTCGTTCAACAAGGGTGGTAAAGCCATGAAGCGAAGCCAAGGCGGAAACCCCCGCTTACTGAACGATATCCTGGTATTCGACGGTGCTCAGGACGGGAACCGCCAGGTTGATCCTCAGATTGCAGTGGGAGGCGGATTCGTCTTTCACGGAACCAACAATGGGTTCGTCATCTACGACAAGAAAGGTAACTATGTTGATGGCGTGCCGCAATCTGAGTTTAACGGGGGCATTGACCCGAAGATGCACTTTGATCTGCATAACAAGATGTTTCTTTTCAACCTGTGGGACCCATGGGACGGACCGAAAAAGAAGCCAGTGAATGTCTCAGTGTCTGCTTCTGCTGATCCGCGAAAGGCTTGGCACACCTACCCGATTCCCGCACCCCAAGGCGTAGACGGCGGCGGAATTGGCTACAGCCGGAAGTGGATTGGCTATTCCTTCCCAGGTGGGCCCGAACGAACGTTCGTTTTTTCTTCCTTGGATGCGAGAGCCGGTAAGCCGATCACCGTCTTCCATTTCGCGGGGTCGTTGGGGCACCCAGTTGCCAACCAAGACGCGACAGACGATCTCCTGTTTGTTAGCCTTACGCGAGAAGATATCGTCCTGACCACCGTCGGTGCTGGCCCCAAGGGGACGCCCGTTGTTAAGGAAGTGATCAAAAGGCCACATAACTTCTTGTATTTCGGCTCCCCACCTCAATCACCTATGAAGGGAGTCGAAGCAAAGACCGCCTCGGGAGATCGTAACCCAAAGAATCTGGTGGTACAGGGTGGGGCTCTCTGGTTTTCTCATACCGTTAACGTAGAAGGCAGAGCGGGCGTTCAATGGCACCAGTTTAGGTTGGACGGAACGCGAGTGCAGGGTGGCACATTGGCCGACACTAAGAACAGTTACATCCAGACATCGATTGCCGTGAACAAGGCCAAGGATGTTTTGGTTGGTTTCCAGGAAGCCGGACCCGAAATGCACATTTCCGCGCGGTTTGCCTGGCGCAAGTCGACAGACCAAGCCGGAACCCTCCGACCCATGATTCGGCTCCACGAGGGCAGGGCTTCCACAGAAGGCGGAGCCTGGGGAGATTACAGCGGATCATGTATCGATGGAGATAACTTGACCGACCTTTGGACGATTCAGTCGTTCGCCAACGAGAAGGGCCGCGGAGGCACGGTCATTGCTCGCCTGACTCCAAAGTAAGCGGGTTATCCCTTATAACTAGAGCGGTCCGCCAACTCAACCGTATACAGGTCGAGCAACTGGTCGGCTGTCATGGTCGGTAGCGTTTCCAGTCGTACAACGAGGTCTTGCGCTCCTGACTCAACCGAGAGACCCGCCAAGAGAGCGAACTTGTGATTGAGGATGTCGCGAAGGTTGGCCGTCGTGTTGCGCGCATGACCAGCCGGATACATCACGAACCCACTGTCAAAGCGCGCACCTGATTGATCAACGATCGAGATCGAAGTAGGAATGCCGTCCGGATATTTCGCATCGTATTCCGGACCTCCATGGACGAAGTTGATCGACTTCATTAGGGCCTGTGTGGTGGGATGGAAGATGGCCTTTTCGCTAACCTCGTAATCATAGGGGCTGAGCATCAGCGATTTCCATGCGCCGTCGTAGGAGCCACCGTCTGTGGGAAGCGTGCCAAGTTCCTGAGCCTTTCTGATCAGGGTTGAGACGATGTAGGCCATGCTGTGGTCGGCGCTTTGGCGAGTCTTGGGTTCCTTTTTCATCGGGTTGCCGATGATTCCAAACGCGGGCTCGTACGCCACGATCTCAATGCTCTTGATCGAGCCTGGTTTTAGCAACCCGGGATTTTCGACCATCAAGTTGATGGCACCTTGAAGAGCACCCGCGGACTGATGTTCATAGAGTCCCAACTTGAAGTGCATCCCCATCACGGCAAAATCGTTCCCAGAGTGACTCAGC
>CALMEF010000038.1 GCA_937862825.1 uncultured Armatimonadota bacterium
GAGTCGGCCTCATGAGCGGGTTCAAAGACCTCAAGGCAGCGGGGTGGAAGCCGATCCTGGTAGGAACCTTACAATGGGTGTTCCTCGCTGCCCTAAGTTACGGCCTTGCCAGACTGCTAGCAGGATAGCCGGACTTACGAAACCAGTTTCGTGAAGTCACCAGCCTGGTTCAGAAGGTCGGCTACGAGTTGCAATAGCCCCAAACGCGAAGCGCGAATCGCGGGATCTTCCGCCATCACCATCGTCGAGTCGAAGAAGGCGTTGATCGGCTGATCGAGTGTCTTGAGAGCCGCGATCAAGTCGGCAGCGTTGGCAACAGACTTCACCCGCTCGGCAACGGTATTTACTGCGTTGCGAAGGGCTTCACCCTCGGGCGAATCGAGACGCGTGGTATTCAAGTCAAGGGTCTCGCCTTTCTTCCTTGCTGCTTCAGCCAGATTCAGCGGCCGGCTGGCGGTCTGAATAAAGGCGACATCGTCCTGGACAAGTTGCATCGCCGTCACCCGAGAACTAACCAACGAGGGTTGAAGGTTTGGTCCAAGCGCGGCGGCCAGCACATCGTGCCGCACACTTGAGTAGGTGACTTCATAGCGCCCTTCGAGAATGTCCGATAGCGCCAACGTGACGGCGTTCGGATCAAAAGCATGTCCCTCGTAAAGAGATACCGCCTTGTCAACCAGCGGTGAAAAGTCGGAAAGCCGGTCTCCGAGGACTGACGAAATCTCCAATAAGGTCGCCCCCGCTCGTCGCAGACCAACTGGGTCGCTGGACCCGCTTGGAAGCAGACCAAGCCCGAGATAGCCCGACAGTTTGTCGAGTTGATCAGCCAAGACAACGCACGCAGCCACCAAGTCTCCCGATTCAACTTTGGCGGGCTCGTACTGAACTTCAATGGCCCGACAAACTTCAGGCTCAAACCCAGCACGCTTTGCATATTCTGCACCGATAGCACCTTGCAGAGCAGGAAGTTCGCTGACCAAGCCCGTGCTCAAGTCGGCCTTTGCATACAGCGCTGCCTTAGCGGCTAGCGCAGCATCCGCACCGATCTGCTCAGCAATGAAGGCAGCCAACTTCTCAAGCCGGTACGCACGATCCAGAACCGTGCCCAACTTCTCCTGAAAGAGCATCCCTCCCGTCTTGGCCAAAAAGGCGTCCATCCCATGGTGCTTGTCCTCGTCATAAAAGAACTTCGCATCGTTGAACCTGGCGTTCAACACCCAGGCATTGCCCTCCCGAACGACGGCCTCTTCTCCACTGTTTCGAACGAAGATGAACTTGTTGATCAGGTTCCCAGCACGATCGCGAACGGGGAACATCTTCTCGTGCTTCGCCATCGCCGTGATTAGAACAGGTTCAGGAAGGTCAAGGAAATCGACTCTGAACTCACCCTCCAACGGCGATGGCCATTCCGTGAGGTTCACGTTCTCGCTCACGAGGCTATCGGTCATTAACGGGGTGCCGGTGGCAATAATCGTGGCACCTTCTCGAATACGCTTCTCACGTTCGCGAGGATCAGGCTCTACGTTACGCATGAGCAACCCATTAAGCAACTCATCAAGCGTCTTCGCTTCGAACTTCTCCGGGTTAAGGAACCGATGTCCCCGACTCTCAAGACCCGACCTGACGCCCTCGATTTCGAAATTGACCAACTCACCGCCAAACGAAGCGAGCATCCATCGAATCGGCCGTGCGAACCGCATTCTTGACGAGCCCCACCGCATGGACTTATCGAACGAAAGTGACTTCACCGCCACTGGCAGTAGATCGGCAAGGACCTCGCGAGTTGGTCGTCCGATCGTCGTCTTGCTGACCCAAACATAATCGCCATCCTTCCTGACCGACTCGAGCGTAGCGCCTTGGCCACGCAAGAACCCCTCAAGCGCCTTAGTCGGCTTTCCTTCAGCGTCGTACGCCGCTGCCGCAGACGGGCCTCGAACGTCTGCAACCATATCAGGTTGTTGATCTTGAACCCCACTGACTGCGACGATGAGCCGCCGGGGAGTCGAATAGTGTTGGACCTCTCCAA
>CALMEF010000039.1 GCA_937862825.1 uncultured Armatimonadota bacterium
CAGGAGCCACTAGTGGAAGTGCAGGCGGTGGCGGAGGATATGGAGGACGAGGAGGGAGTGGCCCAGGGTCGGCGACTGGCGGTCCGACCTACGCAACTTGTCTCGACCCGATTGACATGGGAAGTGGAGGTGGTGGTGCGAGCGCTGGCGCAGGCGGTGGCGTCATCAGGCTGACCGTGGGCGGTACCTTAACTGTGAGTGGCATCGTGACCACTGATGGACAGGGTTACCTGGTCAACGACGGCTCTGGAGGCGGCTCGGGTGGTAGCATTTGGATCACCGCGTCGACACTCGCCGGTAGCGGGATCATCCGTGCCAATGGTGGGACCGGTTCCTATGGAGGAGGCGGAGGCGGGCGAATCGCGCTTTACGCCAACGTCAATACTTTCAACTTTGGAGGGGCTCAGGTTTCTGGCGGCGCCGGCAACAACGGTGCTCAATGGGGCCAGCCCGGAACCATCTTCGCAGGAAACCCAGTGTTGCCAACCGGCTACACCGTAACCGAGGGTGAGGAGTTTCTTGGCGATCTTGCCAGTCTGTTCCAGGTCGATGGAGACATGCTTAGCATGTTCAACGATCCTTCTTCGCTTGGAGCCACAATCGAGGTCAGCGGCATATCTCCTGTTGCGAGTCCGCAACTCATGGGGCTTAGCCTAACAACCACGGTCGACAGGCCAGGCTTGGCTCAGACTTCTGAAGTGTTCAAGTACAGCACCCAGGTATGGGAGATATTCTCAGGCAACGTGGCGTTGCCAGCGGGCCTGAAGGTTGGAACTTGCTTCTCCACAACCGCTAATAACTACGTAGGCTCGGGCCTCGAACTCAAGATGCGCGTCCGTTGGATACCCATCAATGACGAAGACCCAACCCAAGATGGATGGCTCCACTCAGTTGACCAGGTTCAATGGAGGATCGTGCCATAGGAAATAAGTCCCCTGGCCCGGTCACCTCCGGGCCAGGGGCCAAGGCAACACCAACCCCAACCCTGCGCTGGCCTTGCTCATATGCCCCAAGCCATAGCTCGGTCCGAGCCTAACTTGAGAGAATCTACTTCCTCATCAAAAACTAGGTTGACAAAATCGCCTCCCACTGCATATACAGTGTGAGACCAATAAAGCGAATCTCCTACTTCGAGGATCCCGCCGGCTATCCAAAGCTACACCTCGAAAAACTCTTCATCCTCATCGACCGGCACGAACTTGGGCGGCTTGCCAACAAAAGCCAACTCGCTAGAAGTTGTGAAAAGAAGGGGAGTTTGAGTCTACGGACTGCCGGAAAACAAAAAACAGGTTGTGAATGATGACACCGCGAACCTAAATTGAACCTGAAATTCTGGACAATTTCAGGTTCAAAGTTGGGGCCAAAATTCACATTGCCGCGGGATGGACGTTGGAACTCCAAAAGGCCGCATGAGCCGAAGGCCAAGTCAACGCGAGCCAGGTGACGGTCCGTCCTAGTGTGCCCGGTTCATAAGAACCACAAGGTAACCCAGGATTCCCACGCCGCCAGCAAGCATCATCAGCGCGTAGCCACGAATGTAACCCGTCTGCATGACGCCAACGAGTCGCCCACAAGTGCGGGCGAACCAGCCAAAACCATTGACGAGCATGTCAACGACGTGGACATCGAAGCCGCGCCACATCGCCGTAGCGACGTCGCGACCACCGAAAACACCCATGTTGACCACCGCAGCGTCATAGCCAAACTGCTGCTGAGCAGCCTTTCGGAAAGGATGCCACTTCGATTCGTCCCAGCCTTCTCGCTTGGGGAGCCCGCTCTTGTAGACAAACCAGCCCACAAGGATGCCGCCGAGCGCAGCACCGATAGAAAGCGGCAACAACGGAATATCGTGCGGATGCGTGGAAACCTGTCCAAGAATGGGCAACCCGCTTGGGTACAGCCACTTCTCGAAGTTCCAAACGTACATCAGCACCAGTCCACCGATGGCCGAGAGCACGGCGAGGACGATCAAGGGAACGGACATGCTGGGAGGAACTTCGTGAGGTTTGTGGTCACGGTCGAGTTCGTGATGATGCTCATGCTCCTCGTGCTGGGAAGCCATCTCCTCGTCGGTGTAGAAGAAACCGTGCGTATCGGGGCCGTGGTCTGCGTGAGGATGGGCATGCGCATGATGATCGTCGTGATGCGCGTGGGCATGGTGGGGAGCAATCGCTCTCCAGCGCTCCTCCTTCCCAAAGAAGGTGAGCCACGTCATTCGGGTCATGTACATCGCCGTCAACGCCGCAACACCAAGCGCGACCCAGCCGGAGAATAGGGACAGGTTGTAGGCATCGGTTACCGCGTGCTTGTTGGCCATTGCCGCACCAATCACGGCTTCCTTCGAGAAGAAGCCCGCCAGCCCGGGAATGCCCGCGATCGCGAGATAGCCGATGAACATCGTCGCAAACGTGATGGGCAGGTACTTTGAGAGTTTGCCGTAGTTGCGCATGTCCTGGTTGTGGGCCATCGCGTGGATAACCGCACCCGAACCTAAGAAGAGCAGGGCTTTGAAGAAAGCGTGTGTAGTCACGTGGAACATGCCTGCCCAGTAGGCCGCAAGCGACGAACATGAATCCGAGTTGGGAAACTGTTGAGTAGGCGAGAACCTTTTTAATGTCGGTTTGACCAAAGGCGATCAACGCGGCAAACAGCGCGGTAAACGCGCCGACGCAAACGACCACTGCAGAAGCAATCTGGGAGGCCTCGAAAACGACATGCATCCGGTTCAGCAACACGACGCCCGAGGTCACCATCGTGGCAGCGTGGATCAACGCGGAAACCGGAGTGGGGCCTGCCATCGCGTCGGGAAGCCAGA
>CALMEF010000040.1 GCA_937862825.1 uncultured Armatimonadota bacterium
GGCCGCAGAGCAGAGCGCGGAGTACGCGGTCAAGGCTGCCTTTTTGGCCAACTTCGTGAAGTTCATTGAGTGGCCTCAGGGCACGTTGAACGGCAACACCATCGTGGTTGGTGTCATCGGACGTGATCCGTTTGGGCGTCAGATCGATGACCTGATGGGCAAGGCCAGCGACTCCAAAAAGGTGGTAGTCAAACGAATCGATTGGAGTGGCGCGGGAGCAGCAAACATGGTCTTCGTGCCCGCATCTGAGCAACCGAATCCAGATGCCATTGCCAAACTGATTGCCAAGCGCGTCGTGGTGGTGGGAGAATCTGCGGGGTTCGCATCGAAGGGCGGAGTGATCGGGTTTGTCATGAACAGCGGTCGCATCAGTTTCGAGATCAATGTCGGATCCGCGCGTAACGCCGGAGTGACGCTCAGTTCGCGCCTCTTGCAACTCGCAAAGATTGTTGGAAAGTAGCCATGTTTAAGCGACTCTCCCTCCGTGTCCAACTCATCCTCGTGATTACCCTCACGAGTGCGCTCACGCTGGTCGGAGCCTTTGCGGCGTTTCTTGTTTACGATCTCTCCGAGTTCAAGGAGAAGATGGCGAACGGGATGTTGATCCAAGCCGAAATCATCGGCGAGAACACGACGGCAGCACTCTTGTTCAAGGATGCCAAAGCCGCCACGGAATCACTCGCTTCACTTAAAGCAAGCCCCGAGATTGACTACGCGCGGCTGGTCGATACCGACGGCAAAACGCTGGCACTCTTTCAAAAGGACGGTTTGAAGTCCATCCCGATCACTTCTCTCAACCCAGGATCGCGGTTTAAAGGCGATCACCTTGAAACAACAAGGGTCATTCGAAGTAACGGCGAACGGGTCGGAACACTAGCCATCGTTTCCAACCTCAAGGAATGGAAGGGGCGACGAGACGCTTACCTCAGCGGCATGGCGCTGGTGACGATTCTCTTCGTCGTGGCCGCAGCGCTCATCGGAACCTACCTCCAAAGCATCGTTACCAAGCCTCTTGTCGAGTTGTCGGCAACTATGCACAACGTTACGCAGAGCCGTGACTATTCCACACGGGTAACCATTGACTCGGGACAGGAAGTAGGAGTGCTCATAGACGGCTTCAACTCAATGTTGGCAGAGATTGAATCCCGTGAATCCGAGTTGACCGCGGCCAACCAAGAACTTGACCTTAGGGTTAGACAACGAACTCAGGAACTTGAGTTGGAGGTCGCGGAACGAAGGGTTGCAGAAGAGGAAGTTCGTGTGAGCCAACGGCAACTGGCCGACTTCTTCCAGTTTGCACCCATGGGCCTGGTTAAGATCGACGAGTCTGGAACGATCCTCGAGGCGAACAACGCCTTTCTGACGATGTTGGGGCAGCCCTCGGCAACGGTGATGGGACATCGATTCCATGATCTCGCAGTCAATGGTGAGGACATCGAAACGATCATGCAGCGACTCAGGGCCGGAGAGTCGATTTCGAATCATGAATCCAAGGTTCGGACTGCCTGCGGCAACGAGCGTCTTGTCGAAATCAACGCGAACGCACTCTGGGCAGATTCAGAGATGGTACACGCCCGGTTGTTCGTTCATGATGTCACAGTTGAACGTGAGGCAGAAGAGGCTCAAGAGGCGCGAGAACGTGCCGAGCGAGCCAACCTCGCCAAGAGCGAGTTTCTCTCGCGAATGAGCCACGAGTTGCGAACCCCAATGAATGCCATTTTGGGGTTTGGACAGTTGCTAGAACTCGAAGACCTGTCGGCTTCTCAGCGCGAATGTGTTGACCACATCCTTCGGGGTGGGCGCCACCTTCTCAACCTGATCAATGAAGTCCTGAACATCTCAAAGATTGAGGCCGGTGCCATGTCCATTTCTGTGGAGCCTGTTCCGGTTCAGCAAGCGATTCAGGAGGCGGTCGAACTCGTGTCGCCCCTGGCCCTGAAGAGAAACATCTCAGTTGAGACCAACTTGAACTTGGCTGACTCAAAGTGCGTGTTTGCCGACCGACAGCGATTCAATCAAGTCATCCTCAATCTCCTTTCAAACGCCGTCAAATACAATGTTGAAGGAGGTTCCGTATGCGTCACCATCGAGGAGGCTGGCGATGATCGCGCTAGAATCTGTGTTACCGACACAGGCCCAGGCGTTCCCGCCACCGTAGCCGACCGTCTCTTCATTCCATTCGACCGCCTTGGGGCAGAGTCGAGCGGAATTGAGGGGACCGGTCTCGGCTTATCCCATTCTCGTTCGCTTGCGGAGGCAATGGGTGGTACCCTCGATCTCGACCGCACACACCAAGGTAGAGGCGCCAAGTTCTACGTCGAGTTGCCTTGGGCCACAACACCCGCCCTCTTGGTAAGTGAGAACCTGGAGTACGTCAGCACAAGCCGTGCGCCTGGGAGTGGTAAACCGGTGACAGTGCTCCTCATTGAGGACAACCAGGCAAATGTGGAGTTGATTGAGCAAACGTTCAAATCTCGTCCAAACGTGAACCTCATTGTTGCCATGCAAGGTGCTCTTGGCGTTGAATTTGCCCTCTCTCAAGAGCCCGATCTGATCCTTCTTGACGTGAACCTTCCCGACCTTGACGGCGATGCGGTGGCCAAACGGATACGCGAGAGCGCCAAGGGCGCAACCGTGCCGATCTTGGTGATATCAGCAGACGCGACCACCGAAACCAGGAAGAAGTTCCGAGATTACGACGTTTTGGCTTACCTAACCAAACCACTCAACATCCGCCAGGTGATTGACATTGTCGATGAACTTGGCCAAGAGGAGTTACCCATCAGTGCATAACTTCGACCCTAAAGAGTCCCGAATCCTTGTTGTCGACGATAACCCGACCAACCTCCTGTTGTTGAAGAGAGTCTTCCAGCATGCAGGCTACTCGCAGGTTCGTGGCGTTCAAGAGCCCACCGAAGTGGTCGATATGGTCCTTGACTGGAATCCCGACCTGATCATCTTGGACCTGCATATGCCCGGAATGACGGGATTCGAGGTACTTGAACAACTTAGAGAGGGCCAGGATGAGGATGAGTTTCTGCCGATTCTCATCTTTACTGCGGACGTCACTCCCGATGCAAAGCGACGAGCACTCGAATTGGGTGCATCCGACTTCTTGACGAAGCCGGGTGATGCCACTGAGATCCTCCTGCGAGCGGGCAACTTCCTAAAAATGCGATTCCTTTATGGGGCTTTGGCGGAGAACAACCACCTGTTAGAAGCCAAAGTCGCCGAGCGAACGAAAGAACTGGAGGCAGCACAACTCGAAATCGTTGACCGCCTCGCCATGGCGTCTGAGTATCGAGACGACGATACTTGGCACCACG
>CALMEF010000041.1 GCA_937862825.1 uncultured Armatimonadota bacterium
GGCGCCGCAGCTTTGCGCCAGAAGCGGACCCGCAGGGGGTCGCGGGGCCGCGAAAGCAAGCCCAAAAAGCATCCCGTCGAGGGCCCCCGCCCCCCGCCACTAAGTTGTCGGCCAGCGAGACGAATGTCACGTGAGTACCGTTTGGACTGATACCAGGAGTAACTGCCCATTGGTTGGCCAACTGACCTGATGAGGATACTGATGCGCAATTTATAGCGCCGCTAACGCGATCTTTTACGTAGATGTGCCAGCGCCCTTCTGTGTTGGCCGAAACGAAGTTCGATGCCCGCGAAGTAAAGGCGAGATAACGGCCATTCGCCGAGATGGATGGTTGTTCGCTAGAGTCATTTCCTAATGTTCCAAGCTCAGACACTGATGAAATGTCAAGCGTGTTGGATAAACGGTTCCAGCAATAAACATCTCCCCTTGCGTTCGTATCAGCAGGGAGCAATGGGGATGGTGAATAGAATGCGACAGTTAGGCCATCGCCACTAATGTCTGATTTCGAATGATCAGAGTTTGCCTGCCCACCAGTTGAAGTTACCGAAATTCGGCGGGTTGTTCCAAGTTGCCTGTCCCGAACAAACAAGTCCATCCACCCGTTAGTGTCGCCCGCAACCAAGTTGGTCGCCCTCGACGCGAACGCCAAGAAGCGTCCATCGTTACTGATCGAAGGATATAGAGAGTAGTTGTTTGCTTGAACTCCCGCCGAGGAAACAGTTTCTCGAGTAACGATGCCCGTTTGCCGATCAACAACAAAAATGTCCTCCAGCCCGTTCGTATCCCCGGCAACCAGGTTTGAAGCTGCAGATACAAAAGCAATAAACCTCCCGTCCCCACTCATGGCTGAGCTCTCGGAATAGTCATTGCCTTGCACGCCAGCACTGGACACGGACACCCGATCCGTAAAGCCTTGCGCAAAGCTAATCGGCGTGAGGGCACAGCACGCCAATATCGAAAAAAGCAACTTCATTCTCAACTTCTCGTTCCAGTCCTCACATAGTATCACTGAACACGCGTAGATGCAAGGATTTCCTGGCCGTCTTTCGGCCGATCGGCACCGAGTGCACTATTCTCAGGAGCGGTTGCTAGGACGAAAGAGGGGGTGTTAGGTTTTATCATGGAATCCTCGCCACTCCCAACAACCAGTAACAAGGCGAGAGCCTAGACACAACTCTACACCTTGAGGTTTTCACCTTCAAAAACCTCATAACCCACTTGAGAAATAGTCTCCGCAACAATCTTGCTCCTTTGAGCAAACTTGTGGTGGAAGGGAGCAACGGGATTCAGGGAGGAGGCATTTGTGATCCTGAAGGAAGCGGTTCGATTCGACATCTGAGTGAACCGAGTCCAGGGCGAAGGGAATCTCTTGCTTTATCCAGCAGAGTTGATCCTGGGGCGCGTTATTGGTTCACCGGATCAAGCGAAGCGTCCGCAGATGGAAGGTCAATCACTCCAGCGGCAAGTGACTCAGGCTTTTAATCCACTCATTGCTCCGCTACTTCATTTCTGTTGCTAGGCTCATTTAACCTGGGCCCCATGCAAGCCTGGTTGTAGCCACAGTGGTGAGTATGTCTCAACGAGAAATTCGCTTGAGGTCAGGGCGGGAAGGTGGCGGAGTCGGTTATAATCGCTCACCCGTGAACCTCGTCAAGGCCATCGTTCTGCGCCTCTTCTTTGGGCTGGTTAGCCTGGTCTTTATCACGTTTGTGGTTTTCATTGCCGACGAGTTGGCGCCGGGAGATGCGGCGACAGTTCTGGCGGGTGAGAAGGCGAGTTTGCAGGCACAGGAAGCCCTGCGCGAGAAGTTAGGGCTCAACCGTCCTTGGACGATCCGGTACGTCGAGTTTTTGGGGAACGCGGCGAAAGGCGACTTTGGGACGAGTTATTACGGAACCAAGGAGCCCGTCTCTGACATCGTCAAGCGGAACTTGCCCACTACGGTGAAGGTCGCCCTATGTGCCATCTTGCTGGCCGCGGCGATCGGAATCTTGCTAGGCACATTAGCGGCGGTGTTTCAAAATCGTGGGCCCGATCGCGCCGTCTTGACCCTCAGTACGCTTGGCGTTACGGTTCCCAACTTCGTATTGGCGCCCCTCCTGGTCTACATCTTTGTCCTGCAGTTGGATCGTCTACCCTTGACCTGGGAGACACCGTTGCGGGCGCCTGAGTACTACTATTTGATACTTCCTGTAATTCTCCTCTCGTTAAGGCCGATGGCCATGCTCACTCGGTTGACGCGGGCGAGCATGATTGACACGTTTCAGCAGGAGTTCATCAGGACGGCAATCGCCAAGGGCGTGCCCCGGCTCAGGTTGATCTTTCGTCACGCCCTTCGAAACGCGATCCTGCCGGTGATCACCGCCATCGGAACGAGTTTTGGCTTCCTATTAACAGGCTCATTCGTTGTTGAGAGGTTCTTTATTCTCCCTGGCATCGGTCGCGAAGCGATTGAGGCTATCCAGCAAGGCAACATGCCCGTGATCCAGGCCACGGTTTTGATCACCGGAGCCTTTTTTATTGTGGTGAACTTGGTCGTTGATCTGCTCCTGCCGATGCTTGATCCGCGAATCCGGGAGGCTCAGATTTGAAGCGCCTTCGCAAAGATCCTCTGCTGATGATCGGATTCGTCTTTTTGGCAATCCTGATGATCTTCGCGATCTTCGGACCGACCTTTCGACACCACTACCTGGACCAGATCGCAAAGCCGCACCTACCCCCCAGTTCCCAGTTTTGGCTGGGCACCGATGAACTTGGGCGGGATATCGTCGCACGGCTGGCCTTTGGTGCTCGAATCTCGCTGTTTATAGGACTGACGGTATTGGCGATCAGCGTCAGCATCGGGGTGATCGTAGGCGTTGCTGGAGTGTATGCGCCCAAATGGATACGCATGCCTCTAATGCGGCTCACTGATGGAATGTTTGCCTTTCCCGACATCTTACTGGCGATCTTGATCATCGGTGTGCTCAAACCGGGGATATTCCCGGTTATCGTCGCTCTATCTGTAACAGGATGGCCCTCCATTGCCCGTTTAGTTTCCACGCAGGTTGCTTCGCTGAAAGATCGAGAGTACGTCGTCGCCTCGAAGGCGATGGGAGCATCTACGTGGTATGTCGTGACGCGTCACGTCTTGCCGCAACTTTGGGGGATCCTCATGGCTGTCGCAATGGTCGATCTGGCCGGCACGATTCTCGCGGAGTCAACCCTAAGTTTCTTGGGCATTGGCGTTCAGGCACCCAATCCGAGTTGGGGGAGCATGATCAACAACGCTCGAGCCGAACTTTCCAGTCACCCTATGATGATCGTGTGGCCGTGCCTCCTCCTTAGCGCGACCATCTTCGCGTTGAACTTCGTTGGCGACGGCGTGCGAGCCCTCCTTGATCCCAAAAGCCAAAAAGGACACTAGACCCAGGTTGAGGCTCGCCGAAAAATCTTTGCCGTGACTGGTCGCCTCAAGTGGGCGAAGACGAAGTTTGGCCAGCCCGCCATGAAATCAAGAATGTAGTCTTCGGGTGGCGCGATCAACACCAACGGAACCTCGGCAGCGAGGGGGTGTTCCCTTTTGGCTTCGGCAAACTCTTCGTATCCTTGGATTTTGTGATCTTCCCTCAGGGCGGCAAGTAAGTCCAGGAACATCATATCGGCTCCCTCGGCCATGTCCAGCGCCACGCGCCAGTCACTTTCAACTATAACTTCATCGCCCGGTGGAAAGGCTAGAGGACTCTTGGCTTCCTCCGCCATCATAACATCCTTCGTGATCAGTACGTGCTTCAATGGCGCCTCTTGAACGGATATTGTGCGCCCACCCTTTTCAATTTTCGACACGATTTTTAAGAAACCGCAAAAAATGCTGGAACTTTCTTGACGAATATATCATTATGTAGTAATATATCAGCGAGGAAGCATATGAACACGGCAACACTTGAACTCAATAGAAGCAGCGTTGACTATCGGCGTTTCGAATTCATGATTGGCGAACACCGACGTCGGGCGTATCGAATGGCGATGCAACTAACCCGAAACGCAGCAGAGGCCGAGGATCTGATGCAGGACACGTTCATCAAGGCTTGGAAAGGATTCGACTCGTATGTTCCTGGCCGTCCGTTTCTCAACTGGCTGCTGCGAATCATGCAAAGGACTTATCTGGACGCCAAACGTCGAGACAACCCCATTCGGCGTGCCGATTCGATCCACTCCTTGGTGAGCCCTCACGAAGGTGACGTTCAGGAACTTCAGGTTGTTGACAAATCGAAGACGCCCGATGTTGAGCTCATCGAAAACGACTTTGCGATGCGCGTCCGGCAAGCATTAAACGAACTTCCTCCCGTTTATCGAGAAGCGATTGAACTGTGCGACCTAGAAGGGCTTAACTACTCGGAGATTGCTGACCGCCAGGGAACGACTATCGGGACGGTGCGTTCTCGGATTCACCGGGGCCGGAAATTCCTTCGCGAGGTCGCTATTCGACGAGGGTTGGACCGCCAGGTTCTAGCGTCGTAGGGCACTGTAGACGGCCAAGAGAGTCTTCTCTTCGGAGTCCCAAGAGTAGGTAGTGAGTGCTGCTTCCCTGCCTCTCGCGGCCATCTCTTTGGCTCGATCCTGGTTCTCAGTCACTTCTCGGATTCCAGTCGCTATAAACTCGGGATTGGTCCCATCAACGATAACTCCGTTCTGGACGGCGTTGATTGAGGCTTCCCAGGACTTCACCATGGATGCCACGACCGGCAAACCAGCGATCATGTATTCATACAACTTGTTCGAACTGATCTCGACATAGTCCTCGCGAGGGTAGTTCAGCAACAATCCGGCAGAGGCTCTGGCCATGAGTTGGTTCACCCCATCTCTGTCGAGCATTCCGACATAGTTCACTCTCTGCCAGCCAGGCAATGCCTCCAGTTCAGCCTTGAGAACCCCCGAGCGACACGGTCCCGCGACGGTGAGGGTGTATTCGGGCAAGTGCTCCATCGCTTGAACCATCTCCCTTGCACATCGTGAGCGCGAAAGTCCGCCAGTGAAGACGACATGCTTGTTGCCAAGTTCCGCCGTTGGCATCAAGGGTCGGGCAATGATCGGATAGTTCCTAACGACCGAGGTCTTGTGGTTTGGGAAGCGACACACAAAAGCATCACTTACCGTGATGACATTCGTGAAACACCGCGAGGACACTGTCTCGGTGAGTTTCGCAAGAAATGACAGGGGCACCCTGATCAACTTCGGAAGATAGTCTTTCGAGTGAAGAATATCCTGCGGCAAATTTTCATGCGCATCGTAAATTACGCGCTTCCCTAGGAGCCTGAAAATCATGCCCGCGGGTATGAGTTCGGGATCGTGAAAGTGGATTACCGAAGCACCCGTTGCCAATGCCTTACGCATAGCTACCAGTGGCTGAACAAAGATCCGCTTCAGACGCCCCTTCGGCCTTTGGAGGGCCACAATGTGGACGCCGTCACGAAACTCGTCTCTGGTGTGGTTTGCCACCAGAAATACTTCATAACCAGCAGCGGCGAGGCTCCGACACTCTTTTTCGAAAATGCGCACATCCAATGCGTGATGAACCGTGGAGAGGTGACAAATGCGCATTGGGAACCCGAAGATTATAGACTTTGCGATGGGATGCCAATAATCCCAATAGCCATGCGAGTGGATCGAGTGTCCGTCCCAGAACTGCCTGATGTCTCAGGGGTGGAGCAAAAACGCGTGCAACTTCAGGTTCAACTTCTCAAGAAAGTCCTTGAAAGTCAACAACGCGAAAGCGAGGAACTCATGAAGATGGCTGATGGCAGAGGGCAGGTCATCGATCTCCGAGTCTGAAGTAGAATCCCCAGCCAATGAAGAAGGGCTGGTCAAACATTGCCGGACTTGCGGTCGCGCTCGTCGCGGTGTTTGTGTTCTTCAGCGTCTTGATGCCTTCCACATTCCCGAAGATCGAGAACGTCGAAGTGCTCTTCAGGCAGTCCGCTATCGTC
>CALMEF010000042.1 GCA_937862825.1 uncultured Armatimonadota bacterium
AAAGTCCCTTCAACTCAAAGTCGCAGTTTCGGCAGGCCTTCGCCGAAGTAGTGAACAGCCTGGACGTGCGGAACATGGTGGTGTCATTTAGCGACGAGGGGTACCTTTCGCGCGACGATTTGGAAGAAATCCTCTCCCTTCGCGGCGAAGTCAGCGTCGAGGAGTGCGACTACAAACGGTACGTCGGCGCCCAGATTGGCATCTACAATCCACAAGGAGAGCGAGTTGGCAAGGCGACGCATCTGAGAAACCGAGAGTTTTTGTTTACGGTACGTTGCCGGCCTACTTAACCGAGCCAGCAGTCATCGCGACTTGAATCCGGTCCCTGAAGAACCAGTAGGCCACCAGTATGGGCACAACGACGATGACGACTCCAGCGAACAGGGCACCCCAGTCGCTTTCGTATTGCCGAGCCGTGGCCATGTCAGCGATTCGCACCGGGAGCGTGGTCTTTCCGCCCGAACTGAAGAGAACCAAGGCGAGCGAATACTCGTTCCAAAAACCGATTGCGTTAAAGATCGCGACCACAATGACCCCAGGTTTGACGAGCGGAAACATGACTTTCCAGAAAGCGCCAGATTGGGTGCAGCCATCAAGCGTTGCTGCTTCAAGAAGCGCGTCTGGGAGTCCTTCGAAGAACCCGTAAAGTACGAAGATGGTGAACGAGAGCGAGTAGGCAACGTACACGAGAACGAGGCCACTCATCGTGTTGAGGAGGCCCAGTGTCTGAACCAACTTGAAGAGGGGAACGATCGTCAGGAAGTGAGGGAACATCAGCCCGCTCATGAAGAGGCCAAGAACAACCTTTGAGCCCCTGAATGGATGTTTAGCGAGGACATAGGCCGCCATCGCGCCAACGGGAATCAAGATCAGCAGCGTGAACACGGTCACGATGACTGAGTTCACAAATGCTGGGCCGATAGGGCGTTGGGGGTCCGACCACGCGTTGGCGAAATTTTGAAACTGCGGGGAAGCGGGAAATGACCACGGCGAGGCGAGGATTTCGGCGCCGGTTTTCAGCGAACTCACCAGTAGCCATGCGAGCGGTAAGAGGACGAGAACGCCGTAGACGATCAGCGCGCCCCGTCCCACGGTCTTCGTCATGCCGGATACCTCCGAGTTGCTGTCATGATTCCGGCGGTGATTAGGGCCACGAGAATGAGGTTGGTCACTGCCATCGCGGACGCGTAGCCAAACTTGCTTTGAGCAAATCCAACTTGATACAGCACGGTGAGCATCGTCTCGGTGGCACGGTCAGGGCCGCCGGCAGTCATGATCCACACTAACGCAAAGACGTTCGCCACGTTGATTGCAAGGTAGATGACGGCAACGCGGCGTACCGACCAGATCATCGGCCACGTGACTTGGCTGAATTTGACCCAAGGTGACGTGCCGTCGAGTTCGGCTGCCTCCATAACCTCATGATCCCGCTGGCTCAGCGCAGCCATGAAGAGAAGCACATAGAATCCTAGGGAGTACCAGAGGAACGCGGCTCCGACACTCGGCAGCGCGGTTGACTTTTGCCCCAGCCAGTCCACTTGCTGGCCGAGGATTCCATTTGCCAAACCGCCCTTGGTGGGGTCAAAGACGAAACGCCACAGGATCGCGACGGCAACAAGCGACATGACGTGAGGGAATAAGAAAAATGAACGGACTGCCTTTGAGATTCGCCCCGGCAGGTTCATCGCGTGAGCAAGTCCCAGCGCGAGAACAAAGATCAGGAAACCTACGACCACCAGGAGCCATGCCGAGTGACCAACCGCTCCGCGAAACACCTCATCCCTCGCAAGACGCGTATAGTTTTCAAGTCCGATGAAGGTCTTGTTGGCGCTGAGGCCGCTCCATTTGAAGAGGGAGAGGTACAGCGCTTGACCCAGCGGCCATAGGACGAACAGGCCAAACAGGGCAATGGCAGGAGCAAGGAAGGAAAGTTGAAATCGCGCTTGCTTGCCCACGGCCGACTAAGGATACACCGGAAACTGGCTTCCTATTGTTTACTCAGCACCGAGTCGGGAGGCACTTTGAGCACAACGGGCTCGCCCTCGTGGTCATCGCCGCTGACCCAAATGCGAACCTGCTTGCCATTAAACTCATAATGCAGAGGTTTGCCGTCCAGCGGACTCAGGAGGTCTCGAGTGTCAATCTGCTTGGGAATCTTGGGCTGAGAGAGCGCGCGGGCAAGTGCCTTAAACCGTAGCATGCCTGTGCTAAAGGCGACCTGCCGATCGAGGACAGGGTCGTTTCCAGAACCAAGCATCGTATGCAGGTTCGCTGCCGTCGGAAAGGCCAATAAGCCCCGATACAACTTGCGGGTTGCCTTGTCGAGTTCCGCCTCAAGATTTTGGTCGGGTTTGGTGAGCGCACGCCAGCGGTCTCGCTCGGCTTCAACGATGAGTGCTTTTGCCTTCCACGGGTTGATCAGGAGGGACATTGGCCCCTCTAGCGGGCTGATATCGGGTTCGCTAAGCCCGAGTTGATGCCTGCCCTCGGGTGTCGAACACAGGTCGATCAGGGAAAGGATTTCATAAAGGCTGCCAAGGTTTTCTTCCTTCAGGTTCGGGTTGGGAAGGGATTGCACCGTTTGAATCATCAGTTGAGCGTAGAGGGGCTGGTTTCGGTTTGAAAAGGACCATGATGCGAGTGCATCAAGTGCCATCCTGTGGATTCCCGCCTCAACAAGCCTGGCGATCATCGTGGGTTCCTCTCCAGCATGCTTCGCTAGTTTTCTTGTCCGCTCCACGTCCTGAATGGCCGCCTTTGAGTTGCCGTCCGCGACCGCGACGGTGGCCCTGAGCAGAATGAGCCGCGCTGCACTCTTCATTTGAGCGAGTTCAGGCATCAGCGTTGCAGCACCGTCTTCCCATCGACGATCAAACCAACATCTTGGCCTCTCAACGGCGACATCAAGGTCTTGGAGGACTGGTCGGTACTCCTGCAGGAACTTGCGGGCCATGTTGAGGTCGTGGCGGCCAGCCTTGTAGGCGACCTGCTTGGTCAAGTCCGCGAAATCAATCGTCGTGGGCAACCGGCCCTTGAGATTTCGATAGATGGATGCGGCGTTCTCGGTGTCAGTTGCGTTGGGAATACGGGCACGAAACTCAGCGGCTGATGTCACCATTCCCTCTTGGCGAGCAAGCCGTAACTGCTCCTCAAATGCCGATCTGGCCTTGCGATTGTATCCCCACCAGCCGACCAACCCTGCAACAGCGAGCACTGCTCCACCAAGCAGGACCCGACGCAAAAGGCGTTTCATGTCGCGCTTGCGAGCGCTGCGATATCGATTTTGCGCATCTGCAAAAGATTCTCCATCGCGGCGGGGGTGGAAAGCAACTGGCCGATATTCTCCGGGACGATCTGCCAGGAGAGTCCGAACCTATCCTTGAGCCAGCCGCACATGCTCTCTTCGCCACCATCTGCTGTAAGCGCCGTCCATAGACGATCAATCTCGGCTTGGTCAGCGCAGTTAATCACGAACGACACGGACTCGTTGAACTTGAACATGGGCCCTCCGTTTAGGGCAGTGAACTGCATTCCTTCAATTTCGAAGTCAACCGTCATTGCGGTGCCGTGCGGAAGTCCCATCTGATCGGCGACATGGTCGTTGTATACGGAAACCGAGTGGATCTTTCCTGATGTGAACAGGGAGACGTAGAACTCGGCGGCGTGCTCGGCATCGCGGTCATACCAAAGGAACGGTCGAATTCGTTGTTGCATATGGCGGAGTATAGAGGAATTGCAAGCGCGCAATGAGACTACAATGGACGGGAGCGATGCGAGTTCACCTCGGGCTTGTGGTGTGTGTGGTGGCGGCGGGCGGAGTAGCAGCGTCGAACATCCTGCAGACCGATCGTTTGAGGGAGCAGAACCAAGCGATTTCAAGGTTCCTGGTCGCTGCAGGGTACGCGGGCGACGTAAAGTCGACGCAGTCCCTCACTAACTACAGGTTCCCAGCCACTGGAGTGAGATGCGCGGAGGGGAAGGCTATTCTATTCCTTGCGAACTGGGAGGGGAAAGCGGTGATTCCTCAGTTTGAGTTCTATGCTCGTGTGAAAGAAGCAGCACGTGACCAGCCGCCCGAGACCAGCCATTTAAAGGCCGCAATTCGGGCCGCTGTGGCGTTAAAGCCATCTGATCCAGTTAAGTGCACATTTGTCTGCTATACGGGCCTCTCCGGCGAAAATTCGGCGCTTTTCGCTGTCGAGGCTCCAGCCTGGCATGCAAAGGCTATTCTTGCACCTTTGTCGGGGCGTGTGAGGGCTCTCTACGTGGGGCGGCTCTCCAAGTGACATACTCTTACCGTGAACGAGATTCGTGGTCGTTTTGGAGCGGCAACCTATCGCATTGCCATCGTCGTTTCCCGATGGAACGAGTTGGTTACCAAGGAGTTGCTAGCTGGCGCTCTTGATGAACTCAAGGGCCTCAACGCCGAAGTCACCGTTGTTCACGTCCCGGGTACCTGGGAGATTCCGGTCGCCGTCCGGGCTATGCTTGCCCAAAAGCCTCATGGTGTTGTTGCACTTGGCTGCATTCTCCAGGGGCAAACCCCTCACGCTCAACTTCTCGGCGGCGACGTCGGCGGGGCATTGATGGGTCTTCAAACCGAAACCGGGGTGCCGATTGCTTGGGGCATCTTGCCTCCGGACAATCAAGATCAGGCGCTGGATCGGGCAGGCCTCAAGTTTGGGAACAAGGGGCGAGAGGCTGCGCGTGCCGCCGTTGAGATGGCGGATGTATTGGCACAGATCAAGGGCTGACCGCACCTTATTATCTTGCAAGGTCCCGCAGGACAAGTTCGCGCAGTCTGAAAAGGCCAAAAGGTAACCTTGCCTTACCGTGAGCAAACTCAATCGTCGTGACTTCATTCGTGCCGCTGGTGCAGCGGGCGTCGTCGCAGCGGCCGGCAATCTAGACGCCTTTGCCAGCCAGACCCCGAAGCAGAAAGGCAAGACCGTAGCTGGGCTTCGGACCAAGCAGGATCGTGTTCGAGTCGCCTTCATCGGGGTCGGTGCCCGAGGCCCGGGTCACCTCTCCGACTTGATGGCGATCGAGGGCGTGGAGGTCAAGGCAATCTGTGACACCCACAAGCCCTCGCTGGACCGTGCCGTCAAAATGGCCACGGACAAGGGATTCAAGGTCGACGCCTATGGAAAGGACGATTACGACTACCGCAACATGCTCGATCGGAATGACATCGATGCGGTCTGGATTGCTACACCTTGGGAATGGCACGCCAAAATGGCGGTGGACGCGCTCAACCGAGGCAAGCATGCCTTTGTGGAAGTTCCGCTTGCACTCACGATTGAGGAAATGTGGAGCATCGTGGATGCGGCAGAGAAGAATCAGAAGCACTGCATGATGCTGGAGAACGTTAACTACGGCCGCGAGGAGTTGATGGTGTTAAACATGTGCCGAAAGGGAGTGTTCGGCGAGTTGCTCCATGGCGAAGCGGCCTACATCCACGATCTGCGCGGCCAGATGCACGAGATTGAGCACGGAACTGGTTCGTGGCGAACGCTCCACTATGCGAAGCGGAACGGTAACCTCTATCCCACCCACGGACTTGGCCCGGTTGCTCAGTACATGAACATCAACCGAGGCGACCGATTCGACTACTTGTCTTCGGTGAGTTCTCCATCGCGCTCGAGAGCAATTTATGCTCGTGAGAAGTTTCCCGAGGGCCACTCGCGACGCAAACTCAACTTTGTTTGCGGCGACATCAACACGACGATCATCAAAACGTTGCGTGGAAAGTCCATCATGGTGCAATGGGATGAGCAGTTGCCGAGGCCCTACAATCGATTGAATTTGATCCAGGGCACGAGAGGTATATGGGGCGGCTTCCCCGACCGCGTTGTGATCGAGGGGCGTTCAAAGAGCACGCACTCGTGGGAGCAAGGGCAAGACCTTGAGGCGTACTACAAGGACTTTGAACATCCGCTATGGAAGGCAATCGGTGACGATGCGAAAAAGCATGGGGGCCATGGTGGCATGGACTTTGTGATGAACTGGCGAATCATCTACTGCCTGCGCAATGGCGAACCGCTAGATCAAGACGTTTATGATGGCGCCGCTTGGTCGGCCATCAGTCCCCTCTCTGAGTGGTCAGTTGCCAACCGGTCGCAGTCCATTGACGTCCCCGACTTCACCCGCGGAATGTGGAAGTCGATGGAGCCGCTGGGCATCGTGGGGGGCTAGTTCAACTTAAAACTCGCGCTTCGGATTGAGCCCGGGGCGCGGGATTGGATATCGACCGTCTGAACCTGGCTGCAGGGGAGCGGGCGAGTTCTTGGTCAGGGTGTCAAGTCCCGGAGCGAACTCATGCTCGCAGTTCAGCATGTCCTGCCAGGTGATCTCCTGTCCGGTATGCGCGGCCATTCGTCCCATACTGCTTATTAGGCTGGCCTCAACGCCATGCTGCAATTCGTTGAAAGGTTTTCCGCCCCGTATCGCTGCCATGAGGTCGTCCCACTCGTTTTGATAGGGATTGGTGTTATCTTTGGATTGCCAGACCAAGTTCTCTGAGGCCGGGTTGTGGCCGCTGTGAATGGCAGAGGGCCCGCCGCAGTCGTTGGCACGCGACGCAATCGCCATCCCCTTGGTGCCGTGAATGTAACTAGAGTACATTCCTTGGGCACCATTGACGCACCTACCGTCGAAGTACATCTTCGTGCCATCGGCAAAGGTGTATTCGCAGGAGTAGGTGTCGAGGTTCTGATCAACAAACGGGATTCCCTCTGCGGTGGCCTTGTAGTGGCGTCCACCCAGGGCTTTACACTTGACGGGGAGGGCTCCTTTGATCCAGCAAAGGTGGTCAACGATGTGAATATAGAAGTCGCTGAAGCAACCGCCACTGGCCCATAAGACCGAGTGGAAGCGACGTATCTGGTAATCGAGGTCGCTAATGTCTGCGGGTTTCGGGGTGGACTCTGAGTAGCCAGCAGGGCCGTGCATCCGATAGCCACGCATCAGCAAAATCTCGCCAAGTTCGCCATTTCGAACACGGTCATGGAGTTCTTCCATGTTCCGGGCATGGCGGGACATCAGGCCAACACCAACTCTCAATCCGGCTGCTTCGGCTTGTTTGCCAAGTTCCAACATGCGGCGGCTCGTCGGCCCGTCCACCGTGACCGGCTTCTCCATAAACACGTTGAGTTTCTTGCTGATCGCATACTGAAAGTGAACCCATCGGAACGCAGGTGGGGTGGCGAGGATAACAATGTCGCCGGGTCTCAGTGCGTCCATCGCGTGCTTGTAGGCGTCAAATCCAACGAACTGCCGTTCTGGGGTGACGTTCAGGTGCTTAGCGTAGTTCTTGCTGAGGTTTTCGTACGAACTCTTCAGTCGGTCTTCGTAGGAGTCGGCCATCGCATAAAGTTTCTGAGTTCCGCCCTTGGCCATTACTGCATTCACCGCTGCCCCGCTGCCCCGGCCTCCACAACCGACCAAAGCGACGCGGATTTCGTCCTGCGAACTCATATGAACGTGGGGAAGTGCGATTGATGGCAAAGCGGTTGCGACGGCGGCAGTACCGGTTGTTTGGAGAAAACGTCTGCGAGAAGTGCTCATGGCGATCACTCGCATTATACGTCAGACCAGGCTGTGAATCCGCTGCATGATAGGATCATCCAGTCGGCCCACAACTGCCAGCGCCCCAAGATTCTCCTCCCATTGCGAGAGTTTGCTCGCGCCGGTGATCACGCTCGTGACGTCCGGGTTCTTGAGACACCACGCAATACTAAGTTGAGACAGCGTGCAACCGAGTTCGTCCGCAACCGCCTTAAGTGATTTGACTTTCGCAAGTTTCTCTTCGAGACCGTCATGAAGCCAACTCATGTTAGGCAGGGATAGTCGGCTTTCCTCAGGAATCCCGTCCAGATACTTGCCAGAGAGAATGCCGCTTGCCAAGGGGCTGAAAGTTGTGGCGCCGTTTTTTAGGGTGTCGAACACCGGGCGATACTCTTGCTCGAACCTGGTCCGGGTGAGCAGGTTGTAGTTTGGTTGAACGACTATAGGTGCATGGAGCCTGTACTCGCGCGCAAAATTGGTTGCTTCAACGATACGGTCGGCCGTCCATTCTGAGGTTCCCCAGTAATGGGCCTTACCCGCTGTGATCATGTCGCTCATCGCCCAAACGATTTCACCGACTGGGGTTTCCACTTCGTCTCGGTGGCAGTAGACAAGATCAATCTCATCCAGTTTGAATCGGTGCAACGAACCATCGATCGCGTCCATCAACCGCTTGCGATTGAGTGTGTTCTTTTCGTTGGGCGAGTCGTGCAAGCCCCAGTAGAACTTGGTCGAGACCACGTAACTGCCGCGACGCCAGCCGAGTTTGCGGAAGGCCTCGCCCATCAGAACCTCGGCTTCACCCATGGCGTAGGCTTCCGCATTATCGAAGAAATTGACTCCAGCGTCATAGGCGGCCTTCATGATCTCAACGGCCGAGTCGACTCCAAACTGGCTACCAAACGTGACCCAAGAGCCGAGCGAAAGGGCACTCAATTTCAGGCCGGAGTGGCCCATGCGACGCATTTCCATGTGAGTTCATTCTGGCAGGAAGTGATCTGCCGTTGGTTTGAGATAGAATTGCTTGTGAAACCTATTGGCAGCGAGGTAACGTACCGATACTGTCTAGCGAGGACATTTCAATGAAGATTAAATCGATTTTGTTGGGCGTTGCCCTTTTTGCCGTAGCCGGGGCCGCCCAGTCGCCCGTTTCGATGGAGCGAAAGTACAAGGTTGGTGAAACCGACGAGTACAAGATGAAAGTTGACGTCTCCATGTCGATGGGCGCGGTCGAAGTCAGCATGGGCATGACCCAAGTGGTCAAGAAGGTTTACGATAACGGAGATGCCGATATCGAGACCACTTTGAAGGACATGAAGATCATGTTTGGCGGACAAGAGATTCCGTCGCCCGGCGATACGGCTCCTCCAGTGGTTATGGAGCGATACAACAAACAAGGCGTTCAAGTTGGCAAGTCCAGTTCCGCTGGCGGTGCAGGGAATCCCATGGCGCAAATGATGAACTTCTCCAAGTTCTCGTCATTTATCCCGGTTGGTGGCCTCGAAGTTGGGAAATCGTATCCGGTTGATACGAAGGACGACAAGGGCAAGCAGGAAGCCAAGGGAACGATCAAGGTTGAAAGCATCGCTGAAGGCGTTGCCAAGTTCTTGGCCGACCTGGACGTGACCGTAGAAGGTTCAGACAAGCCGCTTAAGGTGAAGACGACCTCGATGGTCGACGTCTCTAGTTCGAAGCCGAACAAAGTTGAGGGCGTCGTGACCAATCTTCCGTCTCAAGACGGCATGGAGATCGAGTCGGTCAAGTTCGTGATGGAACGCGTTAAGAAGTAAGCGATTCTCGCTGCAGTGGCCCCATAGCCTTTCTGGCTATGGGGCCTTTTCCTTTGAGCCGGGTAGCCTTTTGTTCCGATGCTCGGTAGTTGGATGGAGTCGGAGATCAGAGAGCAACCCGACCTGCTTGCTAAAAATGCTCCGTCCTATCTTGGGCAGTTGAGCAAGATGGTGGGTGGGCAGGAGTTTGAACTCGTTTTGCTGGCCGCGCGGGGATCATCGGACAACGCTGCACTGTTTGCTCGCTACCTTATCGAAGTCCACTTGGGCATTCCAGTTTCGCTTGCGGCACCTTCTGTGTTGACCCGATATGGAACTCGGGTCAAGTATCCCAAGACCCTCGCAATCGGTATCTCGCAAAGTGGTGCCGCCCCTGACGTGGCGGAGGTTTTGGGTCAATTGCGCGAAGACGGTCATACGACGCTGGCCATCACGAACACAGCGAGTTCGAGGCTGGAGCAGACGGCGGAACACACCCTACTGCTGAACTGTGGGGAAGAGAGGAGCGTGGCGGCCACCAAGACGTACTCCTCGAGTTTGCTTGCCCTTTATCAACTGGTTCGCGCGTTGGGTGGCAACTTGCCGGAAGCCGGGGGAGACGACCTTCCTTGTAGTGATTGGCTGGATGAATGCCGCCGAGGTGCGGAAATGAACCTTGGCAAGGTGCTTCGTACCAACGTGCACTTTGCCCTTGCTCGTGGATACTCATTCTGTACGGCCAACGAGACTGCACTCAAACTCATGGAGTGTGCGTTGATCGCCTGCAAAAGTTACTCGACGGCGGATTTCCAGCATGGACCTCGTGCCCTCGCTTCCTATGGGTGCACTGCTATTGTGTATGGCGAGCCCATGCAAGACCTTGCGACTCAAGGTGCCCTGCTGGTGGAAGCCCCCATCGCGCCTTGTCCAGAGCCGTTAAAGCCGCTTGGAGAGATCTTTTTCGGACAGTGGTTGGCCTTACTGGCTGCGCGCGCCCGGGGGTTGGATCCAGACCACCCCGATCACATCCAGAAGGTCACTCAGACCCGCTAGGCTTCATCTTCTCCAGCACCCGCTTAAGGTTCACTTTGGCTTGCCCATCGTTTGGGTAGAACTTCAGCATCTGCTCCCAGACACGTTTTGAATCTGCAAACTTGCCGAGTCGTTCGTAACTGTTGGCGAGCGCTCGAAAAGCGTTCTCGTGTGACTTGTCGCTTAGAGTGCCCTCCAAAACGGGTGGAACCTTTGCCCACTCTCGACGCATATAGAAGTAATTCCCTTCGGGAAGGGCTCGATCTGGGTCCTTCGGGTTGTTCTTTTTGTATTCTCGGTAAACCGCCAAGGCTTCTTCGTTCTTGCTCACGTTTTCAAGCATCCACCCAAGGTCGGTAACTATCTCGTAGTTTGAGGGTTCCAAGCCCGCCATGAACTTGAGGATGCTGATGCAACGCGGAAAATCGCCGTCCTCAAACCAATAATCGCTCTGCTTGTACATGCGGTTCTTTGCCGCGGTCCAGATCACGTCAATCCTGGCTGATTGCGCGGAAGCAAGAGTTGGCAGGAGGGTTAAGGCTACGAGGAGGCGCTTCATGAGTTGATCAGTTCTCTTAGTAATCTTTGGACGGTTTCCGGATTTGCTCGCCCCTGACTGGCCTTCATCACCTGTCCAACGAAGAAACCCAGCACATTTTGCTGCCCAGCGCGATAGTTCTCAACAGCCGCAGGGTTATCTTGAATGACGTTCTGAATAATCAATCGAATTGCAGATTCGTCGCTCACTTGGGTTAATCCCTTCCGCTCGACAACTTGGCGCGCGCTTTCGCCAGTTGCAAACATGTCCCGCAAAACCTGTTTGGCGATTTTGCCGCTGATCTCTCCAGAGTCAATCATTGAGAGGAGTCCTGCTAGTTCTGAGGCCGCAATCCTACTCGCTCCAAACGACTCGTCAGCGTCGTTGAGCAGCATGGCGAGGTCACTGTTCATCCAGTTGCACGCTTGCTTGGGTTCGATACCCGCCGCGACGACCTCCTCGAAATAGTTGGCGCGCTCAACTTCTGCAGTGAGCACATCTGCATCGTAATCACTCAGCCCGAGCGATTGGATATAGCGATTGCGCTTGGCAACGGGCAGTTCGGGCAACGCGTCACGAAGGCGGTCAACCTCGTTCTGCTCAAACTGCATCGGCATGAGGTCGGGGTCGGGGAAATACCGGTAGTCGTTTTCTTCCTCCTTTGCCCGCATGGAGTAACTTGCTTCTTTGGACTCGTCCCAGCCTCGAGTTTCTTGAATGACTGCCCCGCCACCCTCAAGGACTGTGGCTTGCCTGGCAACTTCGAACTGAACGCCCAGTTGGACCGCGCGGAAACTTGCCAGGTTTTTCAGTTCGGTTTTCGTGCCGAATCGGTCGGAACCGGTTTCGCGAATCGAGATGTTAGGTTCACACCGCAGCGAACCGTGCTCCATTTTGCCATCGCAAACCCCAAGATAGATGAGGGTTTGGCGAAGTAGGGCGATGTACTCCTTGGCCTCGACGGAGTTCGAGATGTCTGGTGGAAACTCGGTGACGATCTCCATGAGTGGGACGCCTGCCCGATTGAAATCCATCCCGCTAAAGTCTGATTCATGAATCAACTTGCCGGTGTCCTCTTCCAGATGGACGCGCCGAATGTGGACTCGCTTTCCGCTTGGGAGGTCAAGATAGCCGTTGAATCCGATTGGGTTGGTATCGCCATATTGGGAGATTTGATAACCCTTCGGCAGGTCTGGGTAGAAGTAGTTCTTCCGATGGAAGGTGGAATGCATGGCGATTTGGCAGTTGAGCGCCAGTGCGGTACGCAAAACCAACTGGATGGCTTGCTGGTTGGGGACTGGTAGTGCTCCAGGTAGACCCAGACAGACGGGGCAGACTCGGGTGTTCGGCTCCCCTCCAAACTCAACCGGACATCGGCAGAACATCTTGGTCTGGGTGCGCAGTTCCGCATGGACTTCCATGCCGACGCTTGCCAGGTAGTTCGCCATTGGGAGGAGTTTACACGTTGGTCGGGTGGGGATCGGGAACCTGATTGCCGATAATCGGACAGGTAAACTCAACCTTCCCACCACAGAACCATGGCAAAACGTGCATTAGTTACCGGCGTGACGGGCCAAGATGGCGCCTATCTCAGCAGATTGCTCCTTGACAAGGGCTACAAGGTTTATGGGGCGTATCGTCGCAGCGCGTCACCCAACATGTGGCGACTTGCTGAGTTGGGAGCGGACAAGGATGTGGAGTTCATTCCGCTGGAGTTGCTGGAGTACACCAACATTGCGCGAATGCTTGATAAGGTAAAGCCAGACGAGATCTACAATCTTGCCGCCCAGAGTTTCGTTGCCATGTCGTTTGAGCAACCTCTGTACACCGGGGACGTTGACGGGTTGGGAGTCACGAGGTTCCTCGAGGCCATTCGAGATACGGGAATTGGCTCAAAATTCTATCAAGCCTCAACGTCAGAGATGTTTGGCAAGGTGCAACAAGTGCCGCAAAGCGAAAGCACGCCATTCTATCCACGAAGTCCATACGGCGCTGCCAAAATGTATGGTCACTGGATCGTCGTTAACTACCGCGAGTCCTACAACATGTTTGCCTGCTCAGGGATCTTGTTTAACCATGAATCCCCCTTACGAGGCATTGAGTTTGTGACCCGAAAGGTCACCGCGGCGTTGGCCATGATCAAGCATGGTCGCCAAGAAGTTCTCGAACTTGGGAACATGGACGCAAAGCGAGACTGGGGCTTCGCTGGCGATTACGTTGAGGGTATGTACCGCATGCTTCAGCACGATATCGCAGACGATTACGTCCTTTCGACTGGTCAAACCGAGACGGTTCGGACCTTCATCGAAGCGGCCTCGAGGGCATTGGATTTCGACCTAGCTTGGGAGGGTTCTGGTGAAAGCGAGAAGGGGATCGACCGAAAAACGGGCAAGACGATCGTTCGCATCAATCCTGAGTTCTACAGGCCGGCAGAGGTTGACCTGCTCATCGGGGATTCATCCAAGGCAAGGAACACTTTGGGTTGGCAACCTAAGGTCAACTTTGAAGGTCTTGTCACGATGATGGCCAAGGCTGACTTTGACCGGGCTGCCAAAGGCGACATCCAGTTCTAATCGAACGTCCTTAGTCACGTGAGACGGTATGGATCGTAAAGCCTTTGGCCAAGGGCTGTTTTGGACGGTCACCGTCAACCTCATTAACAAGGCGATTTTCCCCCTTGTTTTCATCGTCATATCCAGGGTTCTCGGACCTGGCCCATTAGGCGCCTTTGCGATCCTGAGCACTATTGTTCAGGTTTCGGAGATCTTCCGAGATGCTGGAATCACGCAAACGTTTCTTGCTGACCAAGAACTTGATGAAAAGAAGGAGGGTGCCTACGCCACATTTGCGATCTTGATGGCCCTGGTACCAGGCTTGGTGCTTTTCTTTGGGCGACACTGGTTTGCTGAAGCCCTGGCCATGCCGGAGTTGCATGTTGGCTTGATCGTCGCCGCCATCGCCCTGGTCTTCAACGGCTTTGCAACCCTTCCACGGGCGAAACTAATGCGGGAGGCAAGAATGAAGGAACTTGCGCTCATCGACTTTGTCTCAGGTGGAACCGGAATTCTGCTCACCTTGGTGTTGGTTTTCGCAGGATTCGCCTTTTGGGCACTGGTCATTCAGATGGTCTACTGCTCGGCTTTCACGATGATCCTGAGTCGGATCAAGGCGCCTGCCGCAAAGCCAGTGTGGGAATCGCATCTTATCAGCAGGACCTTTAAACGGTCGGCTGCTTTGCTTGGCGGCAACGCTGTCAACAACCTGTTCTTAATGTCCGACGTCTTCGTGATTCGCAAGTTCTTAAATGGGGACGCCCTGATCGGTCTGTTTCAACAGGGAAAGAGCATTGCCTACAAACCGGCGGACTTCGTAACGTTTCCGTTGACCCGGATGTTGATTGTCGCGTTCAGTCAAGCGGCCTCGGACAAGGAGAAACTCTCCCGGGCGTTTGCCAAGAGTATTGCTGCCACCCTCTTGTTCGTCACTCCGGTTTACTTGTTTGCCGGGATCGCGTCTGGGCCTATTGTTTACCTATTGCTTGGACCTGAGTTCGCCGGGAGTGCCGCAGTGCTTTCGATCATGTCCATCTTCTTGGGCTTTCGAACCCTGGGCACCATCGCCGGGACGGCAATTGTCAGTGTGGGGAAGGCTAAGTACACGCTTGGGGCCCAACTTGTGGGTCTGGTTCCGACGGTCGCCCTGCTTTACTTTGGTCGAGCGTTCATCTTCTTGCCTCCGTTACCCTCTGTGGATGAGTATGTTCGGCTTCGTTCAGATCAGACTGGCGCAGTTTCGGCTGAAAGGGGACCGAGCGCAACGTACTACTCGGATCCTGTGAAGCGCGTCAGTGGCAATGCCACTTGGTACGTGTTCACCTTTGCCGATGGAAGCAAAGGGACTGAGTTGATCGACGACACGAAAAGCCCGATTTCGATCTTGGATCGTGATTTCAAGACTGAAGGCTATAAGGGTCCTACAAGCATGCGTGAAGTATCTGGATCAGATCAAGTTCGCCATATGCCTGCGTACGGCCAAGACCGGTTGGAACGGATCGTTTGGGCCTACACCGCTGGCGCCGCAACATTCTATGGTCTTTCGCTGATCATCGCGGGGTTTATGTTCGGGGCTCCATTGGCCGAACGACGGAAGATTCGAATCGGCCTGGTCCTCTCTACCATCACCGGCGTGGTGACTTTCGGTTTGAGCAAACTGCCTCTGCCCCCGATCCCCAGTTTCTTCCTCCTGGCATTTACCGTTCCATTTGTTCATCTTGCCCTGGTTGGAATTTCCCTTGCCGGGAAGCCATTTGCTTGTTTCTCTAAGTCCGGACTTAAGCGTTTATGGACGGAACTCTAGTAACCCTGAGGAATAAGGTTTATCCTGTCATAATCTATTGATAGTAAGCCAAAGTGGCTTCAACGAGGAACTCGCGTGGCAGAAAAAGAGTTGTCATTAGAAATGGTGGGTGCGGAGGCAACAGTCGACAAGGTTGAAAAACCTCAGGCAAGTAGCTTTGACCTGCAAAAGGTCATGGCTTCGCCTGCGTTCTGGCCAGGCGTAATCATTGCGTTGGGCATTGGATTGGTCTTTTGGCCGCTCATCCAAGGCCTTCCCGAGTTATGGCTCAGCAAAGACGGCTACTACAGCCATGGATTTCTGGTTCCACTCATCGCTGGGTTCATTGTTTACAAGAACTGGGACCGAAAGCCCAACATCAGTGGACTGATGATTCCGGCCATCGCTGGAATCTACGCAGTCACGCGAAGCGTGGAAATTCTCGGCATGGTGGCGCTGGGCTTTGTTGCCCTCTATACGCTCATACCACCGTTTAGACGGGCACTGGGTGCCTTGAACGACAAGGTCTTTCCCGAAGCGCGGTTGCAGGACTTGAAACCCAAGTTCAACATTGGCACCTTTCTTTTGGTTGGACTCCTGATGTTGGTGCCGATGTTTGCGGCGCTGGTTTCGACGGCTACTCCCATTGATGCCTTCATGTCGGCCAGTTTTGTCGCCTCGGCGCTTCTGGCTATCTGGCTTGTCGCTGGGTTTCGCTGGATGCTCGCCTTGGCATGGCCAGTCACTTATCTCGCGTTTGGACTGCCAGTCTTCGGAATGGCGATCGAGATCTATACGAATCCTCTGCAGGCCCTTTCGACCACGGTCGCTGAACTGATTTTGAAGGTCACTGGATTTGACCCATACCCGTTGAATGCGACTGAAGTTCTTGTGGGGAGCTTCCACTTAAACGTGGGTGTTCCTTGCTCTGGTCTTCGACTTCTGTTCGCGTTGACTGCGTTCACAACCCTATTTGTTTTGATTGCCAACCTGAGATGGTGGGCAAACCTCATCATGATGGCGATTATCGTGCCGTTAGCCTTGGTCATCAATGGCTTGCGGATTGCGTTGATCGGCATGGTTGGGGCTCTCAAAGGTGATGATGCTGCCATGACGTTCCATGACTGGAGTGGCTACATCACGCTCGTCGTTTGTTTCTTGATTCTCTTTAAGTTTGCGAGGCTACTCGGATGGAAGGATTAACTAAGCGCGTATTTGTTCTTGGCGGAGCGTTGCTCGCCTACGGTGGACTGCTTCAGTTCGCCCCAGAAATTCCCCAAAGTGCGGTGCGATCAGCACTTGCTGCCATGGGCAAGAAGCCGGATATTCGCTTTGTCGAAGAGAAGGACAAAACCGAGAAATGGATGATCTCGAAGTCCCCTAAACAGGTTGGGGATTACAAGTTCGAGCCAGGCGTTGACCCGGATGTGTCCTACCGTATGGACGACGCCACCTACGCAGAGTTGAGGCCATGGGGCATTGTAGCGCGACGCTACACGAATGGCGAAAAGGCGTTTGACGTGGTTCTGATTGGAAGTGAGACCAAGGACAGTTTTCACGATCCTCGCGTCTGCTTCACCGCACAACGGTTTGAGATCGAATCGGAGAACGTCGAAGTTGTCGAATCGCGAGTTCGCGGCACGATTCCGGTTACGATCGCGATGATGAAGAGCGAGGCTGGGCGTTCAATGACCGCATTCTTCTACCGGGGGCCGGGCGGTTTCTTTGCCAGCACCAGCCAGATGAAGATGGACATGTTCAAGTTTCAGTGCAAGACGATGACGAACCCTCAAGGCGTTTTTTATCGGTTCATTCCGTTGTCGCCGAGCATTTCGAAGGAAGAGTTTAAGCAGTTCATTGGTATGTTCTTGGATGAAGCCGCTCATACAAGCGAAGGCTTTTTCTAAGTTCAGCGTCGTTTGGAATCAGCAGAGAGTCTGTAACATCAGGTAAACCTTCCAGTAAGGCCTAGCAACATATGAAGCGAAGAGTATTTCTCGCCATCTTGGTTTTGATCTTGTGTCCGATCATGTTCGGGCTCTTGTCATTCATGTTTCCAAAGCGGTACACGTCGTCCATCAGCCTCTTGGTGGACCAAACGGTTCGAGGTTTGGAACAAGGCAACCCGCTTGCCGCGATTGACGACATCATTGGGTTTGGTCGTGCGCGAAGTCCGCAAACCCAGTTGGAGATCATTACCGGTTCCAAAGTTTTGATGCGTGCGATTGAGACGGTAACCCCTCAGTTCCCGGATCAATTCCCAGATCGTGAGACGACGGCCGCCAAGGTCAACAAGTTGATCAGCCGACTTCGAGTTGACGTATCGCGCGAATCAGACGTTATTACCCTTCGGGTCACATCGGAAGACAGTGAACTTTCGGCTGCAGTGGCGAACGCTATCGGTCAGTCGTTCATTGACATTTCAAACGAAATGGCGCAAGAGAACGGCAACACCGCCCTCCAAGTTCTTAACAAGCAGATTGATAACTCCAAGACAACACTTTCCAGGATTGATGGAGAAATTGCCAAGTTTAAGGGCGACCTCGGCGTCTCCGATTTGACGGTGGCCGCTAATGGCGCTTCATCTACTATCTCCGCTCTCGAACTCAGGAAAGCCAATGCAGAAGGAGAATATGAGGGCGTCATAGCCGAGTTGGATGAAGCCGAACGGATCCTTACGGAAACGCCGAAAGAACTCGTGCTTGGAACTGGAAGCCAGTTGAACCCACAGTTGTCCGAGGCACTTGCGCAACTTGGTCGAGCGAAGGCGAGTTACGAAGCATCACGAGCCCGATATTTGGATGACCATCCGACGGTGGTTGAACAGAAGAACCAAGTAGACGCCTGGGAGAAGGAAGTCTCGAAGTTATCTCGTGACATTAAGATTCGCGAGGACAAGGGACCGAATCCGGTTTACCAACAGCAGATTCAGAACGTTGCCACGTTGAAGGGCCGCAAACGCAACCTGCAGAATCAGTTGAGCCAGGTAACCAGCGAACTGGACTACCACCGTAGTCAACTGAACAAGTATTCAACGCTTGAGAAGAACCTTGCTGGACTGATCCGTGACCGAACGGTAACGGAAGCGAACTACCTGCAGTTGGTTCAAAGAAAGGACGTTCTTGAGGCGATTGGTCGCGGTCGCTCCAACATGGCAAATATCGTTTCCCCGGCGTTGGCCTACGACCAACCGAGTTTCCCCGACACCCGTTTGTTCATCTTGATGGGTGTTGGCCTCGGAATCGTCTTGTTCGCTCTTATCCTGATGCCCAAGGCTCCAACAGAATCGTTCACGACAGTGGTCGGTGCGGATCGAACGGCCTTGGCCCGAGAAAAAGCCGCGACGCTCAAGTCAACTTCGAACGATACGGCAGCACTTGGCGGCGGCTCGGATAACAACTCCGAACCCTCTGCATGAGTGCAGTAGCCTCTGCTCCAACACGCTCCCGGGTCCGCGTTAAGCGGGTCTGGGAGCATATGGGGACTACCAAGTTCTTCACCGCGCTCTTCGCGTGGATGTTCCCGTTGGTGCTCATCTTTGGAACGAGCATTTCGCAGAGGATTCCCCTTCAGATTCACCCGATCGTCTTTTTGAGCCTGGCAGTCATCACTTGGGCTTGGACGGTACGTGGCCCTATCGCTCTCGCACGAACGCCCATAGACAACTTCTTTATGATCTGGCTGTTGCTAATTGTGGCTAGCCAGTTGTGGGCGAACGTCGTCTTATTGCGCCTTCTTACCGACAACGATTGGATTGAAACGACCAAACAGGCTCTGACCAGTTGGATCGTATATCGTGCCGCACATTGCCTTGGCACGGTCGAGCCAAAGACGGCAATCAACCACATTCTTCGGGCAATCCTGTTCTTTGCAGCCCTGGCATGTATTGTTGGGCTATTGCAGTCAAGAGGCCCCTTGCAGCAATGGGCGCTCAAGTTTGCCTCCTCGTATGGATGGAACCCGGAACAGGTCCTTATTGGAGCCATGATTGAGTCTCCTCGACCGGTTGGAATGTTCTCAGGTCCAAACTTCTTCGCGTTCATCAACCTCATTGCATGCGCGATCATCGTTGGCATTACGCTCGGAACTGGTCGACGAATGAAGGAGATTCATGCGTTTGCCGCGGTCATCGCGATGGGACTCTTCTTTGCGGGCACCTTCGTTGCGCAGAGTCGAATCGCACTCGCAATGTTGGCAATCCTAATTGCCATCTTCCTTTACTTGATCACCAAGGGCGGGAAAGGTAGGGTTACCATCTTTGCAGTGGTGGCGATG
>CALMEF010000043.1 GCA_937862825.1 uncultured Armatimonadota bacterium
GCGTCGTACTCGCTGCCCGTGAACTTGGACTGCGAATCCCAGAAGATTTGGGGCTCGTGAGTTTCAACGACAGCAGTCTTTGTGGCCTGCTCGAAGGTGGATTGACGTCCGTCAGCCTGAATATTCCCGAAATGGTCCGGCTTGCGACCGGTCGCCTCCTCAAGATTATCGAGGAAAGCCCAATATATGGTGAGCGTCGAGTCATCGTTCCTTGTGAGTTGAAGGAAAGAGGTTCATCGAGAGGAGGCAAGCGATGATTTTGGCGATCTTCGCGATGGCGCTCCAATCTGACCGGGACGTGATTCATCATCAGTTCACCTACGTGGCTGACAAGACCTTGAAATCGGTTTTTGTTGCAGGCACGTTCAATAACTGGAGTAGCGGCACGACCCCCATGCAACTCGACCCAGATGGTCGAACTTGGCGACGATCTGTAGAACTTCAACCGGGAAAACATCTTTATAAGTTCGTCCTCGAAGGGACCAACTGGATAACTGACCCCAAAGCAGCAAAGAACGAGGATGATGGCAACGGGAACACAAATTCGGTACTTCTCCTTCTTCCAAAAGCCTATGAAACTCCCGCCACACCGGGAGATAAGATGATCACCGAATCGGCTTTGCGTCACGAACAGTCCGCACCATTCTTCAACTACGACCAAGGTCGCCTGGACTTGGTCCTGCGTGTCCGACCAAAGGATCTGACAAGCGTCGCGCTCGTTGTAAACGGCAAACAGCACGAAACTGCCTTCCGAAGCTCAAATGAGTTTTTCGAGTTTGTTCGATGTGGTGTCGAATGGAACCGAAAGTCAGACCTTCGTTATCACTTCCTTTTGCGAGAGGGGGCAATCGAAAAGGTCTATGGCCCCAAGGGTTTGTCCGACACTGCCAATGGAAACGAGTTCTTGGTCAACGCAAAGTCGTTCAAGCCGTTCGAGGTTTCACCTTGGGTAGAAGGATCGGTTTTCTATCAGATTTTTCCTGACCGGTTTGAGAACGGAGACAAAAGGAACGATCCGAAGGGCACGGTCCCGTGGGGGACAAAGGCGAGCAACGATTTGTGGTTCGGTGGCGATGTCGCCGGAGTGCGTAAGCGATCAAACTACTTGAAAGACCTTGGGGTCGACGCGGTCTACTTCAACCCGATCTTTCAGTCACCCGTCATCCACCGATACGAAACGACCGACTTCCTGAAGGTTGACCCACGATTTGGCACGAACGCCGAGTTTGCTGAACTCACGAAGCACCTTGAAGCCTTGGGCATTCGCACTGTCTTGGACGGAGTCTTCAACCATGTTGCCCCGGACTTTTTCGCTTTCCGAGACCTTCTTAAGAATCAGGAAAAGTCGGCTTATAAAGACTGGTTCTTCGTGAAGAAGTTCCCGGTCAAAGTCGAGCCAAATCCGAACTATGAAGCATGGTGGGGATATCAATCCATGCCGAAGTTGAACGTTAAGAACCCAGAAGTTCGAAAGCACTTACTCAAGGTTCCTGAGTTCTGGCGAAAGAAGGCTCGCATTCACGGTTGGCGCCTTGACGTTGCCAACGAAGTTGACATGTCGTTCTGGCGAGAGTTTCGGCAGGTCGTCAAGTCGGCGGACTCGAACTCCTGGATTGTCGGCGAAGTCTGGGGCGATGGGACCCCGTGGCTGAAAGGCGATCAATGGGACTCAATCATGGGCTACCAGTTCCGCGATGCGGCGATTCGTTTCTTCGCCGAAGGCACGACGAAACCATCAGAGTTCATGACCCGACTCATGCAGGTTTACGACTCATACGTGCCGCAGGTGTCGCGGAATCTGATGAACTTGCTCAGCAGCCACGACCCCCCAAGGTTTGTGAACCTCTGCAAGGGCAATCACGATCTGGCCCGACTTGCAGCCGTCGTCCAAATGACCTGGCCCGGCTCACCGAGTATCTATTACGGAGAAGAAGTCGGCATGGAAGGAGAGCACGACCCGCTGAATCGTGCGGGAATGGAGTGGAGTAAGGTCGGCCCGAACAACAAAACCCTTGGACTCTACAAGAGGCTTGTCGCCGCAAGAAATGCTTCCAAGGCACTGCGCTTGGGCACCCCTATCGCGCTTCAGCACGATGACACCAACCGAACCTTTGCTTTCGCTCGAAAGTTCGGCGAGGACTTTGCGATCATCGTCGTAAACCGAAGCGACAAAGAGCAGACCATTGGTGTCAGCAATCGGAGTATCAGATCCGAAGGATCGGTTGAAGACATTCTCAGCGGAAAGACCTACCGGTTGGGTTCGGACAATTTGAGCCTGAACGTTGGCCCTCTTTCGGCAGCCGTCTTGGTTCCAAGCCAATCTGGAAAACAACCCATTTTGAAATCACGTATCCCAAATAAGGTGCAATCATGAAACAAACACGAAGGGGCTTCACCCTCATTGAGTTACTCGTCGTTATCGCGATTATCGCGATCCTCGCGGCGATCCTCTTCCCTGTCTTTGCCCAGGCAAAGACCGCTGCAAAGAAAGCGGTCACGACGAGCAATGTTAAGCAAATCGTCCTCGCTTCCCAGATGTATCAAGCCGACAACGACGACTACTTTGCTCCAAAGTTGCGGTTCGGTTACGGGCCGCCCAGCGGGGGTGACGCAACCCACGCCATGTCTTTCGAGAAGATCATCCAACCGTACACGAAGAGTTGGGCGGTCTTTATGTTCCCCTTGGACGGTCGAACAAAGTTCACAACTCCGGTGGGTGCGTTCCGACGAAGTTTCGGTGTTGCAAGCCACGTTTTCCGCGCTGTTCAAGTTCGCCCCGGCGTTTGGGGTTCGTTTGTAGGCAAGGGTTCGATTTCGTCAAGTGCAGTACCGGCCCCGGGCGATACCGTCGCCATCGCAGAAAAAAGACAGAAAACCAGCCCATCAATTGCGAACGCTTGGGCAGCCCCTGAGTGGTACTATGGAATCGAAGTCAACCACACCCGAAGAGACGACCTTCCGACCAGCGACCCATCTGCCGCGTACGGAGATATTTCCTATGCCGCAACGGATGGAGCCACTTTCGGATTTGTGGACGGTCACGTGAAGTTCCAAGTAATGAATGGAAACCGAACGACCGATGGCGTTCGCGTTGGCGTTCGCTTCCCTGGTTATGCCGAGAAGGCAGCCTGGTGGGTCGGTAATCCCGATCCGTTCTGGGATCGAGGACTTTCTTGTATGGACTCCGGCTGGGCTATCGCCGACGGTGACTGTCCATTCCCAGAGGGTAACTAACCATGAAGAAGGAACTCACCCCCGCAACAATCGGAATCATCATCGCTTTGGCGGTGGTGGTTCTGGGAGGCATTGGCTTCATGTACATGGGCAACGCTGGAACAGCGGCCAACCCAGGCAAGGAGCGCGAGGAACTTGAGGCGCAGGCCGCGGCCAGCCGCTACCAAGGCATCACGGGTCAATCCAGCAACGGTGCACCACAGGGCGGTCCGCCGCAAGGTGAGGCCGAAGCACGAGCCAGAACGCAGACCCAGGGTTCCGGACTTTAATCAATCAGTTTTGTGAAACGGATTTCACAGTTAGAGAGGAGAAGAATGAATATGAAACGAACAACCTTAATGGTATTGGCCGGGCTTTCAACGCTCGCCATTGCCGATCCGACAATTGACGGCACTGCAGACGCCATGTATGGCGGACCGCTAGCCGTCCAAGACACACCGACCGGGTTTGGAGACTCCAACCTCGGCCAGATCAACTATGCCAACGGGTCTGAACTTGATGCAGCCTATGCCGTAATCACGGGAAGCACCCTCTTTGTCACCATTGCCGGAAACCTCGAGTCCAACTTCAACAAGATTGAAGTCTTCATTGACTCGATTGGCGGTGGCCAGAACCAATTGCGTGGCGACAATCCGGACGTCGACTTCAATGGCCTCAACCGTATGGCTGGCTTGACCTTCGACTCCGATTTTGCCGCAGACTACTACATCACCAGCACGTGTGGTGGCGGGACCTTCGGGCTCTATAACAACTACGCTGAACTTCTCACCAATGGTGGTGGTTCCGGCGGCTACCTCGGCAGCAATGACGGTCAGAGTGGCGGAATCCTCGGCGGAGGCAACAATCCCTACGGAATCCAGGTGGCTCTGAACAACTCAAACACCGCTGGCGTTTCGAGCAGTTCCGCTTCTGGAGCAGGTTCGGTGACAACAGGGCTTGAATATGCAATCCCGCTGGCAGCACTCGGCAATCCGACTGGAATGATCAAGGTCTCAGCCTTCATCAACGGCGGCGGCCACGACTTCATCTCGAACCAAGTTTTGGGTGGCATCGGTGGCGCTGGAAACATCGGTGAGCCTTCACAAGCCAACTTCAGCAACTTGGCTGGCAACCAATACTTTGCCGTACCGGAGCCTGGCACCGTTGCCGCATTCGCACTCGGAGGAATCTTCCTCGTGGCGCGAAAGCGACGGAGCAAGTAGACCCACATTGACTACCCTGGGAGGTAACACAAAATGAACAAAAGGAATGTAATCTCAATCTTCAGCCTGGCGGCGATGAGTGTCGCCGCCCAGGCGCAAGTCATTGTTAACGGAACCGCTGAGCCCGAGTACGGTGCACCAGCCTCAACCCAGAACGTTGAGACCAGTTTCGGCGACAGCAATATTGGCGACTTGGAATATGCGACGGGCTCTGAACTTGATGTCGCTTACGCGACGATCCGCGATGGCAAACTGTATGTCGTTCTCGCAGGCAACTTGGAATCCAACTTCAACAAGTTGGAGATGTTTATTGACTGCAAGCCCGGCGGTCAGAACGTCATGCGAAACGACAACCCAGACGTCTCATTTAACGGTCTCAATCGACTCGCAGGACTGACCTTTGACAGCGGGTTTGAACCCGACTATTGGTTCTCAATCACTGGCGGCGGACTACCCTACACGCTGTACGCCAACTTTGCCGAGTTGCTTTCCTTCGGCGGTGGGCAAGGCTATTACATGGGATCTGCTGGCGCCGTCTCAGACGGTTCCATAACGGGAGGTAACAACCCGTTTGATGTGCGAGCGACCATCAATAACAGCAACACCGGTGGCGTTCTCGGAGGTACGGGAGCATCCAGCGGTGCTGGGGTTACGACCGGTCTGGAATACGCGATTCCGCTTGCCGCAATCGGCAATCCAGTCGGCAAGATTCGCATCAGCGCGTACGTCAACGGAGTCGGTCACGACTTCCTCTCCAACCAAGTCTTGGGAGGATGTGGTGCTGGACAAGATCACCTTGGCGACCCACTTAATGTCAACTTCAATAACGTGCCTGGAAACCAGGACTTCACCGCAATCGAAGGTACAAGCGCTTCGTCGCTAACGGTCTTGTCGGGTGAAGAGTTCAGCGGCGATCTCAGTTCGATGATGGTCAAGGACGGGGCTTCGTTTGAAATGTTCAACGATGCAACCACCTTGAACGCGAGCGTGCAACTGGACGCCAACCTACCAGGAATGCCAACTTCGCAAGTAACCTTGGCTCTAGAGCACTCGGCTGCACGCCCTGGCCTCCAGATCCAGGTTCAAATGCGACGCTCAAACGGTTCTTACCAGTTTGCGGCGGGCGCAACTGAGCAGACTGGCCTCTCAACACTGTACGTCACAAAGACAACGGTAGCAGATTGGGTTGGCAGTTCAAACGAAGTTGGAGCGATCGTGTCTTGGTCTCCCATAAATGACGAAGATCCCGCTCAAGATGGTTGGCTTCACAGCATTGATGCCCTATCTTGGATGACGAACTAAACGATTCGCATATCCTCCAAAACAAAAAACGGGGCACCCAAATCGGGTGCCCCGCACCTAATTTCGTCAGTCCATTTTTTCGATTGAGCCTGCTCCGTTCTTCTTCCAGTCAACCTTTGGGTTTCCTTTGTATTTCACAGATCCGGCGCCACTGACTTCGGCCTTCAAATCCTCGGTCGCCCAAACTTGGATGTCGCCCGCTCCAGAAACTTCGACGGTCGCCACCTTCGCCTGGAGACCACTCAAGTTGGCCGAGCCAGCGCCACTAATCGTCATGGATGCCTTATCAACTTGACCCGTTGCGGTCACATCTGCCGCTCCGCTCACGCTGATGTCCAGAGACTTACCTCGTGCACCTGCGATTTTTACGGCGCCTGCTCCAGAGATATCAAAACCATTCAGGCTTGTCGTCGTGATAACGACTTTGATTCCCTTCTCGGAACGTAGATTCGACTTCGAACCTATCCGGAGAGTGTTCCCCTGAACTTTGGTCTCGATTTCCTTGAGAAGATTCGAATCCGCCTCAATGTGAAGCGAAGGTGCCTTTCCACAGACAACCTCGTAATCTGCAGCGACAGAGGCAACTACCCGGTCGAACGAAGTCACGGGTCGGGATTCCGCTTTGCGGTCTCCATTCCCTTTTACGGCGTCTTGAAACTCCATATGCATAACGGCACATCCTGAAAGCGGAAGCGCGGCGAGTAAAGCGAGGGCTTTCATACAAGCCAGTACGCAGCCGACAACTGGCAGGTTGCCAAAATAGGTCTAAGGAACTAAACTTAGCGTCAACTGATCAACCATATGCAACCAGCCATCCTGAGTCGGCTCTTCATCATTGATCGGAACCCAGTCAATTCGAGCCATAACCCGTCCACCCCACCCGACAAAGTCATCTGGTTTGGAGGTCAAGACGGTGTGACGTCTGAGATCGTAAAGTCCAAGCGACCTTCCGTCCACTTCAACCCACTCACCCAAAGAGAAGTTGTAAAGGGAAAGGGTCTGTGCCAAGCCGACACGTGAGCCTGCGGTCTCATGGGTCAGGGTGATCTGTGAAGGCTCATGAACTCGGGTTCGACCTTCGGCCACCAAAGACGCCCGCAAGGAACCCGAATCGTTGAATATCGCCAGCCGATCATCATCTGAAAACCATAGACTCTCAAGGTCTCCAGTCAGAACTTCACCCGTCGGGACGCTAAATGTGCTTGGAACGACCGTTTCTGGAACATCACCACTCCATCGGTTCTTGACCACACTCATTTGTGGGCTGTTGAACTGGTACCCCGCTGGCAACTCAAGCACGCTGTTGGGAAGGCCGTTGACCGTCCCCCCGGGCATGAAGCGTAAGTCAACTGAGCCATGATATCGCCGGCCTGGCACACTCGGTGGAAACGTACCACCGTAGGCCACGGTGTCTGCGACTCCGGTAAGCGTGCAGGAGATCGTCAGATTCTGGAATACCGGCACGGTTACCACATCGGTAGCAAACTCAAGTGTGTTTCTCTGATCGTGAACGTTAGTCGCGACACCGTTAATGACGCGGCTGACCTGAAAACCAGGGCCGAAGAAGGTGACTGTCGCTGTCCAACTCAACCGAGGGCTGGTTGGTCCCAATGTGCCACCACCATTCACGCGATTGATCATTGAACTCGTGCGGATTCGAAAACGTAGTTTGGCTGGGACTGCGGACGTTTGCCCGCTAACGACGCCCGTCCAACTTGTCTGCAATGAACCCTCGGCTCGCATGTTGGCGAAAAGCATCAAAGTGCTGGTCAACTTGAAGTTCGTGCTTTGAGCCTCAAATCGTGCGTTGCTTGAACCCAAACTGTGGTTAAAGCAGGCGAACCCATTCGCGGTTGGCCGACCAGTGAGGGCCAGATCGAGGGCAGAGACGCTGCTCGTCACCATCTGACTCCGCGTTTGCGTTGTGGCGTCGAAAGTACTGCCAGTCACGGTAATGCTTCCGCTGTATGTCTGGGCCATTGCGCTTAAGCAAGCGCCGGTTCCAAGCAGGCTAAAGATCCCTCGCCACACATTTCCCTCCTTGCCATAAGCATATCAGGATTCACAGGCGTTTACCCCAGCAATTCTCATAAGTTCCGGATACGAAGCCCGATATAATCTGACCATGCCCTTACAACTTGGCGATACCGTTCCCGATTTCACTCAACAGTCCACTGAAGGTGACATCAACCTATACCAATATGCTGGAAGCAATTGGGTCATTCTTTTTTCTCACCCTAAGGACTTCACCCCCGTCTGCACAACCGAACTTGGAGCCGTTGCCAAACTCAAACCTGAGTTTGAAAAGCGGGGCGTCAAAGTTCTAGGTCTCAGTGTCGATTCCTTAGAGTCGCATGAGGGATGGGTTGGTGACATTGAGGAGACGCAGGGCGTAAAACTGAACTTTCCGCTGATCGCGGATCATGATCGGAAAGTTGCGAACCTGTACGAGATGATCCACCCGAACGAGGACAACGTCTTCACCGTCCGAAGCGTTTTCATTATTGACCCCAATAAGAAACTTCGACTTATGCTGACCTACCCCGCCCCAACCGGCCGGAACTTCAACGAGATCCTACGCGCAGTCGACTCGTTACTGTTGACCGACAAGCACAAACTGGCAACTCCCGTAAACTGGAAGCAGGGCGACGAGGTCATCATCTTGCCGAGCGTGACCGACGAAGTCGCAAAGGAAATGTTCCCGGACGGGTGGCGTGCAGAAAAGCCATATCTCCGGTACACGAAGCAACCGGAATAGCCTCAAACTCAGCCTCCTTCGTTATTTTTGACGTTTGGTTGAATCCGCGGCCTGTAAGTGTGGGGTGAAGAAACACCAAGAGATGAAGGAGAGCCCATCAACTCTGATGGCGCGACCCAATTCTAACAGGGCCTCCACGTTTTAGTGGAGGCCTCTTTTTGAGACTTAAGCCAATCCGAATTGCATTTCCAGCGACAACACCGTGAATTGCTGGCCAACTTTCACGCAGTAAGTCTCCCAAGCGAAAACTTTGGCGAACCTAAACGAAACTAGCGACAAACGCGAGAACAAACGTCGTGAAACAACTGTTGGCGACACATCGCAAGGACCGAGAATGGGCCTCTAGGCAGACGCCCGCGCAGCCTCATCCGCAACCAAGCAGGCTTTCAACGACGTGATTGCAACCTCAATCTGATCTTCGTCTGGCTCGGCTGTCGTGATGTACTGGGTCATCAGGCCCGGCCAAAACAAGGCGTTTACCAATCCGCTATGTCGAAACTTGCCGGCAAGGCGAATCAACTCGTAAGCAATCCCGGCAATGATCGGCAACACAGCAAGGTTGAGTCCGAATCTAACGAGGAGGTTAATGATGTAGGGAACATCGGCCACCAAGTAGCGCGGGACGAAGGTGAGCGAAAGAACGTCGATGATCAAGACAACAATGACGAAACTTGTTCCACAACGTGGATGGAGTCGAGTTTGCGCCTTGCAATTCTCCATCGTGAGTTCCTGCTCGGCCTCAAGAACGTTGATCGCCTTGTGCTCCGCACCGTGGTATTTGAAAACACGCTTGACATCGGGCATGCGGCTAATCAACAAAACGTAGCCGATGAAGATGACGAACTTGAGAATGCCACTCGCAAAGTTCAGCATGCGCTCGTTTGAAACGCCAGCATGCCTCAGTTGCTCGCCAACGACGTTTGGCAGAAGAACAAAAAGGAGTAGGCCAACACCCAGGCCGACAGCCATGGTCGCGCCGACCGCAATGTTGTTGATGGACTTCGGTGAACCTTCCTGGACCATACCTTCAGCCTCGGCACTCGCCACCTGCTCTGCAACCTCAGGAGTCTCTGAGCCTTCTTCCTTCTTTTCGTACTTCGGATCAAGTTGAATGTTGGAAGCGAAGGTCATCGCCCGAATTCCCAATGCCATCGCATCGAACAGGGCCAACGAACCTCTTAGGAAGGGCAGTTTTAGCCATTTCTGACGGCCTATCCAGGTCTTTGCCAGGGGTTCTGTTTGACAGATAATCTCCCCGTTTGGTGCGCGAACTGCAACGGAGAAATGCTTAGGACTCCGCATCATCACTCCCTCGATGATCGCTTGTCCGCCGTACTGGAGATACTCACCCTTAGGCACGAGGGTGATTATGGCAGGCTTAGGCTGAAAAGAACCAAGTAATCCAAATCGCAACGTATGCGAAACTCCCAACCAAGCACGCATTGCGGACGAACTGAAGGTGTGTTTTCGCGTAACGCGCCAAGAAAATCCAACCAATGACCAGGGTGGCACCCTTGACGACGGCGAACAGCCACTCGCCCTTCTCAATGAAGAACTTCATCAAGGGATTGACCTCGACGATAAGCCCTTGGGCGTGCAAGACCGCGGTCACCACGAGATCTACGAATCCGATCACGAGGAGCAGAATCAGCGCCTTAGTTGGGAAAAGCGACTTCACACTTACGTTCGCTAGCAAATTCTGTGCCAATAGTGTTTTCTACGCTCCGAATCATCGCGTCAACCTTCTCTCTGACCAGACTTGAACCGGTTGGGGCGTGATTGACGATAATGCTGACAAGTCGGGTCTTTCCATCCTTGCAGGAAATGAAGCCTGATAAGGCAACCACGTTGTCCAAGGTTCCGGTCTTGCCCTCGAATGTGGAACCAGCAAGACGTGATGCAAGCGTCCCTTTTCCTGCCTTGGCCATCCCAGCCCTCCAGGTAAGGCCCCAAGGTTGAGTCAACCCATAAGCGAGCAACTGAACAATTCCGCGAGTGGTTACGAGATTGTGTCGACTGAGGCCGCTTCCATCATCAACCCTCACATCGTTAGCGCTAATCTTCACCTTCTCGGTCAGAAATGCCTTGACCTGGGCTTGCGCCTCTTTGTATGGCGATTCGCCCAGCGGCTTTGTTGTAGCCGCGGCTGACAAAATCAGGTGTTCAGCAATGTTGTTGTCGCTCTTGACCAAGCACTCTGCAACCACCTCGCTGAGCACCGGGCTACGATGAACCCAGTCTGGTGGTCTCGTAGGTACTCGTGGGGTAAGTTGCAGCGACCCACCTAATACAGCGGCAGCGAAAACATCTGGCTTAGGTAAAGCCAATGTGTCCAATCGACGCTCGCCAGTAGGAAGTTGCCCTGTTACTGTGGCCACCCCAACGTTTGGATCGTATTGCACTCCAAACGTTGAACCTGGAAGGCGCCTGACTTTGAGGGCGCTATGAGGCGGCCGATACTCCACCTTCCCGTCCTTAACCCAGAGTTCGACCGATCCTCGATCAACCGTGAAGGCAGTAACGGGGGCTGCGTACTTGTTGGGCAAATCGTCAAACTCCCACCCCGGGCCAAACATTGGACGATAGGCTTGCTTAACCAAGATTGGCAAGCCGCTGTTAAGGCGAAGATTTGTCCTAATTCCCAAGAGATCGGAGTAGGTGAGCATGGGGTCTCCATCCGACTCGACAACCAGGCGCCCATCCTGTTTCCAAAACCGTGTCTCCAGGCGTTTACCAGGCCCAAACCTGTCTAGAGCAAACGCTGTTGCGATCAGTTTCTGGTTACTGGCTGGAACGACGCGGAGACTTGAGTTGTGCTCAAACTCAATGCGACCTGCAGTGTCGGCGACGCAAACCGAGACTATGGCCCCCGTCAAGACAGGGTCTGCGATCAACGGTTGTAAGCCAAAGTCTGACCCGAACAACCAGAGCGGTATCAACGTTCCTCCTCGGGAAACAGCGGGTCGCTAACATGGTCGAGATTGCCATTCGCGATATCCGCAGCCATAGATAGTGCGTACTGCCTGAGAACCGGCTCCGGGTCGGCGGCGGCAGCGTGATGCAACGCCGCAAGAACGACGGCCTTGGAGTCTGGGTGCCATTCCACCACATGGAACAAGCCATGAATCGCGGCTCTCCTCCCAACCTTACTGGACGCAGAAAGACATTCGATCAAGACCGGACCTCCCTTTTCCCCGGGCAAATGCCCCCCGAGCACAACCCCTGCCTTGTAGATGGTGCGCGCGAAGTCATCTTCAGCCCCCATGATCAGGTCCTTCATGGCCTGAATCGCTCGCGATTCCAGATCGTCGGTGTCACAGAAACTCCGAATATCTTCAAATAGGTCCAGTACGCACCACTGCGCGCTCCGACGCATCGGATGGCATCGGTCGTTGAGTATCACAATCAAGGCATGCCCGAACACTTTGAGGCTCGCCCGAGTTTCAATCTCCGTTCTAGCCTCGTTCGCCACGTCCCTGTCATCGCAGAACAACAGTTTCAGCAAACTGAGTGGTTCCAGGTCCCGAATGTGTCCCGCAAACCGCGCCTTCTGCTCGAGGCACTCGCCAATCGCACGCTGGCGTGCAAATAGCGGCTCAACTCCCTTGCGGAGTGCAGTTAATACTTCGGCTTCGGTCTTTCCTTTCGCCTCGTTCCACAGCGTCCGTATCCTGCCGAAAGTCCCGTGAGGTGTTTTTGCAATATCGACGTCGAACGTCTCCCCATCAATGTCAAGAGTTGCCTTACCCGACCAATCGCTCGCTAGCACGTGATAGTCGTAACTGATCGGGTGGGGGGGCCAGTGAAACTGTCTACGATGTCCTGGGTCAAGCGCGGTCGTACCCCTTAGGGCTCCAGTCCGCTCACAGAAGGCCACGATCTCTTGAGCAAGTTCGATCGCCGTCAACGTCCCCATGAGCGGTAAGCATACTTGAGAGCGAATCCAACCGAGTCTCGTAGATACGGGCATGTTGGCAACGATTCTCGCTCTGAGTGCACTCCAGACAACCAAGTTCGTGTTGGTTGACACGCCGAAGTATTCATTCGAAGTTCCTGAAGGATGGGAAGTTGGACGCGAGACTCCTTGGGGTGCAAGGGACATTGTTCCGAAGTCGGATGCTGGAAAGCTCGGAGCCATGACCGCTGGGCCTACAACTGCCTCTTGGGAAGAGTTGTATCGGACGAGCCTATACTTCATCATGCGGGAAGGTGAAGGCAAGGCGACTCCCTTCCGAGTTGGGAAGACCAAGGGCGGCTATGAGAGCATTGCCTTCGAAGTGGCCAACAACACAGGATTTGCAGACCGCCGCTATGTCTTGCTAAAGAACTCTCAGGGTTCTGCTCTGGCTTTGTCCGTAAAACTTCCTTCCAAGAATGTGGAGGAGAAGTTTGTACTTATGTTCCAACGCATGGTGGACACCGCGAAGATCAAGTAGCCTTCTTGGCGTATTCTAATGAGCATGTTTTCAGTCGCCCTGGCGTCGATAGCACTCTCTGGTGTCTCCATGCAGAAGCCCAACTTCATTCCATGCGTCCAAGCGTGGACGTTCAACCGCTTCACGGCCGAACAGGCGATTACGATGACCAAGCAGGCTGGGTCTGCGGCCATTGAACTGTTCCCTGGTCAAGCGCTAAGCAAGGATCACGGAGATACGAAGGTCGGACCCGAAATGGGGGACGAGAAAACGGAGGTTCTCAAGGGATTCCTTGCAAAAACCGGTGTGAAGGCGGTTGCATTCGGAGTCACTGGAATATCCAAAGACCCCAACGAGGCTCGCAAACTGTTTCGTTGGGCAAAGTCGATGGGTATCCAGGTGATAAATACCGAATCCGCCGAAGCCATCGACACCATTGAGCTTATGGTCCGGGAGTTTGACATTAAAGTTGGCTTCCACGACCACCCAAAGCGGGCCAACGACCCAAGTTATCGAATGTGGGATCCGAACTACGTACTAAGTCTTGTAAAGGACCGCGATAAACGGATTGGTGGCTGCGCGGACACTGGGCACTGGGTCCGATCGGGACTCAAGCCTGTTGACGCCCTCAAGATCCTTCACGGAAGAGTGGTCTCGAGCCACCTGAAGGACCTACACGTTTTTGACATGTCGGGGCATGACGTTCCCTTTGGCCAAGGCGTTTCCAATGTCCGAGGGATACTTGAATCGTTCGCGAAGATGGGCATGAGTGGGCCGGTATCGGTTGAGTACGAGCACAACTGGGATACAAACCTGGCCGAAGTCGCCCAGTGTGTTGGTTTCTTACGAGCATTTCAGACGCTGAAGTCGTAGGCTCGTTCGGCAACCGCCCTTGCAGACGTGATAACATTGGCGAAGCCAACGTCATGCGCCATATCGTAACTGCCTTTTTCATCTCCCTTTCGTGCTTCGCGCTATGCGACGATAGCAAGCAGGGCCATTCCAAGCATGGCTCGGCGTTTGACTCGGGAATGCGGACGAAACCATGGGAAATGAAGGGAATTGGGTCGTCTCCATTTCCGATTTCCACGAAGAGTTCTGAGGTTCAGAAGTTCTTCGATCAAGGGAACGCTCTCCTCCATTCGTTTTGGTTTGAAGAAGCAGAGCGGTCGTTTCGATGGTGCCTGAAGTTGGAGCCAGATAACGCTATGGCCTACTGGAGCCTTGCTCGTTGCGGCTTCAACTGGTTTTCAATCGGAGCCCCAACTTATGACGATAAAGATTTCGGTCGCTACAAGGTCTTTTTAAAGGAAGCAGTAAAGAGAAAGGACAAAGCCACGGACCGTGAGCGGATGTACATTGAGGCTTGGGAGAACGCCTATGCCCCGAATGAGAAGGAACGCACAAAGGTTATGGTTGATCGGCTGCAGCGAATCGTCATACGATTCCCTGAGGACGTCGAGGCAAAGGCACTGCTTGCGCTATTCAACATCTCGCAAGGGAGCGCATTCGCCAATGAACTTCTGATCCAACAAGTTCTGAAGAAAAACCCCATGCATCCCGGTGCGCACCACGCGAGCATCCATAACTGGGATGGTGTATCGTCAGACCAAGCCATTGACAGTTGTGAGTTGTATGGCAAGTCGGCTCCTGAGATTGGCCACGCGATGCATATGCCTGGCCACATCTATAGCAAGATCGGCATGTGGCATGAGGCGGCGATCGCGATGGACTCCGCGACCCGCACCGAACTGCGCTATATGAATGAGCGTTTGGCACTTCCCTTTGAAACGTGGAACTACCCCCACAACCGGAACTACCTCTGCTACATCCAGGAGCAGTTAGGAATGGAGAAAGCCTCGCTTCAAGGCTCCGCGGACATGCTGGCCGCTCCCAGAGATCCGGAGTACAACTCAACCGAAGGTGGTAGGATCTCGCTTGAGGGCCAAGCCGCTACGATTCGAGCCCTGATCAAGTTTGAGCGCTGGGAACGGGTCCTTACTCCTGGCGCCATCGCCTGGAACGACAAGGATGAGTTCAGCAACTTGGTTCGTGCGTTCGTCGAGGCTTTGGCTTACAACGGGCTTGGCAAGTCCGCAGAGGCTAGGGAGAAGGTCGTCGAACTGAAGGCCTTCGTTGCCAAGTTAAAGGGCGACCAGAAGGAATCTTCGGAACTTGATCTCATGGCTGACGTTTCAGATGGCCTGGTCAGCCTCGGCGAAGGTCGGACCTTGGAGGGTCAACGTGCTCTGCTCAATGCGGCTGACTTGGAGCAGAACCTTCGAAGTCGATACATGTACACCAACGACCCGCCCGGAATGCCCTGGCCAGTGATACGTCTTCTCGGAGACCACTACTTGAAACAAGGAAACTCCAAACTGGCTATTGATTGCTACGAGCGTGCGCTGAAAAACGAGCCGAATGATGGCTTTTCCCTATCAGGTTTGGCCCAGGCTCACTTTGCCGATGGCAACCGGGCTCAGGCCACAACCTATGCTGGTCGCTTAGCCTACGTATGGTCTCAGGCAGATCCAAACTTGAAGTGGTTTGATGCCGTTCAGAAACTCAACTTGAATGCGAAGCCAATAGGCGTGACACCTCGCAAGGAGCGGCAGTACCGGTTGAAGGACCTTGACTCGATTGGCCCAATGAACTGGCAGCCCTTCCAGGCCCCAAACCTCCAAGTCTTAGACCGCGATGGCAAAGCCGTGCGGCTTGAGGATTTCAAGGGTCGCAACGTCATCCTCGTGTTCTTCCTGGGAGACGCGTGCGTGCACTGCGTGGGTCAGCTCAAGTCGCTTAACGACCGCGCGGCAGAGTTCGAAGGGCTGGACACTACGCTCCTTGGAGTTTGCAGTGCCTCGCCAGCCAGTCTGAAGGCCTCGACCAAACTTGACCAGGCGAGTATTCAGTTTCTGTCCGACACGGCGCACGAGAACGCCCGCCGCTTCTCATCATATGACGACTTTGAGGACATGGAACTGCACTCGACGATCCTCATTGACAAGGCTGGACGCATTCGTTGGAAGCGCACGGGTGGCGATCCGTTTATGAACGTGGACTTCTTACTCGGAGAATTGAAGCGGATCAACGGACCCGACAAAGACTAGGCTTTGGAGTAGAACTTCACCCCAACACGCTCAATATGGGCGATGAAATCCGCATCGGAAAGCATATGCTTCGCGGAGAGGCTGAAGCGGTACGGAAGCATAGAGTCGTCAAACGCAAACTCAATGTGCGTGAGCACCTTGCGCGTGACCTGATCCCCGAGCAGTGTAAGGTCGATGTCGGAGCCTTCTCGGTGACATCCTTTGGCTCGGGAGCCAAACAGCACCGCTCCTTCAACTTCTGGAAAACCAGCCAAGATACCGTGGATGGTTGCGACCGTCTTCTCGCTAAGTCCGTGGTCCATCTCACCCATCCACACGATTCATCTCTGTCAAACGTGCTTCGAACTTACCGAACAGTCCTACAAACGTGCCCAAGATCGAGTTGACAATTTCATTGGCAGTCTCCTCATTGTAGGTAGGAGACGTTCGGTTTCTGCATGCGATCATCTCTAACCATGCGTCGCCGTCCTCAATCAAGCTTACGTTGAATGCTGCCCTGGTGGCGTCCTTGGACCCATAGATGTTCTCCGTACTGCCATGAGCCCGCAACAAGTCTCTCATGACATTCCAAGCTAACTCGTGAGTGAACTCAAATGCTTGAATCAGCCCCTGCTTCTCCAAGTCTGAAAGCTGTCTTTGACTTGCTAACTCTGCGGCCGACCGAAGTTGGCCGAGTGCCCTCGAATAACTGCTCAGACGCTGTATCCAGCGAACATCGTCAGACTTGTTCGAGTTAGCGTCGGTTGCCATGTTTCTGGAAAACCTGGAGCCGATGATCCGATTTGAACGGACGACCTGCTGTTTACGAAACAGCTGCTCTACCCCTGAGCTACATCGGCCTGCAAGCCAGAATTCTACCCAACTAGACCTTCGTCGGCAAGATGCGCAGACGGCGATTGGGCTCTTCGCCAACGCTTTCCGAAGCGATTCGCCGAGACTCCGTCATTTGGTGCTGCAACTTGCGAACGGTGGCCGGTTGAGGCGAAACTTCGAACGGTTTACCAGTTTGGATGACCGTCTCAATCGCCGCAATCACCTCATCCATGGCCGCAGTTTCATTGTCGGCAGGTTTAACACCACCATTTATTGATCGCACCAACTCCTCGGCTGCCGAGGCAATTTGAGTAAACGTGTTTGACTTCACCACTACACTTGGAAGGGACTTACCAACACCTTCACGGAGTTTTCGTGGCCGATTCTGTACCACGGATCTGATAGACATGACTCCGTCAGCCGATGTCATGTCTTGGACGACCACGGCGGGAAGTCGGCGTTCACGGATTGCTCGCTCAAGTCGCGTCCTTGCGATGCCATACGGATAGATGCGAACCAGGCCTGTCCTTGGCTCGACGGGCACCATGGGCTCGGGCTTGGGTTCGGTAATCGGCTTTCGCGCGAGCGCGGGAAACCTGGCGTTAAACGAAGCGTCCGCAATGTCCTCGTCTTGATTGACGGCAGGAGTTACTTCGACTTGCCCTGCTCCGATTCGAACGCGAATCTCGGGTTTCGGTGCGACCCCACGAAGAATTAGGTCAACGGTCTTTTGGACGTCGTGATGCACAGCTAACCGGTCGTAGTCAACAAGTTCGACAACAACGTCAAAGGTTGGCGGTGCCTTGCGCTCAAGAACCGTCTTTTGGGTTCCCCGACGTCGCGCCTCATCATCTGACAACGTGACTGGCTGGATCCCTCCAATCAAGTCCGCAAGGGTCGGATTCAGCATCAGGTTCTCTAAGGTTTGACCGTGAGCAGTTCCAACCAATTGAACTCCGCGCTCTGCGATAGTTCGTGCCGCGTTAGCCTCAGCCTCGGTCCCGATCTCGTCAATAACGATGACCTCTGGCATGTGGTTCTCGACGGCCTCAATCATCACGTTGTGTTGCTCTGCAGCGACCCGAACTTGCATGCGACGCGATGAGCCAATTCCGGGATGCGGTATGTCACCGTCGCCAGCAATCTCATTGGACGTATCAACAATCACCACCCGCTTGCCAACCTCGTCAGCCAAGACTCGCGCGACTTCGCGAAGTTTAGTTGTCTTACCGATACCCGGCTTCCCGAGAATAAGGATTGACTTTCCAGATCGAACTAAATCGTCAATGATGTCAATCGTGCCTTCCAAGGCGCGACCCACTCGACATGTCAAACCAATTACCTTGCCATGCCTATTTCGAATGCACGAGATACGGTGAAGGGTGCGCTCAATTCCAGCGCGATTATCAGTGCCGAACTCTCCGATCGACTTGATCACGAACTCAATATCGCGTTCAGTGACCGTTAGGTCGAACATTCGTTCAGTTCGATCTTGGTACCGAGCCTCGGCGGGGCGACCATAGTCGAGGACAACCTCAACCAGTCGCTCCACATCCGGACTCTTCTCTAACCTTTCTCGAACCGTAGCCGGCAATACGTCCAACAACTGGGACAAACCATCAGCAAGCATTGACATAGATTTCAAAGATCGCCCTCAAAATGAGGGACGCAGAACAGGACCCAAGCGGAGTTACAGAGTTGTTAAATCCTCAAGTTTCACCGTCACTGTTTTAGACGTTCCGCGGCTCCACACGTTCATCCGAACGGTGTCGCCAGGACGTTTATCCGTCATGATTGTGTAGTAATCGACAGGGTCGGCGAGTTCCTTGCCGTCAAGCGATGTGATGATATCGTACTGCTGGATACCTGATTTGCCAGCGGGCGAGGTATTCAAAACTCGAGTCACGAGCAAGCCCTTGGAAGGCGGAGTCTGACCAAACTCCTGCGTTAACGCCTCACGTACCGACGGATCGGCCAATGTCCCTTCTCGATAGATTGAGACTCCGAGCCAGCCATAACGAACGCGGCCAAATTTGAGAATGTCGTCCACGACTTGCTTTGCGCGGTTGATCGGGATTGAGAAACCCAGGCCTATCGAACCTCCAGAGTTGGAGGCAATGGCCGAGTTGATGCCCACCACCTGACCAGTTGCATTGGCCAGGGCTCCACCAGAGTTGCCTTGATTAATGGCCGCATCGGTTTGAATGCTGTTTACGAGGATGCTCTCCTGAGTTGGCAAGGTTCGGTTTAGGCTACTGATCACACCGACACTGACCGTGTTGGAGAAACCGAGTGGGTTTCCAACGGCGATCACCCACTCTCCAATCTCAAGTTTCGACGAGTCAGCCATTTCGGCGGCGATGAGGTTGGGAGCGCTGATTTTGAGCACCGCCAAATCAGATCGAGGATCGGTGCCGACAACTTTCGCGTCGAAACTCCGCTTATCGAAAAGCCTAACTTTGACGAGGTCAGCACCTTGCACCACGTGGTTGTTGGTAAGGATGTAACCATCTTTGCTGATGATCACCCCGGAGCCTGTTCCGGTTTGTCTCAATTCCGTTTCGTTTGAGAAGAACCTTCGAATACGCTCGCTCTTGTCCACAGAGACCACGGATGGCAATACCTTCTTGACAGCAGCCCGGAAGTCAGCAGGAGCACCCGTAGATTCGAGCGACGCTGGTCGCACCTCCGGCCAGTTACCCGCCCTCTGCGCGACGTACCTGTCCTCAAGGGCACGATCAGCCCGCAACGCCAGAAATGCCCCAGTGAAGACTGCAGCACCGATGCCAAGACCAAGAAGGAGTTTCTTCATGTGTTTCATAGATACCCAACGCAAAACACATTCGTTGCCGTTCCCAGGCCCATTACTTGGAATCTGACCTATAATATATGGAAGTTATTCCCCGGGCTCACTATGTCTGGGCGTTGTTTTGCTTTACAGCAAGGAGACTGCTGAACTTGAAATTTAAACACACACTGCGGGGCTTAGGTTTTGTTGCCCTCGCGCTAACAAGTTGCCTCGCGGCAGCACAAAACAAAATCAACTCAAAGGGCGAAATGATTGGCGAGCGTTGGGTCGGCGCAATGGGCGTCACCGAAACGGTCGACCAAATCATGGCTCGTGCCGCCTGGGAAGTCCCGAACATCCGTAAGGACAAGGACGAAAAGGAATACGACCTTCCGAAGCGGCCAGGTCGTTCCCTTGGTGATGGTCCAACCTGGCCGCCAAGAACTGCGGGAACGCATGGACGCGGCGGCGCACCTTTGCTTCCTCAAACGATTGGCTTGGAGTTTAACGGCCCGAGCGCAAGCCCGTTCAGCGTGGAACCGCCGGACAGCATGGGCGGTGTTAGCCCAACTCAGGTCTTGGTGGCGACGAACGGAAACATCGCCGTCTACTCCCGAACAGGCACGCTTGGAGGCCTTAACGTTTCGCTTGATTCGTTCTTCAACTCGGTCCGAAACGGCTCACTAACCTCGGACCCGCAAGTTCGATGGGACCCGACCTCAAACCGTTGGTTCATCCTTTGCATCAACGTCAACTTTGCCGATAACCGAATTTTGCTTGCTGTTTCGAACGGTGCCACGATCACCAACTCGTCCAGTTTCACCTTCTTCTTTATGCAGCAGGAGAACGTTGCCCCGGCTGGCAACGCCAACCAGTTGGCCGATTATCCCTCCTTGGGCGTTGACCGACACGCGGTGTACACCGGTGCGAACTGTTTCATTAACAACACCACCTACGGCGGAGCAAGCGCGTGGGTGATTCAAAAGTCATCCGTGCTGGGTGCCGGGCCAATCGTAGCCTCCGCATTCCGCGGCATCGGAACCGGTTCATCAGGGCTGTGGGCACCTAGGGGCTGTGACAACTGGAGCACGACTTCAACCGAGGGCTATTTCATTGGAGTTGACACTGGAGTCTTCTCACAACTCGACATGCGTCGTGTTTTGAATCCGGGTAGCGGCACTCCGTCTATGTCTGCTCAAATCAACCTCAGCGTCCCAACGACAAACTTCCCGAGCACGGTTCCGCAACTAGGCGGGTCCAACCTTGACGGATTGGATGACCGACTCTTTGCCGCCAAAGTTTGCTTCGATCAGATCTCGAACCGAACGACGCTTTGGACAGCGCACAACATCCGAGTCAATGCTTCGGGAACGACAACATCACCCAATCGCAACGCCTGCCGCTGGTACGAGATTCAAAATCTGACGACCACCCCCGCGTTGCGACAATCTGGAACGCTCTTTGATAGTTCGGGCAGCGTGATTAATTACTGGATGCCTTCTGTCGTCATGACGGGCCAAGGCCACATGGTCTTGGGAGCGAATCAGAGTAGTACAGCCCAGCGAGCTGCTATCGCAACTGCTGGTCGACTTCGAACTGATGCTCTTGGAACTATCCAGGCACCGCTCCAGGTTGAACTTAGCAACCAAGCCTATCCTGGCGGGCGCTGGGGTGACTATTCCGAAACCTGTATCGACCCGACCGACAACATGACCACTTGGACGTTCCAAGAGTATTGTTTGAGCGGTAACTGGGTCGTTCGTGCTACAAAGCTGTTGGCGCCGCCGCCTGCGACTCCAGCGTCCCTCGCCCCGAACACGATTCAGCAGGGCCAGACGACGAACCTCGTTCTTACGGGTACCTCGACGGCTGGAAGCGAGTTTTATGATCCGGGCGCTGCGTTCCCGAATCGACTTGCTGCGGCCTTCAGTGGCACCGGCTTGACGGTCAACTCCATCACCTTCAACAGCCCCACTCAGGTCACCTTGAACGTGACGGCTG
>CALMEF010000044.1 GCA_937862825.1 uncultured Armatimonadota bacterium
GGCACGTGAGTTCATGGGGGTTGGTCTCAGCCAGTCGCGCCACATCTGGCACTCGGATATTAGGGCCGAAGAGTTCAGCCACATCACCGGGCGATGTTTGGGGGATGCGAGAAACGTCTACGAGAACCTGATCCATACAGATTAGACCAACAATGGGTGCTGGCTGGCCGTGCAACCAAACATGTCCCTTGTTTGAAAGGTTTCGCGGATATCCGTCGCCGTATCCGACACCAAGCGTGGCAATGCGCTCGGTGCCTCGCGTTCGATAAGTTCCGGCGTAACTGACCGGGGAGTTGGGTGGAAGTTCTCGAACAACCATCACCCGGGCATTCCATGAGAGAACAGGGTGCTCGTCACCGGCGAATAGATTGTACGGATCGATGCCGTAGCACGCAATGCCGGTTCGAACCATGTGCCGCCTGGCATTGGGGTATCGCACGGCACCCGCGCTGTTGGCAACATGAACCACGTCAAAATCAATACCGGATGCAGTGCATCCCGCGAGAGCCCGATCAAAACGGCGAATCTGCTCTTCCGTACCTACAACGTCCCAACTTGAGTTGGCGAAGTGTGTTGAGAGTCCCTCCAGGGTTACGTCAAGCGATCGAATTCGCTCTGCAAGTTTGGCGGCGTCTTCCACCTGGCATCCAAAGCGCGCTAAACCTGTATCCACTTCAAGATGGAGAATGGCCCTCTTTCCCATTTTGGCTGCTGCAGTCGCCAGGTCTGCTGCCATTGACTCGTCCTCAACGAGAACACGCAAGTCATAGAAGATCGCGTCTTCAGCCTCAATTCCCAGAGTTGGCGAGATCACTAGAATCGGAGCGTCAATTCCGGCTTCGCGAAGCGCAACACCTTCTTGAACAGTGGCAACCGCAACCCAATCAGCACCATGGTGCAGGGCGTAGCCGCTAGTCGGCACCAAGCCGTGCCCGTAGGCGTCGGCCTTTGCTACTAGCGCGAGCGAAACGCTCGGGCCAATTGCCTTGCGAACCAGCCCCAAGTTGTGTCGCAATGCGGGTAGATCAATATCAACCCAGGTTCTTGTGAATCGCGACACGCCCTATAGTGTACGTTCTAACGCTTTCGGCGAACCAAGATCAATCCAAGCGCTGCGAATGCGAGCAGGGAAGATGGCTCCGGCACCGCTTCGAGTCGCACGTTGTCCAAGCCCATGTACGCTCCTGTCGGGCCCGCGCTCAAGGGCGAAAAGCCCAAGATGTTGAGGTTCGCAGAGTTCGTAGGAGCAGCAAACTCAAACTCGCGATACTCCCAAACATAGTTTGCTGTCGGCTCAAACGCTCCCAGAACCCGAATGGTATCGGTCTCGTTGCGAAGGGTGACGACAAACGTGCCGTTGTCGGGCATGTCCGTTCGGGCAGAGCGATGGATCCATGCGCTGATTCGGTATAGGTCGCCCTCGACCAAAGGAGTGTTCAGAAACTGGCCGAACTCTTCCGGTTCAATCGAGTTGCCCGCGACCCACCGCAACCCGTCTTGCGCAACGACTCCCGGAAACCGTCCGCCGAAGTTTGGGTCAAGGCCGTAAGAACCGTCGCTTGAGAACGTGTCAGCGCTGGAGTTGAACTGCACCCAATCACTTGGAAGCAAGCCCTCGCCTGTTCCCGTGCCTGGTACGGTTTCGAAACTTGCGTTCTGAACAAGATTTGCCGAGGCAAAGGTGGAGATGAGCGCCAGGCTCAACGCAGAGATAAGTTTTAACATGTCGTAGCCTCCTCTTAGAAACAACTAAGAAAAACAAAATGGGAATGTTCCCACAGCATTTTAGCGGTGTGTGTTGCTCGCAATCAAGGGGGCACGGCGTAACGACTTCGACACAGCGACGTCTAGTTTGCCGATGATAGCAAGTTGGTTGGTAGGAAGCGCCTTGCTCGAGAACGCTGCGAAGTCAAAGGTTGTCGCTGCGTCCCTGTTCAAGAATGGATTTGCCGTCGTGGTTCGCGAGTGGCCGTTGAAGGATGGAGAAGCCATCATCGAAGATGCGCCCCAAGCCGCATTGGGCACGTTTTGGTTGACAACGTCTAAGGGCCTGAAGATTTCGGAAGCCCGAACGATGTTGCAGAGAACGGCGGGGGAAAGGGGCGCCGCCTCAGTGGACGAACTCCTCGGGCTTAACGTCGGCAAGACGATCTCGCTCACGTTGACGGACGGAAAGTCGGAAACGGGGAAGTTGATGACGGTCTCTCAAGGCATGATCATGCTCCAAACGAAGTCCGGATACGCCGCTCACCCGCGCGGACTCGTCAGGAGCATCCTCGCGGACGCCCCGCTGAACTTCAAAGTGAAGACCCAGACCGATCAGCGCGTCGTCAAAGTCGTGACGAGCACCAAGACACCTGGGTTTGTTTACACGTTCGGGCTTGAGAAGGGAATGACCTGGGCGCCAGCGTACTCACTCGACATTTCAGACTCGAAGAAACTCACGATCACCGCAAAGGCGACGGTCATGAACGACCTGGCCGATCTGGAAGGTATCGAAGCGCGGTTTATCACTGGCTTCCCGAACCTGCCGTTCCAAAACCTTCTTGATCCTTTTACCGCCGGCATGGCTGTTCAGGACTTCTCGAACCAGATGATGAACTTTGGAGGAGGCGGTGGACTTGGCGCACCCGGTGCCATGTCGCAAAACGCCCTTCGCCGGGACGCGAGAGGAAGTTTCTCGGAGTCCTTTGACATTCCCGAAGTCACCGGTTCCAGCGCAGAGGATCTCTTCTTCTATCCGCGGCCTAACGTAAGCCTCAAACGAGGCGAGCGCGGATACTACGTTCTTTTTGTCGGCGAGTCAGAGTACAAGCACATCTACACGTGGGACGCGAACAACTCCATTGACGCCAACGAACGCTACGTTGGAGTTCCTGAAGAGCCCGGAGACGTCTGGCACAGCCTCGAGTTCAAGAACAACACGAACCAGCCGTGGACGACCGCGCCGGTCATCACCACGCAAGGCGGGGAACTCCTCGGACAAGACACGCTTAACTATACGGCTCGAGGCGCCGACACCAGAGTCAAGATCACCAAGGCCCTCGACATTCGGGCAGATCAACTCGAAGAAGAACTCACCCGCGAGCAAATCAACGTTCGTGTCGGACCGAATGACACTCGCATCGCAGACCTCGTGACGCTAAAGGGAACCTTCGAACTGAGAAACATGAAGGCTCAAGAGGTCACGCTCAGCATCACGAGGGAAGTCGTTGGCGAGGTTGACTCGGCGGACGACAACCCGGAGATCACCAAGGTCGTCAAAGGCCTCCGCGCGATCAATCCCCGAACGCGGCTGTCTTGGAAACTGAACATGAAGGCAGGCGAGAGCAAACGCGTCACGTTCACCTACAAGGTCAAACTGCTCCGCTAAACGCTACACCGTTCGGACAAAGGAAGCATCTGCCAAAGCCAGTTGCGCTCTTTTCAAGTTGGAAACCCACTGGGAAAGGGCGCGATTGGCATTCAGAATCTTCGTTTCGCGCTTGAACGCCTTGTCTTTGATCACAACTGGCCCGTCGGGGAAAAGTCCCCAGTTGATGTTCATCGGCGCGAACTCTCGCGGCGAGTTGTCCTGCAAATGGGAGGCAAGCGAGCCATATGCTGTTTCACGCGGAGGCTGAGGAAACGGCTCATCCATCAACTTGAACCACGCGATCAGTCCAGCAAGCAGCCCGTTCGCCGCCGACTCCACGTAACCTTCAACACCAGTGAGCTGTCCCGCAACCATGACGTTCGGGTTTCCGTTCAGTTCCTGAAGCGGTGACAAACATCGCGGCGCGTCAAGGAACGTGTTTCGATGGATCACGCCGTACCGGACAAACTCCGCGTTCTCAAGGCCAGGAACCATGCGAAACACCCGCTTCTGCTCGCCCCACTTCCACCGTGTCTGGCAAGCTACCAGCGAGTACAGCGTCTTCTCCCGATTTTCTGGCCGCAACTGCAGCGCCGCATACGGACGGCGACCCGTTCGCGGATCCTCCAAACCAACAGGCTTGAAGTTCCCAAACGCGAGACTTCGAACTCCCTTGTCAGCAATCGCCTCGATCGGCGTGCAACCGGCGAAGTACTTCACGGTACGCAGAAACTCGGCTTCATCATGCTCGGCAACTTCGCCGTCTCGTCGCCCTCCCGCCTCAAACGCATGGAAAGGCGCGCGTTCCGCCGTGCGAAGCGCCTCAACAAACGCCAAGTACGAATCCTTCTCGAAAGGACAGTTCAGATAATCGTCCGCCTCTCCTTTATCCCACCGACTCTGACCAAACACAACCGAACGATCCAAAGAGGACGCCTCTACGGTTGGACTGACCGCGTCGAAGAAGTAAAGGTGCTCGCGTCCGGTCTGTTCGGCAAGCCAACTGGCAACGTCCTCACTCGTCAGAGGCCCTGTCGCAATAATCGTCAGACCATCGAGCATCGAGGGCCGCCACGGCTCCCGAATCAGTTCAATGTTCGGATGCTCTCCGATTCGCGCAGTGACCAACTCACCAAAAGCATCCCGATCCACCGCAAGCGCCTGCCCGCCAGGAACGCTCGTCCAATCCGCGCAGTGGAGAACCAATGACCCGAGGGCACGCATCTCAGTCTTCAACTGCCCAGCCGGGCTTTCTGGAGTGTTTGACTTCAGACTGTTCGAACAAACCAGTTCGGCGAGGTGCTCAGTCGTATGCGCGGGAGTCATCTGCGTTGGCCGCATTTCATAAAGCCGAACATGAACGCCACGATTCGCCAGCGCCCATGCCGCTTCAACTCCTGCAAAGCCCCCACCAACAACGGTCACCGTCTTCAACGGCGAACCTCGGAATCGAGCCGAAGCGTCATCGGCGTGTACGTCCGCGTGACCGAAAAGCCGTGCTTGCCGTACCAGTCCACCAGCGTCGTCCAGTCGATCAGACACCGGCGGAATCCCTGACGCTTCAGGTGTCCAAGCGACTTGGCGAGAAGCGCATCGCCCAGCCCTTTCCCGCGAACCGTCTTGCTCACCCCAATCGGCCCGAGCGTGCACCATGAGTCGCCGAGATCGCCCTTCCACACCGCACCGGCGATGGGAAGCGAGTGCGAAGCGTCCTGCAAAAGCGCAAACCCCGCAACCGTTCCGTTAACGTCGAGCACGGTGACAAAGTCGGACCGCCCCTCAGCGTCAACCTTGTGCTTAACGTCGAACTCCCAGCGGCCAGGGAAGTCCTTGTGGAGGAACTGAAACAGGGCAGGAAGATCGCCAGCGGTGGCGGGGCGCACGTGCGCGTTGTGCTCGGCCAACACGGCGTCGAACGACGAATCGTCGTAGCCGGTGATGTCGGCTTCCAGGTCAACCGCTTCGGAACCTGGCTGGAATCCTGAAACGGTGAGCAGATCCTTCAAGCGGGCGCAGTCGTTCGGACATCCTGGCCAGAAGTGCCGCGAATCCTGACCGAAAACGAGCCGATCGACCCCGCGTGGCCGCAGCACACTCTTTGCGTAAGCAAGCAGGTCAATCCCGCATTCGCCGTTGACGCACACCAGCGCGGAAATGTGGGCCTGATCGTAACTTGGCCCCTTGTAAAGGAGCGGATTGGCCGACCGCTTGATCGCGATGAACCCAAGAACCTGATCGTCCATCACCTCGAGGGCCGACGCCCCCCAGTCAAACACCGGGGAATCCACCGTGTTTTGTTTGAGAAGCCCGGCATCGATCGGATACTTGGCGGGGACCGTCGAGTTCCAAAGTGACGCGAGCGCCTCGAAATCTGCGTGCTGCCAGCCTAATCTCAACGCCCTTTAAGGGTACACCAAAATCCTTCGTTCCACGGATGTTAGGTGGCGTTTCCCCTCGCCCCGTCCGCGGGGAGAGGGGCCAGGGGAGAGGGGAAGTCATGATCGCGCGTCTCCCCCGCTACGGGGGAGTCTGTGAGCGCTAGCGAACAGGTGGGGGACTAAGCGAACCAGCCCCTACCCGTTCACTTCGTTCACGGACTTCCCCTCAAGGGGAAGACGCTTGGGCGCGAACAGGTGCGGCCTTATCCCCTCGCCCCGTCTGCGGGGAGAGGGGCCAGGGGAGGGGGGAAGTCATGACTGCGCGTCTCCCCCGCTACGGGGGAGTCTGTGAGCGTTAGCGAACAGGTGGGGGACCATGCGAACCAGCCCCTACCCGTTCACTTCGTTCACGGACTTCTCTTCATGGGGAAGACGCTCGGGCGCGAACAGGTGCGGCTTTCTCCCCTCGCCCCGTCTGCGGGGAGAGGGGCCAGGGGAGAGGGGAAGTCATGATCGCGCGTCTCCCCCGCTACGGGGGAGTCTGTGAGCGTTAGCGAACAGGTGGGGGACCATGCGAACCAGCCCCTACCCGTTCACTTCGTTCACGGACTTCCCCTCAAGGGGAAGACGCTTGGGCGCGAACAGGTGCGGCCTTATCCCCTCGCCCCGTCTGCGGGGAGAGGGGATAAGGGAGAGGGGAAGTCATGACTGGAATGCGGTGAATTTGTTGGACACTTCATCTCTTGTCCTCAAGGGCAAGGGA
>CALMEF010000045.1 GCA_937862825.1 uncultured Armatimonadota bacterium
TCAATGAGTGCTCCCGCTGTCTCTCCGCACTCAGCATGAGCCTGCGCGTTGATGCCTTTCGAAGTCAGCCGCGCCGCCGCAGCGTTAGAGCGTTGCTCGGAAACTGATTGCAGGACGTCGGCGAGAGATGCGGCCTCGGCCGCCATCATGAGGTCAGCGCTGGGCGTGATCGGCGCAAAGATGGCTTGTGGAGTCTGATAGACCGAAACCACATGAACTTCGGCAGCCGTAAGCCCTGAAAATCGGGTCAAGACTGCTTCAGTTGATTCGGAAAAAGAGGAACCGTCAGTTCCAAGTACGATCTTCATCTCTACCGTTCATTATGAGCGGTAGGCAGAATTAGGTGGATGGAAACCTCGCGTGCAACCTCGTTGCCGTCCAGTTCGCTCAAGAAAAGGGTCCTTACTTCGGGTTTTGCAACTAACGAGCGAAGGTAAACCGCGAGTTCCTCGGCCTCCTGGGGCGTGAGGTCAAGCCCCACCGCACTGAGGGGCTTATTGGTTTCGTAGTTGGTGATTCTCACTGGCCAAGTCCTCGATCCGAAAGGTCTAGATGGTTTGATACTGCCGAAGGCTTGGCCAAATCGTCGAGATTCTTACGCCGCCGGCGTCTGAATCGTAACAGTTAGTTCCCGTTCCAATCGATTACCTACTACTTCGCTGAGGTAGGCCTTGCCGATGGTGGGATTGTTGACGAGCCGCTCGAGGTACGCCGCTAGTTCCGCCGCCTCGTTGGGCGTCAGCGAAAGGCTAACGTCGTTGAGCGTTCTGCTGGATGCGTAGTCTGTGATCCTCATAGTGGTTCGAATAAAGATATCGTTCGGGGCTCTGATTTGGTTCCACCTTGGCTCGCCCGATGAGCCAAAAGACCTATTGGCAGTTACGCACGTGGTGACGAGCGAAACACCTAAATGTTCAGTTCAATCGGGTAGCCTATAGAGCCTCGCCGGGGTGGCGGAATGGTAGACGCGGCGGTCTCAAACACCGTTGTATGAGAGTACATGTGGGTTCGAGTCCCACCCCCGGCACCAACTGATTTCCAGTAAACTCGCCAGCATGCTCTCGGCGTTGCTCCTCACTCTTTCGTTGCCTGTGCAGACCAAAACGATCGAGTTGTATCGCGGCGCACTGCTGGCCCTTGAGGACGGATCGAAGATTCGATATTGGTGGGCAACTGACACCGCTCTTAACTCATCGGCTCCGGACCAGAACTTTGGAGGCGACGGCATCTTGGAGGGTGGCCCCGGCAAAACTGTACTCATCCAGTTTGGAAATCTTGACCTTGCTCTGGGACCCAATAAACGCATTAAGAGCGCAAAATTGGTCTTTATCCTCTCGGGTCCCAACGCCCCAACTTTGAGAGCCGTTTCCCGTGTTCTCGCTCCTTGGAATGATGGACCGATGAAGACGTTGGCATCGCTATCTCCTGGGGCTCAAGTGCCCAGCACAGCATGGACGGCAACATGGAACCACCGCCGGGCGGGCAGAGAACCCATCGCGTGGCAACAACCGGGCGCGACAGGGCCTTCGGATGTAGAGCGCATCCGAGAAGCAAAGATCTTTCAGGCCAGTCAAGACACCACCGTGGTGGAGGGTATCGAAGCCACAGTGCAACGCCAGTACGAGCGCTGGTATGAAAACCACGGATTTGCCTTGACGTTTGAAAACGTCACGGAGTTCTTCAGTAGCAACTCAGGGCTGGCACGTCCGAAACTCGTTCTTGAAGTCGAATCCCAAGAGCCAAAGAAAGGCGGCGATCTTTCGGTGACCCTGATCTCACGTTCCCCAGAATATGAGCGCTACGATAGTCGAGACGCCAGCACGGTGCTTGACGGGATTCCGTTCATGGACAAGGTTCCCAACGCTACGAAGAGGAAGTGGCCAAACGACGGTGAGGAAGTGACCTATGTGGCCCATGTGAAAAACGTTGGCGATGCGCCCATAGATAGTTTCTCTTATGCGTGGAATGTTCGTGAGTCACTCGGAGCAAGGCGGGAGGATGGAAAGGCTCTTGCCCCTGGAGAAGAAACGACCATTACCTTAAAGAGTCCCTTCCGCAATCTTCACAGCGATCATCGCCTCCAGCCTCTTGGACTAAAGGTAGAAGCAAAGTCGGACGTCAATCCAGCAAACGACTATCTTGAGATTCAAGAAGGTGGACTGGCGGTTGAAGTGGCACTTAACGAGCCTACAAGGGCGTCCCTAGCGACGCAATACAATCTGACGGGTTCTAAGGCACCAGAAGATTGGGTTCAGTCGCAGATACGTCTGTTGAACTCGATGTTGGCGGAGAGTCGATTCTCGTTTGCGCCCGAAGGTGCATTAGAGCGGGTCAGGCTTCAGAGCCTAACTCCGGAGGCCAAAGTGAATCTAGGTGTTGACGTTGAGGCCTCGGTGTCGACAAGCCCCGCAAGGTTGTCAGGGGATCGCGGGCTGCTAGGATCAATCAGCACGGGATTGGGGTTGCCCAACCTCGATAGCCTGAACCGAGTATCAGCATTCGGTCGGTCCGCCAAGGATCGGTATCCAGGTGTGAATGGATGGGGAGATACACGGATCGACGCTGCACTTCCTATGCAGATGAACCTTGCCCAGGAACCCCAATTCATCGCGGCCCTGGGCGGGTTGTCATTTGAGTCGACCGACCTGTTTTCGGCCACGGAGGTCGCGTCGCTGAACACAAACGTTGGCAAGCGTAGGGGCTTTCTCGGGGACGTGATGTATGACCTGCCCACCGTGTTGGTGTTTCGATGTGCAATGCCTGACGGCAAGCCTCTTGCCAACGCAGATGTCCAGATCTTCCAGAGCGTGGGCGGCGCGATAGTTGCCGGGGATCCAGTATTCAAAGGAAAGACGAGCGAGACCGGAGCCCTGACAGTTCCCAACCGTCGCCTGGCCGAGTCGCTCACGACCTTAACAGGGCACACCCTGAGTGACAATCCCTTTGGTCGAATCGATACGAACGGTTCAAACGGGACGCTACTCATACGTGTGGACCGATTCGGGCTGAACGAGTTTGCTTGGTTCAAGATTTGGCAGGCTGTTGATTCATTCCACCGTGGCAACAAGTCCGTGGCCTTTTTCGAACTCCGGTTTAACCTTCCGTCGGCGCCGTTGGATGCGAGCATCACGTCAGCAAAGAAACCAGTCAACCTTCCGGGCGGGGCGTCAGCCCCCGCACTGACTGACGGAAAACTTGACCTGGGCGAGCCTATTGAGACCGACTGGGTTGAAGTTGACTTGGGTGAGGAGAGGGGGATTGGCGAAGTTCGAGTCTTCGCTGATGGCGAGATGTGGCCCGAGTTCGAAGTTCAGGTGATTCGTCGTCCAGGGCAACAAGCCATCACCTGGGTTCGTGAGTTGGATTGGCGCTGGACCTTCGCCAACCGATCGGACAGTTTCAGCGCTGGCGAGCGAAGCGTCGTTTATCGTGCCTCGACGATGCGCGGACGCGTGGTCAGGATCATAAACAAGGGTGGTACGAGACCCGTCCGGATCGGCGAAATCCAGATCAGGACAACACCCTAATCCCGAGACGGATCAGCGCAGCCGGTATTGGACTCGTAGCGTCCACGCATTGTTGCGAGCGTTGAACGGCTGCTCTTTGAACCATTCATGGGTCAGGCTGAGCTTAAGGTCAGGACTGAGCAAATGGGCGAGTGACAGTCCAACCGCTGATTGAGTGTTGCCACTTAGGCCGGTATCCGGGTCGAATGACTCGTATCGTGCTGTAAGGCTGGTCTTAAGGTCAAAGGCATAAGTGGCTTGAATCTGGTAACCGTTCAGGGCAGTGTCGACCAAAGAGACGGGCACGCTGTTGCTTACAGTCGGTACCCGGTCACGTCCGAACATGAACTCCCCACGCAAGGTCAGCCCATTGACAAGGTTGTAAAGCGCGCCGTCCACAAAAATGAAGCGCCTTGAGTTGCTACCGGTTGCCGGGACGTTGGTGTTTCGCACTTCACCGCCGTCAACCACGCCATTGTTGTTCGAATCTGTCCAGTTGGTGATTGTCCGCGCGGAGGTCGGAGCGCGGTCTCCAACCATGCCGCTAACGCCAACCTCACCCTTCTTTGTTGTGTAGCGCACCCCGGCAACGCCTGCGAGTTTGGTTCCTGATAGGTTTCCGAAGCGGTTTGCGTCGGTCTGCTGGGGATCAGTGACAGTAAGCGAGTTCATGACGCCGAGGGTAGCGGTCAACCCTTCGCCAACCTTGCCCCTAACGTAGATTCCTCGCATCCGATCTCCACCGAACAGCGTCCGATTGTAAATCGCGCGCTCAGGCATTTCTCGGTCACTTGAGGACCTTTCGAGTTCGTAGCCGAGAGGCGTCAGTTGCTGCCCTGCAAAGATTGAGGCTTGTTTGGAGAGGTCGTATTTGAGTTGGGCGTCCCGGAGTTCGACAGATTGCCTCTGTGTCCCGCCCACGTCAAGGCTGACCTTGAGTTGGGTCCGGTCATCCATTTTGTGGGTTGCAGAGAGTCGGATCCTTCGTGCAGTGAAACCGTCGTTGTTAGTTCGATTCGCACCGCCCAGACTGTTGGACCCTTCCTCCGTATCCGAGAACTGGAACTGCGCATATCCCTTCCACTGGAACTTCTGCAAAGCAGAGATGTCTTTCTTGCTTGAATCGAGGCCTTCCTGAAGTTGCTTTAAGCGCGCATTGATCTGCTTGAGTTCGTCCACCATCTCCTGAAGCAGTTTCACCGCCTCGTCCGACGTAGCGTCCTGCTTCATCAGGTCGGCCATCTTTGACGTAACCTCCCCGGCTCGCTTTTTCAAGGACGAGACCTCGGTTTGGACTCGCTCGCTCTGGGCTAGCGTCTGGGAAGGGACTTCAGACGCAACCGCAGACATGGAGAGAAGACAGAGGCAGGACAACGCGATGTGGTGCATGTTAAGAGAATGTTAAGATACCGCCTACGAAACCTTTGGTGCCTGTTTTCCGTTGAAACTTGCATGCGCTGGATCTGGCTCGCCTTGATTGTCGTGGTGGGAGTCGGTTGCGCATCTGAGCCAACCAAACAAGCGAGCACCGAGCAGCCCGCTGTTGCGGATCCTCGTCACGAAGACGCGCAAAATGCGCCGCATCTCGCCATGGAGGCTGTGATGACCGCAATTGAGCGTGCGGGTATCAAAAAGGCGGCGGTCAATACGAAAGATCACTTCATCGTCATCACGGGCATCGCAGAGTCCGAAGCGGTAAAGGTCGCTGCCGCAGCCGCAGCAAAGGCACACTTGGCCGAGGGCCAAGAGTTGCTTGACGAAGTTGAAGTCGTCCGAGGCTGAAGTTCGTGATATGATTCAGGTGATGAGGAATCGAGCACTAATTCTGTCGCTGTTTGCGATATCGTCACTGGCCTGCCAGTCAATTGCGGCAGATCCCACGGTCTATGCCACCGAGAAGGGCAAAAAGTATCACGTCAAGAATTGCCGACTGAAACACGGCTCAAAAGGAATGAAGCTCTCAGAGGCCAAAAAGAAGGGCTACACTGCCTGCGCATCCTGCAAGCCTCCGAAGTAGGTTTAGGCCATTTGGAACGCAGCCGTTAGCAGCGCGGGGACATCGCTGGTCTTGTCGGCAACCCGAGCACCTGCTGCTAACAGAGCGTCCACTTTGGATTGCGCGGTTCCCGTGTTTCCAGAGACGATAGCGCCGGCGTGGCCCATTCTCTTTCCTGGCGGTGCAGTTCGCCCCGAGATAAAGGCAACGACTGGCTTCTTCATGGTCTTGACGAATTCCGCTGCCGTCTCCTCATCTGAGCCACCGATTTCGCCGACCATCACAACGGCTTCGGTGGCAGGGTCGGCCTCAAACATCTGCATCACTTCGATAAATCTGGTTCCCGGAACCGGGTCGCCGCCAATTCCAACACAAGTCGTTTGACCGAACCCGGCGCGAGTCATTTCCCAAACGATCTCATACGTTAGAGTGCCACTTCGGCTGACCATGCCAACGTTTCCCTTGGCAAAGATGTGCCCGGGCATGATTCCCATCTTGCACTCTCCCGGCGTGATGATTCCGGCACAGTTACCGCCCAATAGGCGAGTGGTGCCACCTGCTCGTAACTTGTTGACAACGCGAACGGAATCGTGAATCGGAACTCCTTCAGTGATCAGCGTCACAAAAGGCAAGCCCGCACCTTCGCACTCAAGAACTGAGTCTGCTGCAAATGGTGCGGGTACAAAGATGAGCCCGGCGTCGGCACCTGTTTTCGTCACGGCCTCTTCAACAGTGTTGAAAACCGGCACGCCATGAAAGTCTTGCCCCCCTTTTCCGGGGGTGACACCTGCGACAACGTTTGTGCCGTACTCAATCATCTGTTGAGTGTGGAATCCGCCTTCTCGGCCTGTGATGCCGCAAACAACAACGCGCGTGGAACGGTCGACCAGAATCGCCATGGGAACGTGAATTCTACCTTTTGGGGCCAGCCGGGCACTGAACCAGCCGACCCCCTGGGTACTACAGCCCTTGCAGGAACGTTAACAACGTTGCCCGAGAAGTGCTTGGTAGTGCGTTGTAGGCCTTCACCGACCTTGCTGCCTCCCCTCCATGCAGCCGGATCGCTTGGTCTACAGTTGTTGCTCTTCCATCGTGGAGAAGGAAGGGCCGGAATCGCAATCCCCAAAGTGGGGCAGTTCGCCATTCCGAACCTGATGCCTCGCCTTGTCGCACGCCGTCCGCCAAACCGGGACCCATGTCGTGGACCAGAAGATCAGAGTATAGGTTGACCGTTTGGTTCGATAGCGCCGCAACAGGATTGGGTCCTGTGGTCATCGATGGCGTATGACAACTTGCACAACCCGTGCTCGCGAACAGAGCCTTTGCTTCGATTGAGCCTTGATTTCCTCTAGGTGCTGCCGTAAACCTCATGAAGTCGGTGACTCGATTCGTCCGAGCCCCGTTGAAGTCCTCGGGGTCTGCAACCGTATCTGCACCAGCAGGAATTGAGTTGCCCTGTGGTCGTACCTCTATCGTGAACGACGGGCTGGTGATTCCCATTTCGTTTAGGTACGCATCACCTGAAAAGAGGTGAGCAGTTGGAACTTGGCACTTCCATCCAAATCGTCCGAGTTCACTTCGATTCGTCCCCGGGTTAAAAACCCAGTTCATGCGTCCAGAAACGCCGTCCTTGTCCGCATCATCGGGATCTGACAAGGCCTTGATTTGTTCGTAGGGGATCGATTCGATAAGCCCCATACCAAAAACGGGTGTGGTGATGCGGCGGGAGACAAACTGTGCCTGAGGCGGAACGGTTTCTCTCGGCACCGGGTAGTTGGGAATGATCTCACGTAGCGAACGTGATTGGATGAGCGCCCCACCCAAGTTCTCCAGGTCAGAGTACTGACCGTTCACCGTTCCGCCAAAGCGAGTCACAACAGACACACCAAGATTGGGACTGGCACCTCCAGGTGCCCCGGCTCCGTGGCATTGAACGCAACTGACCCCATTGAACACGGGGCCAAGGCCGTCCTCAATGCGGAAGTTTCTCGTGAACTCATTTCGGCCAGCGTTGAATCGCTGCATCTCGTTAATAGAGAGCCCTGGAAGAGGTCCTCCAACGGGAGGAGGCCCTTGCAGTGCGCTCGTGCGGGGCGACACCAGAAGCCCAGCACTCAGTAGTGTCGCTGGAATAACCGTCTTGGCCAACGTGGTTCGTTTCATGACAAGAAGAGTTTGTCGCACATGTGTGAGGAAGTTATGAGGAGATCAAATCCTATCAAAAGTTAGGGTTGCGCACAAGGTTTGGCACCCATACTATTGACAAGCCCAAGGGGTGAGTAAGACCAGCGCACAAGGAGAGGCAGGGACGGGAGGGGCACCGTCCCTGGTGCGCATTGGTCACAATAGTAAGGATGAAAAATCTTCTCCTCGCATTAGTTGTCGTGTTCGCCCTTGGTTGTTCTGGCGATCAGGCCAGCACGGACAGCACCGGGACTTCACCGGCCGCTGGCAAACAAGAGAGTGCCAATCTGGCCAGCACTGAAGAGAAGGCCAAATGCGGCCAGTGCAACACCGAGTACCCGAAGGCTGAGTTGGCTTCTCACGACAACATTTTGATTTGCAAGTCGTGCTTGGCCACACACAATCACTAGTCCTCAACAAAGTCCAGGTCGCGGTGGAAGGTCTCCGGTAGAGTGAATACCGACCAGGTCGCCGCGACCAACACAATTCCGCCGATGACCGTCAAGGTCCCGATGTACCCAAGGCTTGGCTCCAGAGCCCGGGCACCCAAACTCATTGGGATGACCAGCCCACGAACAAAACTGGGAGCCGTCGTCGCGACGGTTCCCCTGAGGTTGGTACCAAAGACTTCTCCGGCAGTAGTCACGAAAACCGCCCAGTAGCCGGCCCCTAGTCCTCCCACAAACATCAACCAGAAGAAGGAGGATGCACTCATCGGGAGCAAGAAGATGGCGCCGACAGCGGCGACCATCCAAACGTAGGCCAACCAGAAGGCTTTGCGGCGACTCTTCATCCACTGGCTGAAGGCCCCAAAAATCACGTCGCCGATGCACAAACCTAATGCCGCAATCGCGATGATGTCTGGCGCAGGTTTCGGATCAGCGATGCCGAGCGCCTTCTGCACTTCCGGTGAGAAGGTCATCATCAAACCTGCAAAGAACCAAACTGGCGCACCACACAGGATGGTCGCCATGTACTTCTTGAAGCGGTCGGGGGTTTTAAAAAGCGCGAGAAAGTCGCCACGCTTGACATCGTCCCTGGACTTGACCTGCTCAAACATGCCGGACTCAAACACGCCGATCCGCATCAAGAGAAGCAGAAGTCCCATGCCACCGCCAATGAAGTAGGCTGTTCGCCAATCAACGACTTTGGCCAGTAGCGGGGCAGCAACCGACCCAGTGACTCCAACCGTCGCCACAAAGGTCGTGACCCAACCTCGACGAGCAGTCGAAACGAGTTCGCTCACCAAGGCGATCCCTGCGCCAAGTTCTCCGGCGAGGCCAACGCCAGCGACGAAGCGGCAGGCCGCGTACATTGAGATATCCGTCACAAATCCGTTCGCGATGTTTGCCAGCGAGTAGGTGAGAATGGAACCGAACAGAACGGCCAGCCGCCCCCTTTTATCGGCAACTACCCCGAAGAGGATTGCCCCGATGATGAATCCACCCATCTGCCAGTTGAGAAGCGACTCTCCGACCGTCTTAAGTTGGTCACCGCTCAAGCCCAGTCCCTCAAGGCTCGCCTTTCTAACGGAAGAAAACAGCCAGATGTCGAAAACATCGACGAAATATCCCAAAGCGGCGACGATGATCGCCAGAAGACGCGACGTGTTTCCTGCTGACGCAGTCCGCATGATAGGATGGGACGTCGGACGCCCTCAAACGGAATCAGTTTTCGCGAGTGGCTTCCTTGTCACGATCTTGTAACGACATGTGGCCTACCCTTAATCGAGTGTCGAGGGAAAGAATGAAACAAAACACAGCACGCGCAATTGGGTTCTTGGCAAAGGTTAGTCTGGCAACGACAGGCCTCTTGATATGTATCGGCGCTGGAGGATGCCCCGGACCTGCCGCCCCATCGGGGCCGCCATTCAGTGGTCCATTTTCATTTACTGCGGACAGGTCAAGCGTAAACATTCCGGTAAACACGTTGTCCTCAGACGTGACCTTTACGTTGACCTCCGACGGGACCTTCAGTGGACAAGTGGTCGTATCGTGGACTGCAACCGGGGATTGCACGCCATCACCCGCCGACAATGACGTCACGTACAACGTCACTCCCGCTGCGCCAACAACGTTTACTCGCAAGATGTACCGATGGAGCGACAATGGGCGCAACGTTCGCTTTACCGCGACACACCAGCCGTCAAGCGTCTCTGAATCACTCGATATTGCGTACACGCATTAGGTTGGTGTAGCGTCGTGCCGCGCAAACCGGATCACAAAAGTCGTACCTTGTCCTGGCTCAGAGTCCACAGTGATGGTGGCGCCCTGTGCTTGGACAAGTTCGGAGACGATGGAAAGCCCGAGGCCAAATCCGCCCTTACTCCGAGTCCGGCTTGGATCCACGCGATAGAATCGCTCAAAAATGTGGGGCAAGTGCTCAGCCGGGATTCCGGTGCCCGTGTCCGCGACCTCGAAACAATCATTGCTGACTCGAATCGTAATCTGGCCGTTCTCGGGTGTGTATGCGGCAGCGTTCTCGAAGAGATTTCGCCCAATTTGCCGCAGGGCCGAGGGGTTGGCAACGGCTGTACTTCCTAAGTCAACCTCCCAAACAAACCTCCGGTCGCCAGCCAAATATGCATCGGCCAGGGCCTCCTTCAGAATAGGTTCCAACTCGACTTGTTCGCGAGCCAAAACTGCTCCCTGCTTGTCCAGACGGGCCAGCGTAAGCAAGACGTCCGTCAGACGATTCATCACTCCACTGGAGCGAGCAATCGTTTCGAGGGATGAACGCATCTCAGCGGGAGTTGAATCTTTGTGCAGACCATTTTCCGAGGCGAGAGAAATGCTGGTCAATGGACTCCTGAGTTCATGCGCCGCGTCGCTTGCAAAGCGCTTCTGTCGCTCAAGGGCCAGTTTGGATTCCTCTAGCGCGCCCTGTAGCCGGTCCGTCATAGAGTTGAACGTTGATCCCAAGCGTGCCATTTCGTCGTCCCCTTCCACTCCAATTCGCTCTGCTGCATCGGGGTTTTGGGCGATCGTTTCTGCAACGTGGGTTAGTCGCTCTACAGGTTTCAGCACGAACTTGGCCAGCAAGCGAGCGAGGCCAAACGAGGCTAGGATTGCTACCGGAAGGCTCGCTAGAAGCACCCATAACTGTCCGCGTCGTGCGATGGCGAGTGAATCGGTCTCTTGGGCGGCTTGGATCACTTCGGCTTGCCTTCCGGGTGTGTTGTTGCGGTACGAAACAACTCGAAATTCCGTGCCGTCGATGGTGACGTTGCCAAAGGCGACTCCCCGACGAATGGACTCGCTCAGCAGTCTGGCATCGTAGGCTGGGTCAGGGCCAAGGGGTTCACCCTCAAGGTCGAACATCCGAAAGCGCGGGGGCATCCGAAGACGCATCCGGTTTTGTCGGCCTTGCCCGTCTTGTGGGAAGCCAGGTTCATCGGGTCCCCGAATCGGTCTAGGTCGTCGAGCAAAGTCAGTCACCTGCTGAAGGAGACCGCCGTCAAGCAACCTCATCGAAGACTGCTGCGAAGCCCAAATCTGGACACCTCCAAAGAGCAAAATTGCTCCCAGAATGAAGGCACAATTCCAGAGCACCAAGCGGGTGCGTAGCGTCAAGAACCACCCCGCCGCAAAACATAACCAAGGCCGTGAACGGTCTGGATAAGTTTGGACTCTGGGTCAACTTTTTTTCGTAGCGAGGACATGTGAAAGTTAACCGTGTTTGGCAACGCCTCGTCGGTGTTAAAGACTCTTTCGAGGATCGCCTTTCGGGTCAAGACACGTCCCTCATTCCGAGCCAAAGCCTCAAGGAGCGAGAACTCTCTTTGGGTCAAGTGAACCTCCTGCCCGCCAACGTGGACCGATTGGGCCAGCGTGTCAATCTTCAGGTCGCCAACTTCAAGAACGGCCGACCGATGCTTCGCTTCTCGCCGAGTGAGAGCCCTTACCCGAGCAAGTAACTCGTCAATGGCGAAGGGCTTTACCAAGTAGTCGTCGGCGCCAGCATCTAGACCCTCAACACGGTCAGAAACGGCATCACGAGCCGTGATCATGAGGATGGGTGTAGCGACCCCCGCGCGTCGCAGCGTCCTGCAAACTTCCCGCCCGTTTTTGCCCGGAAGCATCAAGTCCAGAAGGATCAATCCATAGGCATTCAACATGGCCTCATCTTCGCCGTCGGTGCCGGTTTCAGAGATGTGCGTTTTGTATCCCGCCCGGTTAAGTGCGGTCGCAATCCCACTTGAGATGTCGGGATCATCCTCAACGATCAGAATGCGCACGAGTTGGATTATGCCGCGCTTTCGTTAGATTTCTATGAGTGTGGTAGAATAAGCAACCAAAAGGTTGCATATTATGAATGACAAAATCGAAGTTTCCATCGTTATCAATGCTCCCGTCGCACGCGTCTTTGCTGCCGTGTCTGAGCCGTCCGAGTTCGGTCAATGGTTCGCAAAGGGGGTTGACGGCACCTTTGAAGTCGGCGAGCAGCCAGTCATTGACGAGGGTGACTATGGGAAGTTTCGACTCGCCATTGTCGCGTCGGAGTCGAACCGCTACTTCGCTTATCGCTGGGTTTCCGGCGGCGCGTTCGTGCCCAATGGCTTTCTGGGCGACCCGCTCGGGCATCCGAACACCTTGGTTGAGTTCTTCTTTGAGGAAGTGCCCGAAGGAACGAGGGTCCGTGTCGTTGAATCCGGATTTGCCTCGCTTCCCGAAGCATATGCCAAGGCCAACTACCGAGACAACGTGGGTGGATGGGGCTACCAAATGGCCCAACTCAAGTTGTTTGTTGAACCAAAGTGAGCAACGCGCAACTCTTTTCCGCCCTTGGCGACGTCAACCGCTTGGACTTGCTTTCCAGGCTGTCTCCGGACACGCCAAGGACGCTCTCCCAACTGGCGTCGGGAGCGGGTATCTCGCGCCAGGGTGTCCGTAAGCACGTGCAAGTGCTTGCGGACGCCAACTTGGTCCGGCTGGAACCGAAGGGCAGGGAAGTACTGATCCGAGCGAACCCAGAGAGGCTGGATGAAGGGATTGAGATGCTCCATGCCTTGACGCGCCGCTGGCAGGTGAAACTTGAGGCTTTGAAATCGTTTGTCGAAGAGAAGGGCTAGGTGTCAGGTTCTTGCGTATAAAGCAGGATGCCAGGCTTCCAGGTAGGGACGATAGATCGCATCAGCGAGTTAAATCCGACGAGCCAGAAGACACCCAACAGGACGACAAATGCTAACTCTAATACACCTTCGAAAATGACAGCAAGAAGGATTAGCGGTCCAATTGCCATCATGACTAGTATCCACAGTGCGATTGCCCAGCCTCTGCTGAATCGGGGCTTAATCTTTTCGCCTGCTTTGAAGCATAGCCATGAAAGGGCTACGACTATTATTGGCACAAGTACGATCACCGATGTCTAGATACGATGATAGCATGAGGACAGATTCATGGAATAGACTGCCAAATGTGAACCCCACGCCAGCCAATGCCAAGATGACCCGCATGCTACTGATCTTCGCTCACGCGATGTTGGTCGTTCTCTTGAATGTGTTCGTCGCCCGACCTCAGTCGGTGACGACCTCTACGTTGCTAATTGCAGCCTTGGCGGTTGCCGGAGGCTTCGGTGGATGCATTTACTACGCAATTGGCCCGTTGAGAAGGAATGATCTCAGTGACGCTCAGTTTCAAACGCACCTTTTAATGGCGCTGGCTCTGGCTGAGTTTCCTGCGCTCATATCGGTGTTCTTCGTTGGCACGCCTTACTGCTACGGTGTCGGGGTTATAAGCCTAGTCGGAGTCCTTGCCCTAATACTCCCCGCGGCTCTGGCGTTTTCCCCCAGCCTCAGCGAGTCGAAGACTTGACCTTTAAGCAGAGGGCAACTGCCCAGACTTGATGACTTCGCGGTACCAGAGCCCAGAGTCCTTTATTGTTCGTTTCTGAGTCTCGTAATCCACGTGAACAAGACCGAAGCGCTGCTTGTATCCGTCGGCCCACTCGAAGTTGTCCAACAACGACCAATGCATGTAGCCACGGACATCAACGCCCTCCTCAATGGCCCGCCCCATCTGGCCTAAGTAGCGCGTGAGGAAGTCTATCCGCTGAGGATCGTGTACCTTCCCATCAAGATGCACCCAATCCATGTTTGAGAGTCCATTTTCGGATACGATGATTGGGAGGTCATAGCGCTCCTTGTGGAATCGTAACGTCCAATAGAGTCCCTCCGGTCGGACTGGCCAGTCGAATAGCGTACGGGGCATTCCCGGCGGATCAGGCACGATACATGGCTTACCGTCAGGACCCGACTTGACCAACTCGCCGGTGTAGAAGTTTAGACCCAGAAAGTCAAGCGGCTGATGCATTGTTTTCAGGTCATCGTCAGAAACTCCAACGGGAGTCGAGGACAGTTTCTCCTCAATGTCCGATGGCCATTGCCCGAGCAACGGAGGATCAAGAAACAAACGTTGCTGCCAAA
>CALMEF010000046.1 GCA_937862825.1 uncultured Armatimonadota bacterium
CCCCGCCGGGCCCACCACCTTTGCTCTATTTCAATCCAACATTCCTGACACACCAACAGGAACTTACACGTCAATTCACGGGGTATCAAGTCCACAACAGTCTGAGGAGACCACACGTTTTGAAACATCTTTTGCTAGTTTTGTCAGTTCTCGTCGCTTCATTCTCCAGTGCTCAAGTCGACGTCAATCGGGTCGTCGTCGTGATCAATGGCGAAGAGGTTAAGGGTGGCGAGTACTACCGGCGAATGGAGCACCTTCCTGGAGTTGGCAAAGCCTCAAGCGGGGGATTCGCTGAGTATTCTCCCGGATTTCTCACCATTGAGCAACTGATCACAGAGCGGCTGGTTTTCCAACTCGCCAAGGAGCGAAGCGTGTATCCAACCGACGCCGAAGTTCAGGCTGAACTGACTGCGATGATGGAGGACAATCCCAAGTTACTGGAGGAGTGGCAAAACGGCGGAAGAACGCGTCCCGAACTGGAGTACGAAGTCCGATATCAGTTGGCGCAGTTCAAACTGCTTTCGAAGGGCATCACGATCACTGACCAGCAAGTCGAGCAGTTCTACAAGGACAACCCAACCATGTTCACCGTCCCCAAACGAGCCAAACTGCGCGTTATCGTGGTGGACAGTCGCACTGCCGCAGACGCCGTTGACGCCGACCTCAAGTCTGGCAAGACCTTTGCTGCGGTGGCTATGGCTCGAAGCCTCGACCTGTCCAAGAGCATTGGTGGGGACTACGGCGTGACTCCTATCGGACAACTGAGTCAGCAAGCCCAAGACGCGGTCAACAAGCGAAAGCCTGACGGCACCACCGAATGGCTTGAATCGGAGGGCAACTATATTAAGTTCTTGGTTGAGCAGGTGCTTCCAGAAGAAAAGCAACCCTTGGATGCAAAGTTGAAGCGGCAGATTCGAAAGATGAGAATGATAGACAACGGTCGCGTTAAGAATGATCTGCAAAAGGACATGGCCGCTATGCGCGCCAAAGCGAAGATTGACATCAAGCAAAAGGAGTTCGCCGAAGCGTACACCCGATTCACCAAAACGTTTGGCGGCGGTTAAGCAATGCACGCCACGCCGCTTCGGTACTTGGAAGGAACTCGTGTGACGGTGAGTCGTCCGGATGGGGCGGCCAGTCTTCGGATCGAGATTGAGGGTGAGGAACCAGTCCTAACCGGACGTGTGCGTCGCGTGTTTCCCTTATCAAACCCGGATGCCCTACTCTCGCTACAAGATATTGAGGGCAAGGAACTTGGGCTGGTTAAGCCGTCCGACCTGGATGGTGATTCACGACAGACCGTCGAAGCGGAACTTAACCGAACCTACTTCACCCCGGTGATCTTAAGAATTGCGTCACTTAAACAAGAGGGAGGCATGTGGACCTGGCAGGTTGAAACGTCGCGAGGCGACGCGACCTTCTATGTTCGAAGTTGGCGAGATAGTTCAAGCGAAATTCAAACTGGGCGATGGCAGATTCAAAGCGTGGACGGTCAGCGATACGAGATCCGAGACTTCGAGGCATTGGATGATCGAAGCAAGCAATTTATCGAGCAACTTTTCTAGCACCGTTCTGGGCGTGCTGTATCCGCCAAAGTGTGGACTTTGTGGTCTGCTCGGCCCAGAACCCATTTGTTCGGTCTGCCTCGGCCAAATGGAGCCCGGAGCCCGAATCGTTAGCGATCATGAACTTTCATTTGTTGCCACGGTGTTTGCTTATTCGGGAAGGGCAGAACAGGCCGTGAAGCGACTCAAATATGATCGAGTCACCTCATTGGCTCACCCAATGGCGCGTCTACTTGCGGAATATGCAGAACGCGAAGAACTGAGCGACCCTGACGGATTCATTCCAGTACCCATGCACTGGACCCGGTGGTGCCAGCGAGGGTTCAATCAATCTCAACTGCTGTGTGAGTTCTTGCCGCAACGCAAGATGCTGCCCAGTCACGCCACCAGGGTCCGCCCAACGTATCCTCAGGCGCAACTACCGCCTGAACGACGGGAGACCAATCTCGTGGGTGCATTTGCTGCTATCTCTCAAGTTCAGGGGCTCGCCATCACCTTGATTGACGACGTTTACACCACCGGGCACACGGCACGCGAAATCGCTAAGGTGCTGCTCGCTGCGGGAGCATCAAAAGTGGGCGTTCTGGCGTTTGCGGGCGGACACTAACGAAAGACTGGCCCTTCGTCGCTCCGGAGGAATCTGGGGCGCTCAAGCAAGTTATCGTCCTCTTCCTCCGCACCGCCGATTGGCCTGTCCCTGATGTGGCTCAGAACCTTGCGCCCCCTAATCTTCTTGAGATCGGAGTCAATTCTGATTACATCCTCGTTCAGAAGCATGACGATCTCTTCTGGAGCCAGATCCAGCCGTAACAGTGGTTCCATGCTTCCATCGCGTGCCAGGCGCAACGGGACTGGCGCACGATAACTGTCCATTACGAACTTCAACTTCTTCTCAATGCGCACAGAAACTTCGGCGGCAACCTCCTCATCAGTTGCCATCGGGAATTCGGCCCTGACCTCATCCTCAAAACCTGGCCCGTCAACATTGGTGATTCGCTGCCGCCCCTGTTCTCGCATCTCTTCCTTAATCTGTTCTTGAAGTGCCTCAATCTCCGGAGCGGACAAGCAGAGCACTCCGTCGATTTGGTTCTCTCGAATGTACACGCAGGCCTGATAGTAGGGGATCCTTGCCAGAACCAATGGCCCCTCTGGGTCATTCAGTCTTGCCCGAAACTGATCAAGCGTTAGCGGCCACAAGTTCATCTCATGGACAGGCGGCAGGGAGAACTCCCTTTGACTTGTTCCCGGAGCCACAATCGTCGCCTCCTCAATCACCCTTTCAAAGTCATCGATTAGATAGCGCAATGCGATGATCTCACCTTCGGGGCCCCGATCTACGTCTCGAATAATCGTATCGACTGGAGGGACCAGTTCGCGGCCAATAAATGCCTTGCCGCACATCCTGAATCCAACCGCGTTGAACTCAGCCTGACTAGGTTTGGTGACTACCTGGTGCAGCGTGGCATAGAATGGATCGGAACGGCGAGTGGAGATCGTGAGGCGGTCAGGAATAACGTCAGCAAGCGTCGCACTAGCCTTCGCAGCGACCTTGCCCTCCTTCACGATTCCGATTCCAATCTGGAACCCTACCTCGACTAAGAACACAGCCCCCATAAAGATAAGCGCCGCTGTCGGACCGAACAGTATGAAAAAGAGGCCTGCCGCCCAAATAGTCACAAGTTCAACAAGTGCTTCCAAGTCAACGTCGAAGTCAGTTGACCACTCAAGACTGCCATCGTCCTTGATTACTGGCCTAAGGTCAACCCTCATCGTCACGTCGGTATTTGTCAAATCGGTCGGGTCGATTACTTCGCCTTCCACCTGAATCCTGAGTCCGTTCACTGGGATTCCGTTCACGGGAGGAATCTGAAGAACCTTTACTCGGTGAAGATCGCCAATGCGATCGCTGGTCGGTTTAAGGAGCGACTTTCGCAAGGCGTGCTCGAAAGACCCGTTAGGCAACTCAACTGCGGTTGAGCAAAAGACGTGACGCGCCATGTCCGCATAGATGCCCGGTCGCGATGCCATTGCTATGTCTTCATCTAGGGGTAAGAAATTTCGGGCCTGATCCAGGTCTCCTCGTGCTGGCAAGAAGTCTTCCTCAGGATCACCATTCCTCATGGGCGTGTTAATGTAAATCCCCAAGCACGGGGCGTGCTCAGCGTCGCCTTCGTGCCACTTGATATCCAGATCTTCGACCTTCTTAAACTTCGAAGCCCCGCCCATATCTATAGTTCGGTCTACGGCCTCTTGAGTGTCGAGGAGGAGATCCTCCATGGTGTAATCGTCGCTCAAGATTACGTTAAGCAAGTTCGAGTTGACCTCTACGACGTGGACCGCCATGCCCACTTTGGCAATCGCCCCAAGTTCATCGAATTCCTTTACAAGATCAACCGTCACGAATAGATCGAACTCAACAAGGGCAGGAGCGTTTGGCGGCCCAGCCATGACTCGAACCTTTACATTTGCGCCCTTATCGTGGTCAAAAAGTATCTCGGTGTCAAACGCTTGTTCGCTCGATTCAAACTCGAAACCCCCTTCAGTGAGGTTGGGCTCGTACAACCGGAACTGTTGTTCGAGCATCGCAACGCCGATGTCCATTCCTCGAATCGTCGCAAACGCTGGAATGACCCCGGCATCAAGCGCCGTGCCCAAGATCATCTTCAGGTATTGCTCACCCAGCAACACCTCGACGTCGAAACCGCTTCGAACTCGTGACTGATTAACCGACCCCATAAAGGACCTCCTTTCGGAGTCCATTATAAGCCAGTATTTCTACGATGCCAAGCGCGCTGGGTAGTTAGTCCCGAAAGACCCACTGTCCGCCTTCTTCGGCAGCGGGGACTGGTGACTTGAGCGCTGCTTCGACGCCCTTTTTCAGATACTCAACCACGTCCGGTGGGAAGTCTTCGTCTCGGCATTCACCCGCGCTCTTGCCTTCGGCGGCGAATTCCTTGGCTTCCGCCTCGGTCATAAAACCCTTTTCGATTAACCGCTTCTTTGCTACTGCAATTGGGTCGCGGGTTCGACCCTCTTCGACTTCCTTCGGATCTCGATACTTCGCTGCTCGATCATCATCGTGGTCGCCGTGACCGTAGGCTCGGAACGACTTGCATTCAACAATCGCGGGACCTTTGCCCGAGCGACCATGCTCAATAGCCTGCATCACCTTGTCGTACACATCAAACACGTCTTGCCCGTCAGCGATGAGACCCGGTATGCCATATCCGTCCGCACGTCGCGCAAAATCCTCCAGGGCGTATTCCAACTCCGTCGGCGTGCCATACGCCCACTGGTTGTTTTCAATAATAGTCACGACTGGCAACTTGTGGACCGCAGCGATGTTAATGGCTTCGTGAAAGATGCCTTGGGCCGTTGAACCCTCACCGTTGTATGTGAGGACCACTGAGTTCACTCCGTTCAGTCGGTCCGAAAGTGCGACACCGCACGCGGCAGGAATGGTGCCCGCAAGCATTGATGTTGAGTGAATAATGTGCTTCGAGCGACTTCCAATGTGAGACCAGTTGTCGCGGGCTCGCCCCGGGGATACTTCCCGCCCCCATACTTGCCCACAAACTTGCTCAATGCTCATACCCATCCGGTCGGGATTGTCTAAGCCACTCCGAGCATCTTTCAGGAAGAACGCGGGCATATCGCGGTGAATTGGACTGATCCAGTCAAGTGGCTTAAGCCCATACAATGAACCCGCAAGAATAGCCTCCTGATTGTGAGAAGAGTACAGCGTTCCGCGCAGACGACCTCGCTTCTTTTCCTTGATCAGACGCACGTCAAAATACCGGGCAAGGTAGACGTGCTTGAGGAGGGTAAGGCAATCTTCCTTCGTGAGAAGGTCTTGAGGACGGGCAGCCTTGTCGGCCTTGCCCTTCGGTTTGTCTGCTGTAGCGGTGCCGTTGTCAGGGGTCAAAGTTACGTTCTCCGGGCGACTATTATTAAGTTCGGGCGAACGTTAAGATTACCTCAGGGCAGAAGCGAAATTCAGATCACAGAATCCGAATACCGGGGACCGTCAATAATCAGGGGAGGCTCGCGCGGTATTCGGCCAATTCAGCCTTTGCCTCAGCCCCGATCTTCTCGAGCCGCTGCATCCACGATGGCACGTGGTCTCTCAGGGTCTTTACCAGCGTCGACACGATGGCAAGGTCGCGGAACCACTTCTTGTTCGAAGGCACTACATACCACGGAGCGTGTTCTGGACTGCACTTCGATAGAACCGCCTCATACGCCTCGGTGTACTTGTCCCAGTGCTCACGCTCCTTCCAGTCCCCCGCAGAGAGTTTCCAAGCCTTCTCAACCTCCTTTTCTCGGTCCAAGAGGCGCTGCTCCTGCTCATCTTTGGAGATGTGGAGGCAAAACTTGACGACAATCGTATTGGCTTCGACCAGCAACTCCTCAAAGGCATTGATCGCTCCATACCGCTTCGCCCAAACCTCCTTTGGAACTAGGTCATGGACTCTTACGACAAGTACATCCTCGTAATGCGAGCGATTAAAAATTTTGGATTCTCCCCTGCCGGGGGTCTCATGATGAACTCGCCACAAGAAGTCGTGTGCAAGTTCCTTTGGAGTCGGCACCTTAAATGAGGAGACACTACACGACTGGGCGTTTGCAAACGACAATATCCGGCGGATGGTTCCATCCTTACCGCTGGTGTCCCGACCCTGGAGAACAACAAGGAGTGAGTGTTGCCCGGCGAAGAAAAGCAGGTCCAAAAGGTCGGATAACTCCTTTCCAACCTGCTTGAGTAACTCTTCGCCCTGATCCTTATCTAGTCCTGCGTCAAACTCGGGATCAATCGAGCCAAGTCTGATCTCTCCTCGAACCGGCGTCAGTGCAAAATCCATGCGAATCAGGTTACCTACCTGCTTAGCCGGGCTTGTCTTGTTTGAACGGCTTTCCTTTCATGGTCTCAAGGGACTTCTTCTGATCGGCAGTCAGGATTGCATCAAACTGCTTCCGAGCGTCATCCCGAAGAGCGTTCACCTTCTTTGCTGCCGCCTCATGGTCTCCTGACATGTCTTGAAACAGGTCCATGATTTTTGCGGCGATGGATTCGGCAATCTTGTCCGCCTGAGCAGTTTGTTCCTTTGTGATGCCAAGTTGCTTGGCGAATGCCGGTTCCAAAATCGCCAAACTTCCCTGCTCTTGGAGCCAAATCTCTTTCAACCGGGCAGTCTGGCCACCATCGAGCACCTTAAGGGCCTGAGCCGCCATTTCGTCCAGACTATCACCGCTGCCGCCAGAGATCGTCAGCATCACCTTGTCACCTTCAACGTGAAGTCCTCCATTGAACGCTTCCTCGATTCTCTTCATCTGTGAGTCGGTGACTTTGAGTTCCTTCGAAACGTTGGGTCTTAGCGCCGTGAAAACTTGGCGAGCAAGGAGAAGGTCTTTGGCTGGCGGCATGCCTTGGCCATAACCCAGTGCCGCAGAAACAAGAGTCGTGATGGTAACGATGAGTCTTAGGTTGTTCACACTCTCGCTACGAACGAACCCTTGCGCCGTGTTCCGCCTGCGTCAAGTCGTCAAGGAGAAGCGACTCTGAGCAAACATGCTTGGCTAACTTCCCTTCTTAATCTCGGGAAACTTCGCCAAAAAGTCCTTGAGCGCGGCGGGCACGACTCGATCCGCAGCGGTTAGTTGCTGGTCGCTGCCCTTGGTGGCAACTCCAAAATCCGCATGGGGTCGGGCCTTCGCCGTTTCCGACTTCGCACTGTAAACCGCTTCGCGTTTCTTGACATCCAGCAACCAATACTTTGCGGTGACTTCACCTTCGCGAACTTGCGAAAACACGTTCGTCTTCGTTCGCTGAGTGTTGTTGGTGATCACGAAGAAGATGACGTAATCAGTTTGAAGACCTTCGGCAACGCTATAAAGCGTGTCTCGGCGATGGTTCTCTTCATCGGTCAAGTCGATCTTGAGTTCTTGCAACTTCGCCTTGACTGTTTCTTCGGGTGCGATGGAGAAGCCTCTGTCCTTGAAAACCTTGACCAATTGATCATGGGTTCGCTTGGTGAGATTGTTTCGCAACTCTTCCCATTTCTCCCCGCTGGTGATAACCACCGGCAGAATCGTAATACTTGGAGCCGATTCTTGGGAAAATCCAGGTTGACTCACGAGAAGGGCTAGCGAAAATAGAGTAAGTCGTCGTGCGTTCATATCCTCATTATCTCCTAGACCGCACCCATTTGTAACCGTCTCTGTCTTGCGATCAGCGGGGGCCGAAAAGCAACCTGGTATTGCAGTCAGCCTGCATCTGGCGTACAATGCGCGGGAGGGTATTCAAATGAATCCAAAACGATCTGGTTTGTCGCTGTCCCTGGCTTCGGGCGCGGTTGCGGTTACGGTATTAGCATCAAGCTCGGCATTTTCGGGCGGGCAACTTGGAGCATTGGTGCGGCTCCAATCAACTACTCCCGGCATCACTCAAGTTGGACATGCCAACGTTTCCGGAACGATCAAGGCGGGCCAGGTGCTTGCCGCAGGAAACAACACCACCTACACGGTCAGCGGGGTCAACACTTCCGCGGCTGGGGCTACTGCGGGAGTCTATGGAGAATCTCCTGGTTCGTACGGAGTCTTTGGGAAGAACTCAAATCCTCAGGGCATTGGCGTGTTCGGTCAAACCACTTCAACAAGCGGAGGTGTACCCGTAGGGGTCATGGGAACCACCGTCTCAGTGACCGGGCGTGGTGTATTGGGTGTCTCCAACGCAACCACCGGTCCAGGGCTTGGCGTCTACGGCGCATCGTATGGAGACACGGGCTCGGGTGTTTACGGATGGGCCTTGAGCACTATCGGAACTGCTGTTGGGGTGACTGGAATCAGCGCTGCAGGCGACGGAAAGGGAGTTAGTGGCCGGGTCAGCGCTGGCTACGGCACCAACTGGGGTGGCCACTTCGTTAATTCAAGTCCACTTGGTGGAGGTGGCGTCTACGCTTCAGCCGAAGGTGGCGGTAGCGGTCTGACCTACGGTGTCTATGCTTTGAACACGAGTACCGGTGGCTTCGGGGTCTACGCAATGGAGTCTGGCGGCAGCGGACAGACCGTTGGCGTTCACGGCCAAGCCACTTCACCTCAAGGCACTGGCGTGCGAGGCTTTGGGGCTACAGGCGTCTATGGTGAATCTTCGGCCACTTTTGGCTCGGCCGTTATGGGCGAACACACGGCAACAACCGGACGAGCCTACGGAGGCCGCTTCTCAACCCGATCAAACGAAGGCTGGGGCGTTCGCGGCGAAGTGACCAGTACCTCAAACGGTCCGGATTCTTATGGAGGGTTCTTCCGCAACGCTACTCCAGATGGATACGGCGTCTATGGAGAGGGCGGCGGCGCACCAAACCTGACGCAGTCCTATGGAGTTTACGGAAAGACGGTGAGCCGCCTCGGTTTTGGTGTGTTTGGCATCGCTACGGATTCGACGACCTCGTATACCATCGGTACCTATGGAGAAAGCCGAAGCAACAGTGGCTATGGAATGGGTGCCTTTGTTGGACACCCGAGTGGGCCGACGGTCGGGCTGTACTCGCAATCTGACAGTTCGCAGGGCATCGGCGTTTTTGGATACGCTGCTGCCGGTGCAGGGACCATTTATGGAGTTCTCGGACGCTCGAACAGCGGAGCGGGCTATGGTCTGTACTCAGTTGGAACTAGTGGCGCGTCAGGCTTCAAGGCGTTTCGCATTGATCATCCCGACGACCCTGAGAACAAATACCTGTTGCACTACTCATCCGAGAGTCCCTACCCGCAAAACTTCTACAGCGGTAACGTTACAACCGACGAAAAGGGATATGGATGGGTGGCCCTACCTCCCTACTTTGAGAGCGTCAACACGAACTTAAAATATCAGTTGACCGTCGTGGACGGCGAAAACACCGACGACTTTGTCTTGGCAAAAGTGGCCCTGAAAGTCAGGGACGGCAAGTTCTTGGTCAGAACCAATGCTCCAAACGTAACAGTCTCATGGCGAGTCGAGGCCGATCGAAACGATGAGTTTGCCCGCAAGAATCCGCCTCGGGATGTGGTTGACAAAGATGAGAATGAACGAGGTACGTATCAAGAACCTCGACTGTACGGCCAACCCGAGTCCAAGGGGACATTCAACCGGCGCACATTTGGGAATCACGTCAAGAACGATCCGTAGTTGGCGAGCGTAGTGGTTGGAACGATCCGTCCACTTCCAAGTAAGACGCATTTTGGATTTGCGGCAGGCTCATCGTTGCAAATCCAAACATTCCATTTATGAACATTCCCTTTCTCATGTCGCACGAAGAGAGAATTGTTGCTATACTGACTTTTACCGACCCGAGAGGGCTGGCAAATTCACCTTGGAGAAAAGGATTATGAGCAATAAATTGTTTGCATCTCTGCTGACATGCCTCGCATTGAGCGCGGTATCCAACGCAACCATCTGGCAGTTCATGGCACACATGGACGGACTGCAGGAGGTTCCGCCGAATGCGTCACCAGGCTTTGGAATGGTCACGGGTACCGTTGACGATGCCACTGGCGCAGTCACTCTGATCGGCGACTACAACAACATGTTGGCCAACGTTACGGCTGCACACATCCACGGCGCGGCGGCTCCTGGCTCGAACGCAGGAGTGATCCTTGGCTTAACCCACACAGGCGGAACAAGTGGAACCCTCACGGGCAATGGAAACATTTCCTTGGCCCACGTGACGAACATGATGAACGGACTCACCTACGTGAACGTTCACACGTCCGCCTTTCCTGGCGGCGAAATCCGTGGGCAGATCGCGATTGTTCCAGAGCCTGGCACCATGGTTGCTCTTGGCTTGGGCGCCCTCGCCCTTGTAGTTCGACGACGAAAGGCCCGGTAAGGACCGCAACATCTCCGGTCCCTCCGCAAAAATTTCTGCGGAGGGACACCAGGACTCAGTTCTTGCCGCGGATATATTCTTGATTCTTGCGATGTGATGTCAATCGGTCTTGGTAGGCTCGCGTCGGATCAGAGCCTGGCGTCAGCCGATTCGTCCACGGGCGCAACACTTCATAGTTCTTGAACCTCGATCGGACCGCCTTGACTTCCCAGTCAAACTCGACGTTGCCGTCACCGCCTCCAACTTCGCCAACCTGGATTCCTGCTAAGCTCTTCTTCGCGACGCCCATCGCGAGCAAGTTCGACAAAGGTTATGATTGCGCATGCCCTGCATTATTAGGCAGGAACTGGCAAGCGACACTAACAGGTTTTTGATTCTCTGGCCGTGCCATGCCAGTCTGAATTTGGCGCGAGACTACTCCCTCAATCGATATGTCTTCAGAGCCAACGCAATCGCGACCAAACCACCGACCGCGTACTCGGTCATGTGTGTAACGGCTACCGCCATAAGGCGTCGGTCGTGTTCAAATGTGCTGGGGCGCTTATCCTGGGGAACCAAGCCACCAATGGCGTAGATGGAACCCAACACGACCATGAAGAAAACCCACATGCCGATACATGCCTTTCCAACCATCCGAACGACACGATTCCACGATACGGGATCATGGCGTCGAAGATTCGCCCAAACCAAAATCACGCCAGCGATGAGACCAAACCACCACGAGGCTCCGATCCCCCAGACGAAAGCCATCACCCAAGGCGATTCACTCTCAACCACTTTCGGATGGTGAACGGTGAAGTATTCAACCGCGACGTTGGCGGTGACCAAGTCAAGCGCAACGCCAAGAACACAGGTGGCAAGAATGCACTTGAGCACAAACACAATGACGCCTTTGTCAATCCACCGCATCCAATCAGCATACACGCCACCCAGAATCGGAATGGGTAGGATTTTGCGATGGACGTGAGGACAGAACTCGTCAGTCAATATCGAGCCGGACTCGCCATGCTTCGACAGTGCATTGACGCATGCCCCGAGGACGTTTGGGTTTCGGGCAAACATCCAAGGACGTACTGGCGCATCGCTTATCACGCGATCTTCTACACCCACTTGTACCTCGCCGACGATCTGGAGTCCTTTGTGGCCTGGGAGAAGCACCGAGACAAGATCCCTGCGCTGTGGGGAGATCCTGATGTAGAACCTCCCTACTCTCGCGAAGAAACGCTTGCATACCTTGACTTCGTTGATGCCAACGTCGCGAGTTGGGTCCAAGCCATTGACATTGAACGGAAGACTTCCGGCTTCGATTGGTACAAGATGTCGAAGTTCGAACATCAACTGGTCAACATTCGGCACTTGGGTGGGCACATGGGACAGTTATCAGAGATTCTCATGGCGCATGGAGCTGATGTCGATTGGGTTGGCAAGAAGCACTCATAGGTACAAAACGGGTATCAAGTAGGAGCGAATGAGCAATCTCCACAAGTTCACTTTGACCAATGGGGTCAGAGTCTTGGTCGAACCTGTTACCCATGTCAAGTCTGCAGCCATCGGCCTTTGGTGCCGAACGGGCAGCGGGCATGAATATGACAACGAATCCGGCATTACCCATCTGATTGAGCACATGCTCTTTAAAGGCACCAACCGGCGAACCGCCAAAGAGATCGCCGAGTCGATCGAAGGCCGAGGAGGTTCGCTCAACGCCTTCACCGATAAAGAGGCCACCTGTTACTATTGCCGCGTCCTTTCCGACGATGTCGAGAACGGCGTTGATGTCCTAACCGACATGATGCTGAACTCCGCCATTGACCCAGAAGAGTTGGCGCGCGAAGAGCAGGTCGTCATCGAAGAGATCAAGCGAGGCGAGGACGAACCGGGCGACCACGTCCACGAACTCCACTTTGAGAACCGATGGGGCGCTCATCCGCTCGGCAAACCGATTATCGGCACCCGAGAATCGGTCGAGGGCTTTAAGCGCGACGATCTTACGACTTACATGGGGCGTCGCTACCGCGGAGAGAACGTGCTGCTTGGCATCGCCGGCAACATTGAACCAGAAGCCGTCAAGGCGTTCGCTGAACGAATGCTTGGGGGCATTCCCGCCGGAGGAGCGACCGAGCCGCTAACCCGTCCGGTGGGCAAACCCGGCAAAAACGAAGTTTCCAAAGACGTCGAACAGGTTCACTTCTGCATCGGAACCGACGGCTGTTCGGTTTATGACGACGAGTTGTACACGCTTGCCGTGCTCGATGCTGCCCTGGGCGGGAATATGAGCAGTCGGCTCTTCCAAGAGATTCGAGAAAAGCGCGGCTTGGCCTATTCGGTCGGGTCCTATTCCCTTTCCTACTCAGCCGGTGGTGCCTATACGGTTTATGGAGGCACCTCGCCCCAGCATTGGGAGCAGGTTCAAGAGCTCGTGCGTGTTGAGTTCGACAAAGTCCTCAAAGACGGCTTCAGCGAACCGGAAATCGAGCGTTGCAAACGCAACATCTGCGGCAATATGGTGCTCGCTCTCGAAGGCATGAGTTCGCGAATGATCCGCAACAGTCGTAACGAGTTGACCCACAACCGCGAAATCCCGATCGAGGAGACCGTGGCACGAATCGAAGCCGTCACTCTGAAGCACCTTCAAGACCTGGCGAATAAGATTCTGGTGCAAGACGTCATCAACACGACGGCAATCGGCCCGTTTTGACGATGCGACGACCAGCCAAGTGGGACCGTAGCAAAGGGCGTCCAGAACCGGTTGCGGCGCTGGACCGAGTTCCGCTACTCGAAAACCACGAACCTCTGGTTTCGATCATCGAACGCTGCCCCAAGGTGCAGATTCATCGCAAGCACGTAATTCCCTATTTGCGCGAGCGAGTGGTGGACATGCTCCGAGAAGCAAGTGAACGGCTCCCTGAGGGGCTTCATCTTGCGGTGATTGACGCTTGGCGACCGTTTGCCCGGCAAGTTCGAATCCACGAGTTTATGCTCCGCTCCGCTCGGGAAGCCTATCCAGACCGCGATGGCGCAGCGCTTCGCCGTACCCTCAATCGTTGGGTTGCGCCAATTGATCGCAAGGCTCCGCCCGGGCATTGCACGGGAGCGGCGGTTGATGTCTTCCTCGTTGACGCTGCTGGTAATGAACTTGACGTCGTCTCGCCATACACACGGTTTCTCGCTGCGCCAACCTATTCCTTTGGGCTCTCCTCCGAATCCCAACGCAACCGAGACCTCCTAGTCGGTGCCATGCTCGACTCTGGTTTCTCGAACTGCCGCGACGAATACTGGCACTACTCCTATGGCGATGCAGGCTGGGCAGTTCGCACGGCGGCACCAGTCTGCTGTTACGGGCTTGCGGAGTTGGATCATGCGCTGTATGCCGAGCAAGAACGACTGAGCGAGGAGGCCATGCGAACTCGCCCCAATCCTTTCTTGGCTGGTTGAGGCATTTCCGCGTTACAATAACGCTATGAGAATTGCCAGTTGCCAACTTGATGTCGAGTTCGGTCAGCCGGAGCGAAACGCCGCGACGCTTGTCGAGACGGTGGCGAATCTGGCCGACGGGGGCGTTGATCTTGCCGTGTTTCCCGAGGCGTTTCTCACCGGCTACTGCGTCGGCACCGCCGAGCAGGCGAAAG
>CALMEF010000047.1 GCA_937862825.1 uncultured Armatimonadota bacterium
CTCGGTGACGTGCGTATCGCTGACGTGGACAAACGTGAAGTCTTCTGCCTGAGCGAGTTGGCAGAGGAAGATCAGGAGCAGACCAAGGCGACGCATGAGGGAATTCTAGCAAGGATTCTTCTTCACTTCCGCGCTGCCGTCGCGTGCTAGAGCAACTTCTTCGCGGCGACAAGCGCCTGTTCCATGAGCTCATCACATCGCTTCGCGAGTTCCTCCGCTTCCCTGATGTAGCGAAAGGCGGCACCGAGCCCCTCAAACTCTGACGCTTTCGAGGGTTCAGGCTTGATTAAGTTGAGGTCTTTCGCGTCAAAGGAGGTCACTTTGGCCTCAACTTTCCTTCCAGCATGCAAGAGCCGAATGGACCTGAGACATACGAACACTTCTTTGACCGCCTCCCGCTCAGAGTCGTCTTTGAGAAGCAATCTTAGTGCGCGCTGAGCATCTTTGAACAGACTCTCGTGCACTTTGAGCATACTCCTCCATCGCTTCCACTCCATCTTAAACTTAGGGGCTGACGGTAACTTTTCGCCATGTTGGACCGCATCTTTGAGTTGCTCCTGAAAGCGCCCTAGCCGTGCGTATGCCTCCTCCGTTTCACGGTCGCATGCCTGTGACAACGCGATGAGCCCCGAAATCGCCTCCACCAAATCCGCAGCCGCTGACATGCCTATCCCGCCGCCTCGTAAGCCCTCAGCAGGGCAGCCATGTCAACTTTGACCATCTCCATCAAAGCATTGAACATTGCCTGACCCTGAGCGGGCGTTCCCGACTTCATTTTCTCGCCAAACCAAGCAGGCTGAACCTGCCAAACAACCCCGAACTTGTCGGTCAGCCAGCCACAGGCGTGAATCTCACCGCCATCCGATAGCCGCTCCCAATAATGGTCAATATCCTCCTGCGTGTCGCAGTTGATCGTGTAACTGTTGGCCATCGTAAATGCGCATTCTGGACCGCCACTGATCGCCAGAAACTCCACTCCATCGAGTTCAAATGTGCTCGCCAAGTGCTTCCCATCTGGCCAGCGCTCCTCAGACTTCAGCCGCGAGTTGGGAAAGATGGACAGATAGGTGTTCACCGCCCCTTCCGCACCGTCGTTGAACATCAGGGAAGGTGTAATTCGTTGCATGTCAACGATCTTACTACGCCGACTGGGTAGATTGACGACATGACGCCCGAAGAATACATTGCCGCTCTGGACGAGCCAAGACGAACACAGATTCAGGGTCTATACGACCTTATTCGTGAGTCCGCTCCATCCCTCGAACCATTTATGATCGCAGGCAAGATCGGCTTTGGCCGCTTCAACTACAAGGGCAAGAGCAAGTCGTGTCAGGGCGAGTGGTTCAAACTGGGGCTTGCCAGCAATAAAAGCGCGATCACTTTCTATTCCTGTGCTGGTGGTCCCGACGGCAAGACCTTGCCCGAATCCTACGCCGACAAGTTGCCGAAAGCCAAGATCGGAAAGAGTTGTATCAACTTCAAGAAGTTCGAAGACGCCGACCTTGACGTGCTTCGCGAGATCGCCAAAAAGACGGAAGCCGCGGACTTCTCGCATTGGGTGATGTAAAGAAGGTCTGAAAAGCCCCTCTCCGCGATGTCTGTGCGCGGGGAGGGGTTTGGGGAGGGGAAATCAGGTCAGGCATACTTCAGAACTATGTCAAGAATGAGACATGTATCTCGAGCGATGGTGGAGCGAGCGCGAGTCTCGGGTTTGTGCTTGCCATCTGAGTAGAGTGCGACTCCCCACCCCCTGCCCACTCCCCGCGCACAAAGAATAGTCGCACCAAATGCAGATTTACACCATCTTTACGTCAGAATAAACATCCGAATGCGAAAACTGATCGTCCTCGAACACATCTCGATGGATGGCGTCATCCAAGCCCCTGGCGGAAAAGACGAAGATCCCGAAGAGGGATTTGACCTCGGCGGCTGGTCCGGCGGGTTCTCAGACGACGAACTCGGTGTAGCGCTTCGCAAGAAAATGGGCACGCCGTTCGACCTCTTGCTTGGTCGAAGGACCTTTGAAATTTGGGAGCCTTATTGGCCCCTAAACGGACACATCTGGCCCGAGGTTAACACTGCCACCAAGTACGTCGCGTCGAACACCAGAACATCTTCAGATTGGTCGCCATCGGTGTTTCTGAACGGAGATATCGTCGAAAGGGTGTTAGAGATCAAGAACTCGCCCGGCCCTGACCTCAACGTTTGGGGAAGTGGCAACCTCCTCCAAACCCTAATCAAACACGACCTGATTGACGAGTTCTGGCTGATGATCTACCCGGTTACGTTGGGTCCGGGCAAGCGGCTCTTTGCGGAAGGCACGATCCCGGCGAGATTCAAGGTGACCGAGAGCGTTGTCACGCCCAGCGGGATCATCGTGGCGACCTACTCTCGACGCTAGCAGCACTGCACACTGAGAACTGCTCAGTAGCCAGCACCCGCCCTGTCGCGTCAAAGGATCATGGTTGCGGCCATTGCCCTTGTCAGCCTCTCCTTGGCTCAGAACCCGTTCCCTGCCGATCTGACCGTTCCGAAGGATTGGCGCTACTACTACGGCAAGAAGTCGAAGTACGGGAGGGGTGCCATTTACTCGCCAAGTGGCTTTGAAATCGCCTTTCCTGACTATACGCCAACGGGCCAAGTGGCTTATGTCCACTATGAGATGAACGCTGGGACCTTCTTTTTCTCAACGGTTATCGAGCGGACGCTGGTCCACGTCGCGGTTGCGCCGGACGGACTAGTTGCCGTTTCGTTTCCGAATGATCCCGCATCAGGTTACAAGGCCAACAAGTGGCCGTTCGACTATTGGTCGCAACCGAAAAGTACACGTGAAGTCGCGCAAGCCATTCTGATTCCCCTGACCCGATTAGACCATCACAAGCCCGAACCTGGCGACAAGTCGGCGCTTAAGCACAAGATGCTGCCCAGTCCACAAAGTCCGTTCTCCCTGCTGCAGACGGTCGGCAAAGGTGGGTTCCTACAGCGAACACCCACTGAGTTGAGGCTGGACTCCGTGGTGGTAAGCCTGACCACATCTGGCCCAGTCAAGACAAAGTGGTCGGAATCGACTCCCCTGCTCGGCGGGACGTTGGAAATCGCTGGAGGTCCGGACGGAAAGATTTGGATGACCTTCTCGCCACCAAACCGAAAGCCAGTAACGCTTTCAACGGCGGATCAATCTGCCCCTGCCCTGGTGCTTGGAGCCTTGGCTGCCCTATCTTATTCAACCGGAGAGTAGGTAAGCCTCGCCGGGTCAACTCAATGGTAGCGATGTCACGCGACGGTCTTGCTACAATAACTTGTCATGAGGGAGTGGTTGTGGTTTGTATGGATAAGCCTGTTTCCAGTCCATTTTGGGCTGTCCTTCGAGCGCGACCTTGAGCATGCACTGAAGGGCTCGTCCTTGTCTGGCGTGGAGTTTCACCGTAAGGTGCTTACGGTCATGAGTAGGCATGGCAAAATTGCTGGCCAATACTGTGGGGCAACGGGTTATATGAAACGCACAGTGGGCGATGACCGTTCGAGGTTACTTTGGGTGAACAGCGGCGGCTTTGCCATGGATGATCTTTATCTGATTTGCAAAGAACGAACTGAGGTCAAAGTTCGGGCACTGAACAGACCGAAGGGAGAAGATTGGCAGGTGTTTCAGGCTGGCGTCCTGCGACATCGGAAACTCGTCTTTTGTGACTCGGCGTATGCCGGGGGCAATTGGTCGATGCCCTGCGTTCGGGTCTATGAGAAACGCGGAAATGAATGGGAGTTGAAGCAGAATCTCTATGCGGGTGGTAAGGAAGCCCGAACCGACATAAGGTTTCGGCGGCGTAGTGGGAAGGTTGATATTACTCAAGCAGACGGCGAGGTACGCGTGTATCCAGTCCATCTCGCGGCCCCCCATGTAGGCCCCTTGCTGACGTACAAAATCCGCTTTGAACTTATTGGTGGAGTCTACAAGCAGACCCTGTACAAAAGAGTTGAGACGCCCTTAGCTGCTCTTGATGACCTGGCAGCGATGCGAGTCCGAAGAAATCGCGAGGGCTTTGATCACAAAGTGCCCAAGACAATAGCCAATCGACTCTGGAGTGCTCTAGCAAATTCCGACGACCTATATGTCTCCACCAACAGTAATGTGGTGGAAGACCAGTCCCCGATTTTACGAGTTGCCGGGTGGCAGATTACATTCCGTAAGACGGGTAATCGCTGGAAACCACATTCCGTTCACAGGTACACGAAAGATCACGGGTGAACTTCGGCCCGTGAAAGTCTCTGGACACGTACGGCCAGCGGCTAGCCTAGGTGTCACACGAGATCGCATCATAGTCCGGATCCTGTCCAGCGAGCCAGTTCAGGGCTTGAAGCCGTTCCATCGCCCTAGACTGGATCTGCCGTGGTCTACTGGCGGCAGTCCTTCATCTAAACACAATGTCAGAATGATGTCTAAATGATGTCACCACGCCGTCTATATGGAAGCAAAAAAGGCACTAAATAGAGCAGTATCAAACAAAAGACGCGTTAGACATGAAACTTTGTGTGTCTTGTGGTCGTCTAAACATTTATGGACGACCGAAAACGAAGTAGAAGTTATCCCGGTGCAGATCTCGAAGAGTCAATCAGAACGGCCAAGCTGATTCAAACCTCCCTTGGACCAGGTGGACACTCTCGGGACGCCATCTCGCAGCAGGCCCTTGGGTCAAAGGGTGTCACAGGAGCAACGGCTAGGAAGATTGCAGCCGCAACGTCATTTGGTTTGTTAAAGAAGAGTGGTGATGGCTATTCTGTTACATCTTTAGCGAAAAGCATCTTTCGGCCCCTGCCAGATGAAGAGCCTAAGCTCCTCAAGGACATGTTGTTTAGCGTTACCTTGTACCGTGAGCTGGTGGAAAAGTACCAGCCTGAAGGTCGAATACCTGCTTCTCTGCCCGCTCTTTTGGAGCGCAACCATGGGATAATGCACCCAAATGGTAGTTTTGCTGCGAAGATCTTTCGAGACTCGGCAATCTATGCTGGTATCTTGGACTCGGACGGAAATTTTCTCTCTGAGGGCCCTGCTGAACCTAATGACGGTGTGCCTTATTCGGCCGAAGATCAAGGCGTCTCATTCCCTGATTTGGATACCAGAACAGATGGGCCGAAGCGCCAAACAGATTTGCCTCCCGAACTGATTGAGGTTGAGTTACCCAATCCGGGTGTGTCGCTCCGCGCACCCAGAGTAATGAGCCAGAAACAGAAAGAAAGAGCGATCGAGTGGCTAGACAAAGTTGCCAAGCCGTGGCTCACCTTTATCGTGGAGGAACACGAAGAAAGCGAGGCGGACCATGCCTAACCTCGCCTCTCCCGAGACGGCCAGAAGCCATCCACATACGCATATGAATGGTACCACGTCTCAGGAAGAATGCCAACCCGTGCGACTGACGTTAGGTCTGGTAATCAATCAGCTCGCCTTGACCAATTGGAGGAAGTTGTCAAATGGCAAAGAATCCGAAGGCCGGAAAACGGCTCATATTCCGGGCGTGGAAACGCGACCCGAATACGGGTGAGAAGATGTGGGCAAAAGACTACGGCTTTAAAGCATGGGCTTTTTGGGTCTAGACTAGCCTAGTACTTGTTTTCAGTCCTTTAGCAGGCATGGTGGCCAAAGGACGATTGGAGGGGGACTTGTGGTAGCCCCCTCTTATTGAATCAGGTGGTACCCAAATAGCAATTCCGCTATTGGAAGACGCGAAAATCAATTCCTTTACCCATCCAGTTCCCAAACAAATGTAGCCTGGCCGCCCTACTATCCCGTACACGCGGGATTGGCCCCGCCCATCTTTCATCCTTGGATCACCTCAACTGACTCTACGGAACCACATCAAACCGAAATCCATCCATAAAGCGGAATGCCGCTTTGCTTACTTCGACAAGCGAGATTGTACGCTCGTGAAGCACGTCCTCTCCCGTCCAAACGGTTACGATGTCGATTTTCTCCCCCTCACCAACGAGCCTCACGACAAGGTCATAGAACGCCTGCGTAGCCTCTACATCTTCTGGATCTTCCTCGAACCAATCTTGAGGCTCCCAGAACTCTGGCGGATTTTGACGGTCCCAGTTCCGAAAGTGACAACTGCATCCCCCATACCGGCACTCAAGGAACCAGCGGTTCGGAAACGATAGTCGCAACACAGCCGCCTCTTGCTCGTCTGGTTCGACCGGTTGAAGTCGAAAGTTGAGGTCGTCCAAACCCCGTAGATCCTCTGATGAGGTTGTTGAGATGAACGTGACGTGGCACACGACTATCGGTAATTATCTAATGCTACGCACGGAACTCAGGCCTTCTTCGATTTTGGCAAGGAGGCTCTTAAGGCCTTATTAATTGCCTCAGACGAGGGAAACAAGGTAAGCAAATCCGGATCAATTCTTGCCAAACCCTTGGCACGAATTGCGGCCTCATAGTACTTGCCGCGAACTCCTTTGCCCAATTCTGAGCCATAGTCCGCTCTAAGGTCAGTCTTCTTCATATCGTCGCCGTTCTGCACTGGTTGCTCTTCTTGCACTGATGATTCGTAGATTGCCGTCACGATCCGTGTGGGCGACAGTCAAGATGACCAGATTCTCGCAAACTCCAATCGTAATCTCTCTCTGTTCTACGCCCGAATGGTCAGGATCATTATAAGTTATTGCCCTTGGATCTTCGAACACGGTTTGAGCCAATTCAAAACTAACGCCGTGCTTTTCTTGATTCGCAATGGCCTTTTGAGGGTCCCATTCGAACCTCACCCAACGCTACCCTCAAGACTCACACCCAGCAACTTCTGAGCCTCTACCGCGAACTCCATCGGCAGTTCCCGGAACACGTCCTTGCAGAACCCGGAGACGATCATGTTCACTGCATCCTCGGTCGGAATGCCGCGTTGGTTGCAGTAGAAAATCTGGTCTTCGCCGATCTTTGAGGTTGATGCCTCGTGCTCAACTGTCGCCGTCGGGTTCTTCACCTCAATGTACGGGAAAGTGTGCGCGCCGCATCGGTCGCCCATCAGCATCGAGTCGCACTGCGAGTAGTTGCGGGCGTTCTCGGCACCTGGATTGATCTTGACCAACCCGCGATAAGTGTTCTGCCCATTCCCAGCCGAAATACCCTTCGCCACGATAGTTGAGCGGGTGTTCTTGCCGATGTGGATCATCTTGGTGCCCGTATCGGCCTGTTGCTTGTTGGCGGTCAGAGCGACCGAGTAGAACTCGCCAATGGAGTTATCACCCTTCAAAATCACGCTCGGGTACTTCCAAGTGATCGAGGAGCCCGTTTCAACTTGAGTCCAGGTGATCTTCGCGTTCTCCTGCGCGATGCCGCGCTTGGTCACGAAATTGAAGATGCCACCCTTGCCGTCCTTGTCGCCGGGGTACCAGTTCTGAACCGTGGAGTACTTGATCGTCGAATCCTTTAGCGCGACCAACTCAACGACCGCAGCGTGCAACTGGTTTTCGTCGCGCATCGGAGCCGTGCAGCCCTCAAGATACGACACATAAGCACCCTCTTCGGCGACGATCAGCGTTCGCTCAAACTGGCCCGATTTTTCCGCGTTTATGCGGAAATACGTGGACAATTCCATCGGACATCGAACGCCCTTCGGCACATAAACAAAGGATCCGTCGGAGAAGACCGCACTATTGAGCGTTGCGTAATAGTTGTCGCTATAGGGCACGACGCTGCCCAGATACTTCTGGACCAACTCGGGGTGTTCGCGCACGGCTTCACTCATCGGACAGAAGATGATTCCCGCTTCGGCCAGCGCCTTTTTGAACGTGGTAGCGACGGAAACTGAGTCGAACACCGCGTCGACAGCCACCTTGGGTGCACCACCGGCTGAATCCGAGATCTGAGCCACCGCTGGCTGATAGCCCCTCTCTGCGGCTCCCTGAACGTTCAAAAGCACCTTTTGTTCTTCCAAAGGAATGCCCAACTTTTCAAAAGTGCGAAGCAACTCGGGATCAGCCTCATCAAGCGAACCTAACACCGGCATCTTCTTCGGCGCGGCGTAGTAGATGATCTCCTGGATGTTCACCGGCTCGTACTTGACGTTCGGCCAAGTGGGCTCCTTCAGGGTGAGAAAGTGCCGATAGGCCTTGAGACGCCACTCCAGCATCCACTCGGGCTCTCCTTTCTTGGCCGAGAGGCGGCGAATGACGTCTTCGTTTAGGCCCGGTTCAAAGGAGTCCATCTCCAGATCGGTGACGAACCCTTCCTTGTACTCGCGGTTGGCAAACTTTTCGAGAATGGCATCGCCGTCCTCTCGCTCAATGACTTGCTGCTGCTTTTCGTTCATATGGGATTTCGACTCACGCCCACTCCCGGAATACAGGACATCGCGCTTGTCGCTCAATCTTTACTACGTTGTCTAGTTTACCTGTGGCGTCAGAAAGGTTGGTGAATCAGTGAATCAGTGAGTCAGTGAGTCAGCGAGCCAGAGAAGAGAAACTAGGCCTTCCGAGCGGTCACGAGTGGGCTTGGGTCGCTGACCGCAAAAGCGATGGCTTGGCCATTCTCGACTGTGAACCGAATCTTAACCGTCTCAATCCCTATCGGGATGAACACGTGTTCCTCAATGCTTGGCACTACAGCAACGCTCTATCCGTTCAGGTAGAAGTAGATTTGATCGAGGAACCACACTAGGTTCCAGTCGGCACTAGTTGCACCGTACCCAAAGTTCGCTCCGGGGAAAAATGGAGAAGGATGATTCGCGTAATGAATGCCAATCAATCGCCATGCTCCGTTCTCGAATACGAAACTTGGCCCACCAGAGTCACCTGGCATAAGCACGTTCTCAAGATCGGTCGCTCCGCCATCCACGAGCGTGTCATAAGCGTCGAAGTTCAGTGGGTCAAAGTCCGAGGTCATGGTGTATGCGGCATGGCCGGAAGAAGCCTGAACTCTAAAGTAGTTCGTACCGACCCTCTTTTCTGTAAATGCCGATTCCGGTACGGGTAGCCAACCGTAAGGCTCACTTACTTCTTGCCCCACTTGGCCGTATCCAACCGATTGACAATAGTAGTACTGCTGATCCAACGCTGCAGGTACCAGGGGGCTCCACTCGGTGAAAGTGCCGGGCGGAAACTCAACGAGGCTAACGTCGGAAGTCAGCGTTGGAATGCCCGGTACCTTAAGGTTACATTGCGAATTCCATAGATTCTCTGTGCGCCCTGCAATTGAAATCCTGTCGGTACGCTGTCACCGGTAACATGATTGGCACTAATCACCCAGCGATCAGAAATGACCGTGCCTGTTCCGTAGTTCACATACTGTGAACCATTCCAACCCGATATCAGGCCAACGGTCGGCCATTCGCCCGGAAGACATGTGCGACCACCCATCATGGATGTTGCGGGTCCGCACATCACAAGAACTCCAAAACACGAAAGCAGATTTCTCCAGCACGTTTTCATGATTGGATGTGAAATGCAAGAAGTGTGCCAAACGGCCAAGCGATGAATGTCGCTTTTGGCCGCGTCGGGCAAGACACATTCCGCAAACTAGCGAAACCCATCGTATAATGGTGTCAATGCGGATTCTTCTTGGATTGACGGCTCTAGCACTTAGTATCCCGGCTAACGCTCAAGTGTTCAACGTGCTCGAAGGAGGCAGTGTGGGGCCACTCTTCGCAGCCCAGTTTTTCTTTGAAGTCAGTGGCGTTACGGGTCCTATCGCCGACATTGACGTACGTTTGGCGATGTCTTGCGAGGATGTCACTGGAGTGTCCTTTGATCTCTTTGCGCCGAACGGTTTAGCTGGATTGAACTGGAATGCTCCCCTAGGAACTGGGGCTCATTTCCAAGACACGTATCTTGACGACGAGGTCGCTGGTTCCCGACTTGGTCAGCCGGGTTCGGACATTGCGCCGTTCGCGGGACCCGAATGGGGTGGAAGACGATATCGCCCGCCAACCGACCTCAATGTTTTCGACGGGACGAATCCAAACGGCGTGTGGCTCCTGATTGCGTACAACTTCAGTTCGATCACGACGGAAGCGTGGCTACATAAGAGTGGCGAGGCCGCTCCATGGGGCCAGGCAATCGGCACTCAGTTAATCATCACGCCAGTGCCGGAGCCGTCTTGCTTACTTGCCTTAGGGTCTGGTCTGCTCTGCGCGTTGCTGAAGCGCCAACGGCGCTAATGCGAGCTTCAGCCTTGGCTACACTCCCTGTTTGCGAATTCGCTTGCTAGACTTGGCTGCTGTCGGCTTGGCCACGTTCGGTTGATTAACCTGACCCTGACCGGCGGGCTTTGCCTTCAGTTTCTCAATTGCCGCCTTAATCTCCTTATCGCTCGGTCGCTTCATGCCTCAAGGTTACTCGGTTGGCGGTCGCGGTTGTTTCCAAACCAGTTTGATGTCGGGCTCCCCCTCCTCGTTTCCTGATCCGTCTCCCCGTTTGGTTTCCACAAATCCTTCTCGCTCATAGAACCGAAAGGCTCCCGAGTTGACCTGGAACGTGTACAGTTCGAGCCCTTCTGGGGATCGTTGCTTGGCAAAATCCAGCAGCAGCCGTCCGAAACCTTGACCGGTAAGTCCCCGTCGGAGATAGAGGTGGTCCAACGTCATCGGAGTCACATCAACCCAACCGATAACCGCTCCAATAAGTTCGCCCACAAAACTCGAGTTCCTTGGTAAGAGGGTCGCCGAAATCCACTCTGCGACCTCGTTCTCAGAGTGAATCAACGGAACGGTGTCCATCCGGATGTCGTGATAAAACCGAGCAACCTCCGCGACGTCCTCAAGACGCATAGGACGAATCTGAATTGTGGATTCCATACTTGCTAAACTCGATCACGGTCGAAGGTGTCCCGGTCCCACCCAACCTTCCAACGATATAGGCAAAAGATGAATGCAGCCAGCGCGGCTGCCGAGAGCAACGAAGCATAGAAGTAAGCCTCGCCGCCAGAGAGATGGACTGTCCGCCGCGCATAGCGTCCAACGCTTCGAACCGCTTCCCCGGTTATATAAACAAGGAGAAGATTGCCCAAAACATATCCAGTGCCAGGTGGAACCAGAGTCATGAAAATCCATCCAAACATCCCCCCTTCTCCTGCGGTCAGCAGGGCACGGAGTCGGGAGCGGCTGGGCACGGTTGGTTCAAGGAGGACTACGTCGGCTACGTACTTGCCAATCACATCCAAGCGAACAACCGAACCTGCGGGAAGAAGTTCGGTGGGGTCGGCCAGAAAGACCTCAATCTCACCATTGGGGTGTCGATATTGCTGCCACTGGTGTCCCTGTCGCTCGGGAGCGGGTTCAGAACTTTCCAAGACCGCGCCGTAGATTCTTCTGCGCAGGAATCGCGGCTCCCAGCCCATCCAGATCAGTACCTCCATCGTGATGAGTAGCAGCCATAATCCGGCTGCTACAACTAACGTTGTCTTGCTTGCCGATTCTGCTACAGCAACGAATGCCTTGTCAGATTTCCAAACTAACGGAGATGCCTGGTCGGCACGAGCAACCTGAACCCACACCCCCAGTGCCCCAAAAGCGACGAACAGTGCGAGCATCTGCGCCAGAAACAGGGGCGACCGAGCCCGGATCATTGTTCAGAATGTTAGCCTAATCGCGCCGTCTTCGCAACGATGCAAGGCAACCGAGCCCAGCAACCAGAGCAATGAACGTCCCCGGCTCGGGCACGACGGTGTATTCCAACTCGAAGGGGAAGTCGACCTTGGTGCCTTCGACATTCCCGGGGTTAAGCACTGCGGACCCCCAATTTGAGCCGTTGTTAAGGGGTGAGCCATTGGCAAAGAACTGTTTGCCATTGGCTGTGCCACCTCGGTTGCCCGCGAGTGGAGGCGATTCTAAGAGGGCTGACGGGTTTGTTGAGACACCCAGAGCCCAAGCGAACCAATAGGTCCGCCCGGGCTGAAGGATGACCTCGCTGGCAATCTCGATCGAGACATCCTGGATTCTTCGCTGCGTATTGGTCGCCGAGGACGTTACATTGGCTGTACGGTAGAGTGGCCTTCCATTGCTCGTCACTGCAAACCTATTTGATTCGAACCTGTTGCTGTTGATACCAGGCTGAAGCGACCCAAAGATGATCGTGCCGCCAGCTCCTGGCTCTCCGTCGAAGACACAAAGATAGGCCCTATCAATGTTCGCGCTGGTCGCCCCCACTGAGAACGCAAATGCGTGAAAGCGGTCCAGTCTCCACGTGGCCGAGGGCGTAACATCATCGGCCAGAAAGTAGGGTCCTGGAGGTGTTCCGAGGCCGTTAGCGTTGAATCCAAATCTAGGCCCCCGGCTATCTGCCGAGATTGCTGAAACGTCAGCACCACCTGCGCCAACTCCAGCATGCGTGACCAAGTCTCCATTGGAGTAAGTTTCAGATCTGACCGACGCCGCAACGAGAATGGCGACAAGGGTGGCAAGACTGCTTGAGCAACGCATGATTCTCCCAGTATAAGGTAACCCGGTAGAAACGAGCCCTAGTAAAGACACGTGAATTGATCGCTCTTAACTGGTGCAAGTAAGGCTGCAGAGCAGAAAGGCAACTTGTCTGTTAACACGTCAACGTGCCGCCACTGGCACGCCGTTTTCCGCCCCAACCGCGAAGAAGTGGTCGTCCTTGTTCACCCCTTTCACCAAGAAGGTCTCAACCTCGCCGGCCGGGATCGCCGTGTTCCAAGTGGTTGAACCCGTGTCACGCCAATACACGACGTACTTCGTCCCAGGGGTTCCTTTCCAGGTCAGCGTGGTGTCATGGCTTTGGTCCATTCGAACGCGAACGTCGGTTGGTGCGTCGCCCGCAGACGCCAGTGCTGAGAGCACCCGCAGGTTGGTCTTCGTCGCGTTCGCCAGGTAGTTCCAATCCATGTGCTCGGTCAGATCGTCGGGAGTGTGCTGTCGCGTGTACTCCTCGTGGACCTCGATAAACCGTACCGCGTCAAAACCCTCTTCGACGAACGGTGTGTGGTCACCACCGCGCCCAAATCGGTCGCGACGAAGCACGAGTTTGACGTTGAAGTCCTTGGTTTGCTGACGAACCACAAACTCAATGTAACGCGCAAGTTCACGAGAGTTGTGTCGTTGAATCGTTGCCGCCGAGTTCGGTAAGTACTCCTCGCTAAAGACGCGGATGTGCTTCTCGTCTTTCTGCCCCGATTTGTTTGAACTACTGCCCACCGTGTCGTTGTTGAGGATTGCCTCGAGTTTCCAGCCCTCCGCCTTTGCGCGCTTTGCAAGCGCTTGTGAGCCATGGAGACCCTGTTCTTCGCCCGTAAAACCAACAAAAACGAGGGTGTGGTTCCACTGCTTGGTGGCCATCAAGCGAGCGCACTCCAGGGAAGCCGCGACCCCGCTTGCATCATCGTTGGCGCCGGGTGCGCGCCCTGTCGCCGCGTCAACTTCCAAATTCAACGAATCAAGGTGCCCGCCCATGAGGATTCGGCGATCCGTTTTGCCCGGAAGTGTCGCAACGACCTGAACGACCTGCTTGTCCTCGGGCACCCGTCGGCTCTTCGGCAAGGTGTAGGTCATCAACTCCACCTTTACGCCTGGAATCTTCTCGAACTCGCTGGCAAGCCACTTGGCCGCGTCGTTCAGAGTTGGGCTCAGCGTGTTCCGAGTGTGGAAGGAGGCGAGCTTCTCAACGGTGGCACGAAGCCGGTCAGCGGAGACTTGGTCGGTTAGGTCACTCATAGCCATAGCGATCAACGCAGTGATCATGCCGCTATGTTACATCTTCAATCATTGTTCTGCCACGCTTCCGTCGGACGTTCCTTGCGATGGTGAGGCATACCAAGCTGCCCAGCCCGGTTAACGTGGACGGCTCGGGTACGGGCGTCAGAACAGCATAGGTTTCCCTGCCATTGCGTGTGCCAGCAACCAGGACCTGCCCCAAATCGTTCAGGTCGTAACACCACGTCACTACAAGTCCAGCATCATTGTCGCTTAGCAAGAAGTCCTGACCTCCTGCCCAGACTCTAAATGCCCCGGTCGTCTCTTTCACGAGGACTTGGCCCAAATCGTTGAATCCCAAGAGGTCACCAAAGAGCCCCGTTTGTTGACGAACAGAGTTAAACTCAACCCAAACGGCGTCGTTTGGTTTGCTAAATCCGGCATAAGCCCGGACTGAGTTAACGTACTTGTACCCGTTCCAACTTACGTATGGGCCGCCTGAGTGAACTTCAAATCCGGAGTTCTCGGTCCAAATCCAAGTTGATCTCACAGCGGGATTCTCTACGCCTCGCTCTTCACCTACGATTGTCCCGGATTCGGAAAGGCTTGTCACAAAAATTGGATAATGGACCTGTAAGCTCCCGCCTGGGCCGCCGAGTGTCCTCATTGAGCCATCGCTAACTAGAAAGACGGCTGTCCCATTCGCGGCTGAAGTCAAACCGCTGATAAGGCCAGAGTTGCTGATCCGTTCGGGGCGAACCGTCAAGAACTCGGATTGTGGCTCAATAATGGTGAGGAGGCCCTCTGAATTCCATAGGGCACCGTTTCCATAGCCTCCATCCTCTAACCAGCCGACGACCGAGCCATGGTCGTTAATCCCTCTCGCTACCGAGCGCATCCCAGAAACGCCTTCAAGAGTCCGCACCTGACCACTACGTTGAAGTACTGCTGCCCGACTCCATCCCGCAGAGCCAATGCCCACCAACACATCCCCTTGGTTGTTCAAGGCTTGAGTGCTTCTGATATCTGCCTCCAATCCAAGATCACGGACGCTATAGGACTGGGCATCGGCTACGGTATGAAGCCCGCAACAAACGACAACCATCAGCGATTTCGCGTCCATGATGCCATTATATGTAAGTTGCGCTTGATAGTCAACAAAAACGCTGTTTTAAGCGCATCGAGGCTTCACAGTTGTTCAACCTGAAACCAACCAGGCGTCGAATAGATCTTCTCAGCCAAGCCCTTGGGCAACACGAGTGACGTCGATGCACCCTCCGCAGGCACAACCATGTTCGCCAACTGCCCTGAAGAGACCGTGTTCAGAAAATCGGGCTGGGTAATGGCTGCCCGGCCAACATACACCAGGTCCACACCGAGAGATAGGGCATTCGCGGCTTCGGCCAAACTCGTCACTCCGCCTCCCCCCATAACCACTGTGCGACCATTGACCCACTCAGCAATCATGCCCAAAACGGGGCCCGAGGTGGGATCGTGCAAACTAACTTGATCGAACTTGCGAAGCGAGATATCGAGCCATTCGATGCCTTCCGTGCATAACATATCTACGAGAGCATGAGTATCGTTCAAACGGATGCCTGGTGTCTCGGGCTCCTCTGGCGAGAGTCGATATCCAATCGGTAACGTACACGATGCCCGACAAGCGCGCAACACGTCTCGACTGAACTTCAATCGGTCACGTCCCCATTCATCATCTCGACGATTGCTGTGTGGACTTACGAATTGCTGCAGCAGATAGGTGTTAGCGCCATGAATCTCGACCATGTCGAAACCAGCCCTTTGCGCCCGATGGGCAGCGGCGGCAAAAGCCTCGACAACTTCTTGTATCTCAGCCGCAGTCATCTCCCGAGGCACTTCCGCGTTGGGACGTTCAGAAGCGATAGCAGAGGCCGACCAAGGCGGTCCTCCAACTAGAGCCGAAGGACACTGACGTCCGCCATGATGAATCTGCAAGACCGACTTTGCTCCGTGGCGACGAATCCGCTCGGCCATAGCCTCAAGGTCTCCCATGAACTCGTCCGACTCGCAGGACCACTGTCCGAAGAAGGCATGCCCGCTCCAGTGCACCTTACATGCCGCGGTCATCACCATGCCAAACCCATCTTGAGCGCGTCGCTCAATGTAATCCAACTCATCCGAGTTCAGATGGCCGTTGGACTGGCTGGCGTAGGTAGTCATTGGGGCCAGAACCCACCGGTTCTTCAAACCCAGGCTTGCAAGTGGTTCAAATGGCGAGGACACGCCAAGAGTCTACGACTTAGGCGGCCAAGCCTTCGTCGGACAACTCAACAAAGTGAGCGCACCGGTTTCTTCCATTCTCCTTCGCGTGATACAGTGCTTCGTCTGCTTGGCGGATAAGGTCCTCATGGTTAAAGGATCCAGCCACATAGGTTGAAATCCCAAATGAAGCCGTTACCGGACGATGCTCCCATTTGCCCTTTTCAATCGCACTTCGGTACCGCTCTGCCGCAATGCCAGACTGCTCGACATTGGTATTGGAGAGAATAACTACAAACTCTTCGCCACCGTAGCGGGCAACAACATCGGCATCACGAGCAGTATCCTTGAGGATCTGGGCAACCTGCTGAAGCACTTGGTCGCCAACCTGATGCCCGAAGTTGTCGTTGAGTTGCTTGAACTTGTCAACGTCCAAGAGCAGTATCGACAATGGGCGCCCCTCTCGCTGCGCGAGGCTTAATCGGGAATGGAGCGACTGCTCCAAGGCCCTCCTGTTCTTCACACCCGTTAGTCCATCAGTTGTTGAGAGCGTGTCCAGAAGGCGGTTCTTTTCTTCAAGTTCTTCCAGTTGCTTGTTCAACTGATCTTGAAGCTGTTTGCGCTCGGTGATATCCACAAGCGAGCCAATAGCCCCAGTGAGCCGTTCGTCTCCGCCCATCAAGAATGCGCTTGACGCAAGAATCAGAGTTGACCCATCTGACTTGGTGAATGTCCATTCCACGTCCTCAACTTCCTTGGCCGAGAACACTTCCGTAAACCTTGAAGTCTCTCCAAAGAGATCTGAAACCGTTTGCGTCAAGATCTGCTCGATGGGGATGCCAAGAAGGGACTGGAACAGGTCATTGAACTCGTGGATCCTTCCCTCCGAATCGAAGGTAAAGCAGGCAACAGGTAGGCCGTGGAACAACCGACCGAACCGAGCGGACGCAACCTGCATCTGCTCATTCGCCAGTTTCGCTCGCTTTACCGCGTCTTCAAGTCGATTCTGTTGGTCCAGAAGGGCAACGTTTTGCTTATCTGCTTCTGCTTTCGCTTCCTCGAGGGCTTCCTGATTCTCGATAAGTTGCGCCTTGTGTGCCAGCGCCGTTCGTTGACCAAAGTAGATCAGGACTCCAGAAAACAGACTCAAGAGGCACCCAAGAACGATCGCAATGATGCCAGCGTTCTTCACCCCTTGAAGATGCGCGACATAGTCTTTCGCGTCAAGGTCTACACCGACAATGCCCACTTGCTTGCCCTTGGAGTCGAATATGGGTGCGTAACCCGAGATGAAGGTCCCCCATGAGTCGGTGTAGGGCTCAGATTCTGCGATGGGTATGCCCTCTTGAAGTGCCCGCAAGGCATCCTCGCTAACCTCGGGGTACTCCTGCATGATGTGCGACTTGTCGTCCACTCCATCCCCGTCCTCGTCACCTGCCTCGGTGGGATCGAGAATGAAGTGAGCTTTCCCATCACGAAGAACCAACGTGTAGATGTAGGCGGTTTCGTGACCAGCCTCTTGGGCCGTTCGCATGGGCTCGATAGCCCGATTATAGGCCTCGGACGTCTCCTGTTTGGGATCGGTAAAGGTCTGGTGAAGGTCCCCGTCAATCGTGGCTGCGGTTACCTCGGCAAGCCGTTGGAGGTTCGATTCCACCTCGTACTTGATCGCCTTCATGCTCGCAACATAGAGAAGCGCACAAACAGCTAAAACCGTCAGGAGCACTTTCGCGGAAGCCAACGCCGCCGCCTTGCCAGCCGGCAACTGAGAGAGCAATCGAAAAGTACGTCCGAACACGGTTACGTGTATTGTCGGACGAAACTCCCGCTCTCCTCAGAGTGGACTACTCGAATTCGTCCAGAGCGATTTCTCGTGCTCGTCGGGCTCTCTCAATGACCTCAAGGGCATCCTGTGCTGCCGACTGTTCGGCCTCTTTCTTCGATCGGCCCTTTCCTTCACCCATGACTTCGTTGTCGAACAAAACCTGAACGACAAACTGGCGATTGTGGGCGACGCCGAGTTCGCTGGCGACCCGATAGACCGGGGTGCGCTTCCAGGTTGCTTGAGCGACTTCCTGAAGTTTGGACTTGAAGTCGTTTGGATTCACGTCACCAGCCGAGACTAGCATCAGATAGGGGTGAAGTTGTTCTAGGACGAACCATCGAGCGGTTTCCAGCCCAGATTCAAGATAGATGGCGCCGATAACTGCTTCCAAGACATCGGCAAGGATTGAAGGTCGTTTTCGTCCTCCAGTCGCCTCTTCGCTCGCGCTCAAGCCGAGAAACGCATCCAACCCAAGCCTCAGTGCGGTTTCGGCAAGAGGACCTTCCTGAACGACGCTGGACTTTGCTTTGCTGAGCAGGCCCTGGTCCCACTCTGGATGATGCTCGTACAAATACTGGGCAATTATAAGGCCGAGCACGGAATCGCCAAAGAACTCGAGCCGCTCATAACTCTCCGAAATCGGTTCGCTGGTTGCAGAACGATGCCGCATTGCGAGTTCAAACATCGCTTCGCTACGCAACGGAATCGGCTTCGGGATCATGCTCTCAAAGTGCTGAGGTTCTCGCCAATTCGAGCGATTCCACGAACGATGTCGTCCTTGCTTGCCGTGTAACTTAGTCGGAGGTGACCAGGACAGTCAAAAACGCTTCCGGGCACCATGGCCACATGGGCATGGTCGAGCAAGTGGTTGGCAAGGTCAATGTCAGTCTTCACGGTCCCCCCAAGGAACGGACGGACATCGAGGAAGAAATAGAACGCGCCGCGAGGGTCTGGGACCGACAGTCCAGCAATTTTATGGAGTTCCGAAGAAGCGATTGAACGTCGAGTTTCGAACTCCGATCGCATGGCCTCGATTTCTTCAGGCCCCATCTGAAACGCGGCGATTGCTGCCTTCTGGGCGATTGAGGTCGGGTTGCTGGTGACTTGGTCTTGAAAGTTGGAAATCGCCTTTGCCAAGTCGAGCCGAGTCGCCGTAAACCCAATTCTCCAGCCAGTCATGGAGTAGGTTTTGCTGCAGCCGCCAATCATGATGGTCCGGTCCGCGATTTCGGGGCTAAGAGAAGCCACCGACAGATGTGTCGAACCGTCGTAAGTCAAACGTTCGTAAATCTCGTCGCAGATGATCCATAGGTTGTACTTTTCTGCGAGAGCAGCAAGTCCCCGAATTGTGTCGTGGGAGTAGACCGCCCCGGTGGGATTGCAGGGGCTGTTTACGACAATGGCCTTCGTTTTGTCGGAAATCGCTGCCTCGACCTTTGCCAAATCTGGTTCGTAGCAGCGGCCTGGATTGCCGAGGACGACGACCGGCAGACCGTGCGCCAACTTGACTTGATCGTAGTAGGTCATCCAATACGGCGCAAGGAGGATCACTTCATCGCCTGGTTCGACAACCATCTGCATCGAGTTGAAAAGACAATGCTTGCCACCAACACTGACGACGATCTGGTCTGGGCTCACATTGACATTGTTCTCGCGGGCCAATTTTTGCGCAATCGCCTCGCGAAGCGGCTTGATTCCCGCGCTCGGCGTGTACTTTGTGAACCCGTCTCGAATTGCAGCAATGGCCGCATTGCAGATCGGCTGCGGCGTGTTGAAATCAGGTTCGCCAGCGCCAAAACTGATCACATCGAACCCATCGGCTTTCATCTGGTTTGCCTTGGCGGTAATCGCCAAAGTTGGCGATGGTCGGGCAATACCAGAGCGTTGAGCGAGCGTCGGGCCAGTCACAGTGAACCTGGATTATACCGACGCGGGCTATAATCGCCCCATGCTTCTGAGCGGAAAGAAGGGCTTGGTTCTCAACGTTACCAACGAAAACAGCATTGGCTGGGCGATCGCAAAGGCTGCGGCAGATCATGGTGCGCTCGTAGGCGTGGGAGCCCAAAACGAGAAAATGCTTGAGCGAGTTAAGAAGTTGATAGACGGTGACGACCGCTTTACATCCTTCGTCGTTGACTTTTCCGAAGAGAGCCAACTCCTTGCGTTACGTGACGACGTTGCTGCCAAGTTCGGTGGAATCGACTTTCTCGTGCATTCAGCAGCATTCGCTAACAGGGAGGACCTACAGGGGCGATTTATTGATACGTCACGAGACGGATTTTCTGTCGCGCTAGATATCTCGGCCTATAGCCTGGTTGCCCTGTGTAAAGCCTTGGAGCCAGTGCTCAATGAGGACGGCAGCGTCATGGCGATCAGCTACCTCGGCAGTACAAGAGCGGTCGGCAACTACAACGTCATGGGAGTCGCCAAAGCGGCGCTGGAATCCGCGGTTAGATACCTTGCTTTCGACCTTGGCACCAAGGGAATCAGGGTCAACACACTTTCACCGGGTCCGATCAACACCATTTCTGCTCGAGGCGTGAAGGGACTTATGGACATGATTTCCTATGTTCACGAGCGAGCACCCTTGAAGAGGGAGTTTGGCCAAGAAGAAGTTGGGGGAAGCGCCGTCTACTTGATGAGCGACCTGAGCAAAGGGGTGTCTGGCCAAATCATTTTCATTGATAACGGCTACAACATCGTCGGAATGTAGATGCTGGCTACGCTTCGACTTGCCTTGGCAAGAAGCCGTCAAGCAACCATAAGGCTTGGCGAAGGCGTGGGTGAGTGTGTGTTACACGACCTTCATGTGGACGACGGCCTAAACTGGTCTTTGGTCGCCTTCTCTGGCTCCGAGTCCAAGGTATTTCGTGCTCTGAAGGAGATTGCGAGCACGGTTTACAGCACAGTCGATCTCAATCGGCATACCTGCCTACTCGAGAGAGTTGGTGCGATCGAGGCCGAGTTTGTGGGGGAATGCGGCGATCTTATTGATCGTTTCGCCGAATGGCAGTGGGATGAGTGGTCGGTGCCAACCCTCCAAGGAACGCGTGACAGCCTTCGGTTGCAGGCGATTCGGCGCGGAGGATTTGGCGGAGCGATGGCGCAGGCTCAGACCTTCGATCAAGACCGACCACTGAACCCGACCCTTGGTGTGTGCCTGACCTTCCATCCTGGCTTTATGCTTCGGCTCATCGCGGAAGTGATCTGCCCTGTTGCGTATTTGCCTTTGATTCCCGAGATGATTAGCGGCATTTCGAACGGCACCGCCGAGGCAGAGGCAGTCGACATGGGCGGTATTGTGCGGACGGTGATCACTGCAAATCCAGCAGTCGTTTCGGCGGACGATGTGCACAACATCTTGCGGAACTGGCGTCCACTGGCTGGACGTGCCACCTTGATTGGTGCGTTGCGCCCATTTGACCTACACGGGGCAGAGACCGTCATTTGGCACGAGCGTCAAGTCTGGAGCGAATAACCTACATCCGCAATGAGCGTGGTACATCGGCCTCTCGCTCAAAGCGCTCCATATCCTCTGCGAAACGATGGAACACAGTCCAATACAGTGAGTTGGGTTCAAGTCCAATCCAAAGGTTCTTGCTCTTCCGGCTCAAGTTCACGTAATGACCAAACATGTATCCAGCGACTTCACGTTTCAAGAGCCCGGAGGAGACCATAAGAGCGATCTCCTCCAAAAACCCAAGAAAGTTCCTCTTATCCTGAACTCCAACCTCTCGTAATCGCTCGTCGTCGCTTGCAAGGAGTTCAAGCATTTCCCTGAATCTGGGGGTCTCAAGGAAACGCCGTCTCATTTCGATAAAGGCCTGAATGCGGTTTTGGCGGGTTTGTCTTCGATATTCCAGCGCGCCGAAGAAAATCGTGATCAACGCGACGAGCGTTCCCAAAATAATCGCGATGTCCTTGGCGGTTGGAAGGTCCATTTCGAACCTGTAGGTTACCTAGAGGTCCAGTTTGTGGGAAAATGCAGGCCGATTCCGCAACTCTGCGGAACATTTCGTCGCAGAATCGTTCATAAACTTTCGGGCATGGGAAGCAAACTCGTCATCGTCGAATCGCCAGCAAAGGCCAAAACTATCGCTGGCTACTTGGGCAGTGACTACGAGGTTGAGGCCAGTATTGGTCACATAAGAGATCTTCCACCCAATGGAAAGTCGCTTCCTGCAGAAGTCCGCAAACGGCTGGGGCGAAATGCTGACTATGCGGTAGACGTTGACAACAACTTTGAGCCGTTTTACGAAGTCCCCGACGAGAAGCAAAAACAGGTTGCCAAACTCAAAAAGGCACTTCAGGGCAAGACTGAACTCGTACTCGCAACTGATGAAGACCGTGAGGGCGAGTCGATTTCATGGCACCTTCTGAATGTCCTCAAGCCCCCGAAATCTGTATTGGTAAAGCGAATTGCCTTTCATGAAATCACCAAGGAGGCGATCCAGGCAGCGATTAAGAATCCGCGGCCAATTGACCAAAGCCTGGTTAATGCTCAAGAAGCACGACGGATTCTCGATAGACTCTACGGATACACGCTCTCTCCGGTGCTGTGGACCAAGGTTGCCAAGGATCTCAGCGCGGGCCGAGTCCAGAGCCCGGCCGTAAAACTCATCGTTGACCGAGAACGGAAGCGACGAGACTTCGTCGTCTCGACCTACTGGGACCTGAAGGCCGAACTGTCGGCTGACAAGGCTGCATTTCCGGCGACTCTCAGAGCACTCGATGGGCAACGGGTTGCCACCGGAAAGGACTTTGACGAAAGCACAGGAGAACTAGCCAACAAAAACGTTCTCTTGGTGCCCGAGGAACTTGCAAAGAGTCTGGAATCAGCAGCGAAGGCAGCAAAGCCTTGGACAGTCATTGATGTTGAAAAGACCCCAGGGAGCGAAAAGCAACCGCCGCCTTTTCGAACGACAACCCTTCAGCAGGAGGCGAACCGAAAGTTCGGCTTCTCTGCCGATCGCACGATGCGGATCGCACAAGACTTGTATGAAGGTGTCGAACTTGGGGGTGAACGAGTCGGCTTGATCACCTACATGCGAACGGACAGTTTGTCGTTATCTGACCAAGCGGTGAAGCAGATTCGCGGCGCGATTCATGACCGATTTGGCCCGGACTACCTACCAGCAAAGCCGCACAAATACGAATCCAAGGTCGCCAACGCCCAAGAGGCTCACGAGGCAATCCGCCCAACTGACATCAACCGAACGCCCGAAAAGATAGCCGGAGCATTGCGCTCTCTGAGTGATGCGCACTACAAACTGTATGACCTTATCTACAAGCGCAGTCTTGCGTGCCAGATGAATCCCGCAAAGGTCATGCGAACTTCAGCCGACATTGAGGTGAAGGCAGACGACAAGACCCTGACCTTTGTGGCGTCCGGCAAGGAGATTCTTTTCCCCGGCTTCCTGTTGGCTTACGTTGAAGACTCAGATGATCCAGAGGCGGAACTGGAAGGCAAGGAACGCATCCTCCCCAAACTTGAAAAGGGTCAAGTTGTTGACCTGCTTAACCTTGAGGCTAAGCATCATGAGACGCGCCCTCCGGCTCGATACACGGATGCGAGCCTGATCAAGGCACTTGAAGAACTCGGAATCGGTCGGCCAAGTACCTACGCATCAATCATCAGCGTGATTATTGACCGAGGTTATGTGGTCAAGAAAGGCCGAGAACTTGTTCCACAGGCCGTCGCCTTCATGGCGGTAGATGTGCTTGAGAAAAACTTTCCCGAGTTCTTCGACCTTAAGTTCACCGCCCACATGGACGACGTGCTTGATGAGATCGCCAACGGAAAGTACGATGCGAAGGACTACTTGAAACGATTCTTCCTTGGTGATGGTAAAGCGATTGGCCTGAAACAGGCGGTAGAAGAACGCAAAAGAGAAATCCCCTTTGCTACGATCCCTGTCGGCCCCCATCCCGAGGACGGGCGTCCGATGTTGGTGAGGGTTGGCAAAGACGGCGACGCTTTCCTGCAAATCGGCGACGGCGAAACCAAGGAGTATCGCAACATCCCCGATGATGTTACGTTCGAGGACCTAAAACCCGATCGGATCCTTAGCCTTGTGCAGGATAGTAGGCCGGTAACCGAGTCCATCGGAGTCCACCCGGTTTCAGGTCGTAAACTGCTCCTGAAACAACGAGGGAACTTCTATCTGGAGGTTGAGCGGACTCCCGAGGAGTTGGAGAAAAAGGTCAAACCCACCTGGGTAAGTCTCCCTCAAAACGTTGATCCGCATTCTCTGTCCCAACAGGACTTGGATGCCCTTTGCACTCTGCCACGGGTCATCGGGAGTCATCCCGAGACGGGCGAAGAAGTCACGTTTAGGCTTGGCAAGTATGGTCCGTATGTTCAGGGTGGCAAGGAGATCCGGAATGTTGACGACTGGCGTGAGGGCCTAATGATGTCATTGGACGCCGCGGTGACTTTGCTGAGCCAACCAAAATCAGGCCGTAGTGCCGCAAAATCGCCCGCAGGGCCGATCCAGGACTTTGGGGCAGCTGATGGGCACCCTGGCCCAATTCGCGTGCTGGCAGGGCGTTTTGGCCCGTATGTCACCGATGGGGAGGTGAATGCCACCCTACCGAAGAGCACCGACCCGGCGACCATCTCACGCGACGATGCCATTGCTTTGCTCGTCAAGAAACGTGAGGCTGGTCCATCTCCCAAGTCCAAACGTGGGAAGAAGGTCGCAGCCAAAGGCAAGCGACGATGACCGATGAACCCAAGGATACGTTCGAAGAGGGACTAGAGACCCTTCGCGAGCAGGCCGAAGCGTTGCGACTTGAGTCTGAGGGTGATCGCATAGATTCCGAGTTTCAAGAACGTCTAAAGAAACTTGAAGACCGAGCCGATTCTGCTCAAGCAGAGCGTCAAGCGAAGCAAAAAGAGTTGGAAACCCGCCAAAAGAGTGAGAGAACGAGCACCTTGGGGCTTGGCGTTGGTCTATCTGTGGCCTATGTGATCATCGGCATGCCGATTGCTGGTTGGGCGATTGGCCTTCTCATCGACAAACAAACTGGCGGCGTGATGGCCAACGGCATTGGGATGTTAATCGGGGCAGTTCTCGGGATTGTCGCGGTAGTTATGATCCTCAACAAGCACCAGAACAAGTACTAGGGCTACTCTAGGCGATCCGGTCGAAGGTGGAAAGCGCCCCGGGATTCTGCCCGGTCCGATCGACCAATACGGTTTGCATCCCGGCGTGGCTGGCCGCCTCGATCTCTGCAATTGCGTCGCTGAGAAACATGACTTCGCTCGCTCCAACGCCGATGTCGGCGGCAATCTTCTCATAGGAGGTTGGCTCTTTCTTTCCTCCGGCTAACGTGTCGTAATGTCCGTCAATCAAGGAGAGGATGCTCCCGGTTTTGAGATGACCAAAGAGTAGTTTCTGGGCCAGTACGCTTCCACTCGAGTAGATGTAGACCTTGGCACCGTTCCCTCGCCAGCGCTCTATCGCGGGGATGACATCGTCGTAGACCTCGCCTTTGATCTCCCCAGATTCATAGCCCCGCTGCCAAATCTTCCCTTGGATTGACTTCAAGGCAGTGGACTTTCGATCTTGATCCATCAAGAACTCAAGGTAGGGAAGTGGCTCATCTGGACCCTGATAGGCGGTGTCCTGAGCGCGTTCGTTCGCGAGATCGGAAAGATCTTCACCGATGACCTCGAGGGGTAACGCCAAGAACTCAGGCAGCCTCGCCCTTGCATAGGGAAAAAGAGTTCGAGTGACAAAGTCAATGGGCGTGGTCGTACCCTCAATATCAAGAAGGAAAGCCCGGATCAAATCTTCTGCAACTCAGAGGGAATGAACGAGAGCCCGAAGCAAAGCGGCATGTAACCCGAGTCAACACCGCTTTCCGTGTAGTGGGGCGTCCAGCCGGTCGGGTCTTGGAACAACCGAATCGCTCGGATGCGCTTCTCCTCACAAAGGTCAAACCAGTGCCATGTACCAGCGGGAACGCGAATCAAATCACCTTCCTCCACTTGGATGGCCACGACGTCACCTTCCTTTGGACGGATGTGGAAAATTCCACGACCTTCCGTGATAAAACGCACCTCATCCTCGTCATGCCAATGCTCGCGACTGAACTTGGCCAGCATGGCATCCAGACCAGGGGTGTCGGGATAGACGTTGATCACGTCCGCGGTTACGTAGCCACCCTCTTCTTTCAACTGCTCAATCTCTTTGGCGTATGACTCCAGGATCTCCTCGTTGGAAGCGGTTTTTTCGATATTGTGTTCGGACTTCCACACATCAAATCCGATGCCGATTCCGGCCAGATACGACTTGATTTCATCAAACTCGGTCAAGGTGACGTTTTGATCAGGAATTCGAACCGTTGCCATTGCTCAAGTAATAGTTTACGTCAGATTCGTGTGATGTGTTTGGCTCAGGCAAGTCAGATCCATTCTTGAGTTGGGTCGTCTCCAGATACTGCCGGAGTAAACTCCCACTTCCACGTGTCGC
>CALMEF010000048.1 GCA_937862825.1 uncultured Armatimonadota bacterium
CGTCTCATCCCGGTACCGAACAGTGGGCGAAGTTCTCCGCAGATGGTAAATGGATCGCCTTCACTGGTTCGTACGACGGCAATCCCGACATTTATGTGATCCCGGTTGAGGGAGGCGAGCCTAAGCGGCTGACCTTTGAACCAGGCTCCGACGTTATGGGGGACTGGACCCCTGACGGACGAATCGCGTACCTTTCCGACCAGAGCACGCCAGGGTCCTTTACTCCGGGTCTCCGGTTCGTCAGTGCCAATGGTGGATTTCCCACTTCATCGAAACTGATCGAAGTTACCGACCTCTCATTCTCGCCCGATGGATCGAAGGTTGCGTTCAATCGCAACTCCTCGCACAACTTCAACTGGAGACGCTATCGCGGAGGTACTCAAGGACGAATCGGTTTCTCAGACGTGAACGCCTCGACCTATACGGAGATCCCTAGCGGATTAGAGAACCGATGGCACCCAATGTGGATCGGCGACAGCGTGTATTACATCTGCGACAAAACACAAGGCACCCGCAACCTGTGGATGTATGACACGAAGTCGAAGCGTGAATCGCAGGTCACTCGCTTTGATGAGGCAGACATCAAGTGGCCCTCAACGGATGGCAAGACCATCGTATTCGAGAAGAACGGCTACCTGATGACGTTTGACGTTGCAAGCAAGGCTACCAAGACGCTCAGCCCAACGCTTCGCTCCGATGCACTGCTTGCCAGACCACGCCTGCGCAACTTCGCAACTGAAGTTCGAACGGCTGGTATCTCGCCGAGCGGTGCCCGAGTTGCTTTGGAAGCCAGAGGCGAGATCTTTTCTGTACCTGCAAAGAGTGGCGACACCCGACTTCTGAGCGAAGGCACCTCGAAGAGCAAAGAATGGTCCCCTGTTTGGTCATCCGACGGTAAGTCAATCGCGTACTTGTCTGACGCCTCTGGGGAAGCCCGAATTGTGATCAAGCCTCAGATGGGCGGCGAAGCGAAGGTCCTCGCGACCGATCCCACTCACCGCATCACTGGCTTTAGATTCTCGCCCGATGGCAAAAAGGTCTCGTACTCAACGGTCACCAACGACCTTTATGTATTCGACCTAGCCACGATGAAGGCGGACAAGGTCTTCACCGGCACGTACAATACCGCCGAATCCTACGATTGGGCACCGAACAACGAGTGGATCGCTTTCTCAGATGCGGGCCCAAATCTGTTTGGCGCCATTTGGCTTTACAACGTTGCCGAAAAGAAGGCCACCAAGGTTACCGAGGGCTACTACAACGACTCCTCGGTTACGTTTGACTTGAACGGCAAATACTTGTACTTTATCTCCCAGCGGACCTTCATTCCGACACCGGGCGATTTCGAGTTTGGCCTCCAGATGTCGAACAGTCAGCGCGTATACGTCGTACCGCTACAGAACGACACACCCAACCCGATGCGAACGAAGGTTGATGAGGAACCCTCTGGTGAAGAGCCCAAGAAGGAAGAGCCGCAAAAACCACGAGTTGACCTTGAGGAACTTGGGGCACGGGCAATCGCATTGCCTTGGCCTCCAGGGTCCTACCAAGCCGTTATCGGTGCCAACAATGGTGTCTTCGTCATCACTGGCGGTGCACTTAAGAAGTTCGACTTTGACAGTCGCCAGCCGCAAGATATCCTGCCAGCAGGCTGGCAAAGCCTCGACTTCAACCCAACGCGTACCAAGATGGCTTGGGTCGCACCGGGTGGAACCGTCGGAATCTCTGATGTTCGCCCTGGAGTGGACCTAAACACGGGCAGAGTCAACACAAGCGATGTCTCCTTCATGTGGAACCCGCGTGACGAATGGAAGCAGATCTTCTGGGAGTCATGGCGATGGCAACGAGACAAGTTCTATGACAAGGAAATGCTCGGCCTTGACTGGAAGAAGATTGGCGACCAATACGCAAAGTACCTTCCGTACGTCAACCACCGAAACGACCTCAACTACGTTCTTGGCCTGATGATTGGCGAACTGGGCACCGGTCACGCCTACGTCGGTGGCGGCGACATGGGTATGGGAGCCACTCCCGTTCCTGTGGGCGCTCTCGGCGCTGACTATGAGGTTGCCGATGGAAAGGTTCGATTCAAGAAGGTTTACAAAGGCCTCAACTTTGAATCTCCACGACGCGGTCCGCTGGGCGATCCCGGGCTGAACGTTAAGGACGGCGACTACCTTCTCGCCATCGATGGCAAGACGTTGGCTGCCAATCAAAGCCCGCACGAACTGCTCGTTGGCAAGGCTGGAAAGTACGTCAACCTCACCGTAAACTCAAAGCCGACGATAGAAGGATCGCGGGTCATCCGCGTCCAGACCATTGCCGACGAAGCCGACCTTCGGTATATCGAATGGGTCGAAGGCAACCGCAAAAAGGTTGCTGAACTATCAGGTGGCAAGATTGGCTACATGCACGTTCCGGACACGTCGACAAACGGCATGATCGAGTTCATCAAGGGCTATTACAGCCAGAGCGACAAGGAAGCCTTGGTCGTGGATGAGCGCTTCAACGGAGGCGGTCAGATCCCAACGTTCTTCACCGAGAAGTTGATGCGGCGCTACGAAACCGCGATGCGACAGCGAAACGGAGGAGATATTGGTTTCCCAGTTCAAGCCGTCGAAGGCCCCAAGGCGATGCTCATCAACGAGTACGCAGGCTCGGGTGGCGACCTCTTCCCCTGGTTGTTCCGCTTCAACAAGATCGGACCTCTGATCGGATCTCGAACCTGGGGCGGCCTGGTTGGCATCGCCGGTTCGGCACCGCTGGTTGACGGCGGATTCCTAACTTCACCGGAGTTCGGACTCTATGACTTGGTCGAAGGCAAGTGGATCGCCGAGAACACCGGCGTTGATCCTGACATCGAGGTTGACGCCCGTCCCGACCTTCTCGCCCAGGGCCGAGACCCACAACTCGAGCGAGCCGTTGAGCATTTGCTCAATGAACTCAAGAAAGGCAAACGCCAGATCAAGCGCCCCGACTTCCCGAAAGTGAAGACCGGCGGCGGCTAGGCGCAGGCTAGGTGAATGTGAAAGCCCCGCGCGAACGCGGGGCTTTCTTGTTATTGAACGGTCCAATAGAACTGATCAATGACGTGCAACCAGCCGTCTTGGGCAGGGTCCTCATCATTGAGCGGCGCCCACTCTATTTGTGCCTTGACCTCTCTATCATCGCTCACCAAAGATGGCACGAGAGATGAAAGCTCGACATGATTCTCAACGAACTGTTGGGTGGCAACTCGACCAAAGACAGTCTGCCATCTAGCATTTGTATAGTCATAACCCCGAAGGACCTCAGCGAGACCTGGGCGTTCGACCTTGGAGGTCCAAGTTATGGACAACGCATTGGTTTGCCGTACGGATGAAAGGCCAACCAGCTCAACTTGCGCCTGTAATGTTGACGGATCAGGAAACAGGGCTTCAGTCGCTCCGTCTCCCAACCTCAAATACGCGAACAGCCCGTGGTCATTGAGTGCGCTGCCGGACACGATCCTTCGGTTCCTTGGAAAGACCTTGCCCGCCTGAAATCTTGGGCACGTTGGATCACGCATCGGATCCGTGACCAGCGGATAAGAGCCTCCGCCATCAACACTGTAAACATATCCCGACCACGGGCCACTGCTACCATACACTGTAACGACAACTCGCGACATGTCCGGCGTGAAGCAGAATCCGGCATCCGGCCCAATCTGCCCAATATAAGACACCTGATTACCATTGAGATCGACAATCCTAAGGTCAGAAGCACTTCCCAGCGCAATGAGTTTGCCATCTGGACCCCATCGGCTGAACCGTCCCGGTCCAAGATACTGAAGTTCGGTCCGATCAGTCTTGATCGTATAGAGCCCCTGATCAGACGGACCATTCCCAATCCTACAAAACGCAATGCGATCGCCATCGGGGGACCAAGTCGGCCACCAGTCGTGCTGGGGTTGGTACGTAATACTGTGGATGTCTGAACCGTCTGCATTTAGGACGAATACATCCCCCATCCATACAGGCAACTGAACCGCCAGTTGTTCGTCATTCGGGCTCCATGAGGGATGCAGCGGGTCTGGAGCCATGCTAACCTGTCGGCGATTCGACCCATCAATGTTGGAAATCCACAACTTGCTGTCGTTGCCTATGTACGCGAACTGGGACCCATCTGAGTTTAGACTTGGGTAGATGCCACTCACAATCATCGTTGAAACCAGTCCGGTTTCCAGGTTGAGTTGGTGGATACCGCTACGCTGTACAAGGCAGGTTTGCGACAACGCATGACTGCAAACAAACAAGCCAAGCAATGCAAACAAAGAACGCTTCATTGGTCACATTGTAACAACTTTTTTGCGTTCGCTTACTCGTTTTCATAAGTCATCAACCGACCTCCTGTCCTCACAAGAGATGACAGATAAAACGACCACGACCCAGTCAAACTACCAGTAGGAGGCAAATTAAATGACACGAAACTTGATGATCGCAGCAATGGTTGCGATGACATCGGTGTCCTTGGCCCAGCCAACTGCGTGTTGGCAACAGACCTTCAGCAACCCAATCTCGGGGCGCTACGGGCACTTCATGGGATTTGACCGTGCCCGACAGCGAACCGTCGTTTACGGTGGTTACACGACCTCAGGATTCAGTTCCGACGTATGGGAACTGGAAGGTCGCTATTGGTTCCAGATGCCCAGCGGTCCCGGTCAAAGGGCTTACGGCACGATGGCTTATGACGAAAACCGGCACGTACTTGTCGCCTGCGGTGGGAATACGAGCGATGAACTTTGGGAGTATGATGGCGTGAACTGGACGCGCAGATTCCCCACTCTAATGCCCCCCGGCTACCAGTTTCCGTCCATGTGGTTCAACCCAGACGATGGACTGGTTTACCTGTACGGAGGAACAAGTTCTTATGGATTCAGTGCTGGAACTTGGACTTGGGATGGCTCACGCTGGCGAATCGTCGCTGCGATGGGTCCGCAAGTTCAGTACCCGGCCGTGGCCTACGATCGAGATCGCCACGTGGCGGTTATGTTCGGCGGTATCAGCGGCAGTTACACGAACCAAACTTGGGAACTAACCAACGGGCACTGGGTCGCGAGGACCCCAGCACAAAGTCCCGCTCCGCGCTACTTGGGCCAGGTGACCTATGATGAATCGCGCCAACGCACCGTGCTCTTTGGCGGCTATAACGGATCCGGAAACGGCCTGAACGATACGTGGGAATGGGATGGTACGAACTGGACAGTCGGAAACATCCACTCTCAAATCGCTCCCCCACCCCGTTACCACCATAGCCTCGTGTACGATAATGCGTTACAGCGCACGGTGGTTTTCGGTGGCTACTCGGGCAATCCGATAAACGATACGTGGATCTATGCCCTCCCACCAGAGTCTGAAGTCGCTGAGTTCGTCGTGAGCGGAGGTACGGTTGCGGATGGAAATCTCAACAGTCTCCGAGATCGTGACAACGACCGCCTAGGCTTCCAATGCGTTGACGATGGCGACCTCACCATTGACTTTGCGACGATCCTCCCGACTGGGACTTCGACGCAAAACTGGCTCCAGTTGCGGGCAGTTGCCAACCAAGACTGCACACAACTCGTGGACTTCTACAACTGGACCAACGGGAACTGGGATCAGGTGGGATCGGCTGCTGTGTCCGGCAAGGAAAGTCTTCAGTGGGCAGGTGTACCCACCACCGGTCAGGTTTACACAGGCCCATACGGCATCGTACGAGCGCGGGTGCATTTCGTTCCGACGCTCGACACCTGCACAGGGCTCCGCGTGGATTACGACCACGTTGCCTGGTTTGCAGCCCGCTAGGCAAACTGGAACTCTGGCGCCCCAAAGATGAGGCGGCAGACAGCGGCGGCGGTACGGTTCACGTTCTGATTCGTGATCCGGCCGTCCGACGCTTTTCGTGCCGCCTCAACCAAGGCCTGCCACTTAGAGGCTGCGATCGGCGCATCGAAAATGGAAATGAGCCGGGTTGCCACTTCTTCTGGGGACGTTCCTGGTGAGAACAGAGAGGATGCTGGAAAGCGAACTTGGGGAACCTGCCGTCCCGGTCCGGTCGGCACGGTTCCGAAAAGACGGTCCGCCCATTTGACCCTTTCGATCATCGTCGCGGAGGTGATCCAAGCGGATCCACCCTCCCATCCGGCGACGTCTGGTGGAAAGATGATGTCCATCCCCATGCTTTTCGACGCGTTCAGCACGGCAGCGATCGGGGCCAACTGATTGCGCGGGACCATGCCATCTTCGGCTGGCCTGAGCGCGACAATGCGCTGTCCCAAGCCCAATTGGCGAAGCGTAGATACCGTGAAGTCGATGGGCGTCTTGTAAACCGCTCGTTCGGATCGCTCTGAGTAGAACTCTTTCGACGTCATGATCGCCCGCAGCAAGGTCCCTATCTGCAGGCCTGACCGTTTGAATTCGCCAGCAAGCCGATCAATTAGCGCCGGTTCTGGATCTTTGTAGGCGAACCACTCCCAAATCTTCGTCGTTAGGTACCGGGCAGTCTGGGCTTCGTCGCACAGCAAGTTGAGGACGTCTTCCCCGGTGAAGGGCCCTTTGCTCCCGAGAACACTCTTCTCTCCGTTATCAAATTGGCGGGCGTTAAAGTAGAACTCGCTAGTACGATTGCGGCTCAGTTGTTTGCGGTCGGCTCCACGGAACGACCAACCGGTGAAGGCCCTTGCCGCCTCTTGAATGTCCCTTTCTGTATAATTTCCGATCCCTAACGTGAACAATTCCATCACTTCTCTGGCGAAGTTCTCGTTAGGTTTGCCCTTGACGTTGTATTGGTTGTCCAACCAGACAATCATCGCTGGGTCTTTGCTTGCCTCGGTAAGCAGATCCTTGAAAGAACCTGTCGCGAATGAGCGAAACGTCTCGTTCTGCTCATGCATGAGTAGCGCGTTCGTCACCTTTTGCGCACTGGTCGCAAAGTGATCGTGCCAAAACAGGGTCATCTTCTCTTGAAGCGGCCTCTGAGTGGCGATCATCTTGGCCATCCACCATGCCTGCAGGCTCTGGGGTCGCAAGGCGTTTTGGTTCACCGCAAAGTTCTCTAGCGGCAACTGGAATGGTTCGGCAATGGCCTCGTAGTTAAGGAGCCGATCAACCGCCTTTTCCCAACCACCCTCTGCGTAGAAGTCAACTTCAGTCTCGCTAGCCCCAAATCCGAAACGTCGGAGAAGGTGTGCGGTTCTATCTCTGTCGGTGATCAGTGCCATGGGTTTGATTTCATCCTAGCAGAACTGGAACTCGGGAGTTCCGAAGATCAGTCGGCTCACTTGGGCGGCCGTACGGTTTGCATTTTGAGCGGTCAGTCGTCCTTCCATCGCCTTCTCGGCAGCAGAAATCAAAGCGCCTTTCTTATCATCGGCAATCGCTGCATCAAAGATGGAAAGTAGCCGATCAACAACACCCTTGGCCGTCGGATTCTCTTCAAAGGGGAACAATGCATTGAACCGAACCTGACCACGGTTGTTCTGAGCCACACCAAACAGGCGGTCGGCAAATCCGATTCGTTCCACCATCGTGGCCGACGTGATCCACGCTTGGCCACCTTCCCATCCGTTTACGTCAGGCGGGAACAGCAGGTCCATTCCCATTCCCTTCATGGCCTCGGACGTCATCCGAACTGGACCGCGAGCCAGTAACCCCGCTTGCCCCGACGATCGAAACTGACCTATTGTCTGTTCGCCCAACCCAAGTTGGCGGACAAGCGGCATCACGAAGTCTGCCGGGTTCTTATAGATAGCCCAAACCGCCTTATCCGAAAGAAACTCTGAAGATAGCATCATGGCCTCAACAAGCGCTTTGATGCTCAGTTTGGACTCCTTGAACACGGTTGCCATGCGGTCAACAACGGCAGGTTCGGGGTCTGGATACACAAACCACTCCCACAACTTGGTGGCGATATACCGGGCAGTTTGCGGGTGGTTCGCGAGGAGTTCAAGCACGTCTTCACCCGTCAAATTGCCCTTCTTTCCCAGCACCGACTACTCGCCCGTGTCGTGCTGAAACCTTCTGAAGGCAAATCTCGGGCCGTTCGGGCCACGGCCGTAGTTCCAGCCAGTGAAGGCTCGCGACGCCTCTTGGACGTCGTCTTCGCTGTAATGTCCGATGCCCAACGTGAACAGTTCCATGACCTCGCGGGCAAAATTCTCGTTGGGTTTTCCCTTGACGTTGTATTGGTTGTCCAGCCAGAACAGCATCGCTGGGTCTTTGCTGGCTGCCTCGAGAAGCTCCCCGAAGTTGCCAAGTGCATGTTGCCGCAAGGTCTCGTTTTGACCAAACATGAACGGAGGAAGCGTAACCTTGGAAGCACTCGTCGCAAAGTGATCATGCCAAAAGAGGGTGAGTTTCTCTTGAAGCGGCCTTCTTGTGGACATAAGCCGAAGCGTCCACCAGGCCTTGACTCCCGGCATCGGCACGACGGCAACACCTTGGGGATTGTTGATCGCGAACGCTTCAAGATCAACGCCAAAACCTTCGTCTGCGGACTCGACGTTAAGCAGGCGTTCAACGGCCTTCTTATAGCCGCCCGCCGCGTAGTAATCCAGTTCGTTTTCACTGGCTCCCAGCCCAAATCTTCGAAGCAGGTGGGCGACTTTGTCTCGCTCCGTTCTCAACCTCATGGTTAGCATGGACGCATCAAGTTCCAAGGTGTTCAGCATTGTGTCGATGAACCTGAATGACCTGCGAGGTTTCGTGCTGGGATTTCGTGCTGTGCCAGATTGGACATGGAACAAGTCCTCATCCGTACTCGTCCTTGTATCACGCAAGGTCTGATGAGAATGAGGATCACAAGATACAGTTTGGTTTTGGGAGCACTGGCACTGGTGGCATCTGCATCAGCCCGCCCCGACCTCAACGCTTTCCTCAACAAGCCTGCCCTCACCACCGCACAGTTGGTCAAGCAAGTCCGAACTGACAAGGAAGTTGCCGACCGCTATGCGCGACACTTCGCGATGCCAGTGGCGGAAGTTGTCAGTTACTTGAGTTCTCTTGCACCGGCAACCACAAAGTCGGAGGGCGTCTATACCGTTTACAGTGTGCCACAAGGTGGTCACCTCAAGGCCCACACCGAGATCGTCAAGAAAGGCACGAAAGTCTTTGCCAATGCCAACGGCAAGCCCATGCTGATCATGAAGTGTGGCAACCCTCTGACGAGGGGCCCCAGACAGCCAGAGTCGTTCAACGAAAACACAGCCAACGTCGAAGAGATCGAAACGCTCTCCCTGCGAGACGTGAGCGAAACCATTGTTGCCTCAAGTCCAGAACTTGTCGCCCAATCTACAGTTTTGGAGCCCACCGTCAGCGAGGTTCCTTATGTTGAGATCCCCCCAATCGAAGGCGGGGCACCGATCCCGATCACTCCGGTTGGCGGCGGACCATCCTTCGGCGCATTGCTTGGCGGCATCTCGCTTGGCGGTCTCGTCCTCGGTTCACTTGGGGGAAGCACCAGCGGAGGCGTCGTTCCTGAGCCTGCGACTGCACTGGCACTCGGTGCTGGCGCTGCTCTCCTCCTGCTTCGCCGAAGAAAGCACTAAGCCTTGACGAGACCAAGGATCTCACGAAAAGCAGGGTGTTCGGCGCTCCGCATCCACTCGTAAACCACGGACTCACTATGGGCAACATCAACTCCATGGTTGAGTAGCCGTTGTACGGCGGACTCGTGTCGTCCCGGCCGTGCACTTACGGCGTCCGCAACGATGGTCACCTCATGTCCCTTGGCTTTAAGTTCGAGGGCGGTCTGGGTAACGCAAATGTGCGTCTCAATGCCAACCAGAACCGCGTGGTTCCGGCCCGTAGACTCGTAGGCGGCCACAAAGTCAGGTGAACCCATCGCCGAAAATGCCATCTTGCCAAAGATCAGGGCCTCTGCATCCGTGAGCTCGTGCTTCAACTCTGGATCCGTGCCCCCCATCCGCTCGGGATATTGCTCAGTCGCAAGCACGGGAATTCCGAGTTTAGCGGCCACTCGGACCATGAACTTGCTACGCTCAACTACCGTTTGTGAACCTTCGATCGGGTTCAAGAACGATGGCTGGAGGTCTATCACGATCAAAGTCGAATTCGCGGCAACATGGAGCATCTCCTCAAGATTACTGCGAAACCCTACAGAAATCTTCATAAACTGCCGAAAGATTAACCATAGAGAGTTACACGGATGAGACCGGAGTGGTTTGAAGCGGCACGTTATCGGCGATGGGGCGAACTCTTGGATTGGGCAAAGCGTCAACCAAGTCTCGAACTGTACGAATTTGTCGAGACCGTCGCCGAAACGATTGATGCGAAGCCTGATCGAAAAGCGCTCAAACAGGTCTTGTTTGTTCTGAAAGGTAAGGGCGTCGGGTCGCGAGATCAGGCTCGTCAAGCCAAGACTGATGGGCAATTCCCGCAGGGGACGAGGACGTTCATTACAACGGGAACACCGGTCGGCCAGTTCGTCATCTGCACCCTCGTACCAGGTCTTCCGCACAACCACCTAACCCTGTGGCATATCCATGAACCGTGGGGTTACATCCAATCGTCGGAGAAGCTGTTTCGCAAGCAAGACACTCACCAGGCCATCACCGATCTGCTTCTAGGATTCAAGGATTCCCAACGAAACGACATTGCTTGTGCCGAGGTGGACCCTCAATATGCCTTCTACCGATTGGGTCAGGTCTGGGCCAATCGGCATAAAAACAACGTATATGGCCATAGTAAAGCAATCTATAACCGAATTCTAAACATCGATAGAGACCCAGTTGAGCACCCAGGGCTACTTGTCCCGAGCGCGAACTTGAGTCGAGACGCGTGCCTGCTTGCCTGTCGAACCTTGGACGGCATCGCTCGCTGGATTATGCCGTTCAACAATGACAGCGAAACCATCAGCAGGATTCACGCGCTTCGCTGGGACCCCGAACTCTCGCTTCGAGAACGACAGATCTTGGCACTTGAGTGCTTTGAATCAGAAATTGACGAGTTCTTTCACGACCGAGCTTACGATTGGTATAACGTTCGGCTCTTGGACCTTGCCTACGTAAAGTATGCCAGGGGCCACGGTGATGAAGCGTCAAGTGTCCAAGCCATACGCAACGATCTCAACAGGCTCGGCCCAAAGAGCGCAATTGTCCAACACGCGCTCGAATACACGGCGATCGCAAAACTCGGCACTGAACCCGATGAAGTCGAGGCGGAAACCTTGGAATACCGACCTGCGGCCTAACCTACCCGGGACGCTAGTTTCCCAAATGCACTCGCACCAGCGTAGCGAGCATGGGTGCCAAGCATTTCCTCAATACGAAGCAACTGGTTGTACTTCGCGACGCGGTCTGTTCGGTTGGGCGCACCCGTCTTAATCTGACCGCAGTTTGTAGCCACGGCAAGATCAGCAATCGTTGTGTCTTCCGTCTCGCCGGAGCGGTGGCTCATCACCGAAGTGTAACCAGCCCGATTTGCCAGGTCGACCGCAGCGAGAGTCTCGCTTAATGACCCAATCTGATTCACTTTAATGAGAATTGAGTTGGCTGTTCCAGTGGAGATTCCCCGCTCAAGGCGTTCCACGTTAGTCACAAAGAGGTCGTCGCCAACCAACTGCGCCTTGTCGCCAATCGCTTCGGTTAAAGCCTTCCACGAGTCCCAATCGTCTTCGCTACAACCGTCTTCAATGGACAGAAGCGGATACTTCTCAGCGAGTTTTGCAAGGTAATCGACCTGTTGAGGACCGGTCCTCTCTCGCATGTCGCCTGCCTTGTAGCGATACTTTCCTCCCTCATAGAACTCTGTTGCGGCTGCGTCGATGCCCAGCCACATGTCCTTTCCAGGCTTGTAGCCAGCCTGCTGAATGGCTTCAATCAAGTAGTCAAACGCCATGTCCTGGTCTTCTAGGTTCGGCGCGAAGCCTCCCTCATCACCCACACCCGTGTTGAGCCCTTTGGATTTCAGAACCTTCTTAAGTGCGTGGAAAACCTCGGAACCCCATCGCAGCGCTTCGCTGAACGACGGCGCCCCGACCGGAAGCACCATGAACTCCTGGAAGTCCACATTGCTGTCGGCATGCTGCCCGCCGTTCAAGATATTCAGCATCGGCACAGGTAGCGTATTCGCGGTTACCCCACCGACATAGCGGAACAGGGGCAGGCGCGCGACTTGGGCCGCTGCCTTGGCGGTCGCAAGGGATACTCCGAGAATGGCGTTCGCTCCCAGGCGTGCCTTGTTTGGAGT
>CALMEF010000049.1 GCA_937862825.1 uncultured Armatimonadota bacterium
TTGGACAGATCATTGACGATGCGATGACTGCCTTAGAAAGAGAGAACGCCAGTTTGAAAGGCGTCCTGCCGAAAGACTACGCCCGCCCAGCCTTGGACAAGACCCGCCTAGGGCAGCTCATCGACACGGTTTCCAACATCAAAGTTGGCGACCGCGAATCACGATCCAAAGACGTGCTCGGACGAGTCTTCGAATACTTCCTTCAGCAGTTCGCAGGATCAGAGGGAAAGCGTGGCGGGGAATTCTACACGCCCCGAAGCGTCGTTAAGCTCTTGGTGGACATGCTTGAGCCCTATAAGGGCCGCGTCTACGACCCGTGTTGCGGATCGAGCGGAATGTTTGTTCAGAGCGAGGAGTTCATTGCGGCACATGGCGGCAAGATCGACGACCTCAGCATCTACGGCCAGGAGAGCAACTACACGACCTGGCGACTCGCCAAGATGAACCTCGCCATTCGGGGAATTGACGGCAACATCAAGCACGGCGATACTTTCCACAACGACCAGCACCCGGATCTCAAAGCCGATTTCATCATCGCCAACCCCCCGTTCAACATCAGCGATTGGGGTGGTGATCGCCTAGCCGACGATAAGCGCTGGACCTTTGGCAAACCGTCCAATGGCAACGCAAACTACGCCTGGATTCAGCACATGATCCACAAGCTCAGCCCCACCGGGACCGCAGGCTTTGTACTGGCGAACGGGTCCATGAGCAGCAACCAATCGGGTGAGGGTGAGATCCGAAGGAAGATCATCGAGGCAGACCTGGTGGACTGCATGGTCGCATTACCTGGTCAGCTTTTCTACAGCACCCAGATTCCGGCTTGTCTATGGTTCTTAGCGCGGGACAAGAAGAACCACAAGTTCCGAGACCGTCGCGGTTCGATCCTCTTCATCGATGCCCGCAAGATGGGGCGACTCGTAGATCGCACCCACCGCGAACTGACCGACGAACAGATCAGGCGCATATCGGACACCTACCACGCGTGGCGGGGCGAGGAGGTTGGATTTGTTTACGATGACGTGCCTGGATTCTGCAAGTCGGCAAGCCGGGATGAGGTTGAGGGGCATGGGTTCGTCCTCACACCAGGTCGCTACGTCGAATCGGAAGCAGCCCAGGAAGATGCTGAGCCCTTCGAAGAGAAGATGCAACGCCTTGTGGCAGAGTTGGCAGACCAACAAAACGAGGCAACCAAGCTTGATACGGCGATCAATGAGAATTTGAAGGGGTTAGGTTATGGCGGATAACTGGTCGTCCGTTATGTTAGGCGACCATAGCACTTGGGCCTCCGGTGGAACCCCGCCGAAGGACGGGGCTGAATTCTGGAATGGTGAAATCCCCTGGATAAGTGCCTCTTCCATGAAAACGGGGAGGTTGGCCTCATCGGATCGGATGTTAACAAGCAAGGGCTTGGAGCGTGGTAGCCGCCTGGCCGCCAAAGGGAGCATTCTACTGCTCGTCCGGGGCAGTGAGCTACACAAGAGGGTTCCGGTCGGAATTGCAACCCGTGACGTCGCCTTCAACCAAGATGTTAAAGCGATCAATGTAAACGGCCCGCTCTCAAATGAGTACCTCTACTATTGGCTGATTGCTCACGAGCCAATGCTGCTTGCTAAGGTGGAGCCGACGGGAATTGGTGCTGGCAAACTCGATACAGACATCTTGAAAGCCCTTCGCATCAGTGTGCCCAAGAACCCGAAAGTTAGAGATCACATCGTTAATGTTGCGAAATCCCTGGACGACAAAATCGAGTTGAACTGGCGGATGGCCGTGATGCTGGAGGAGATGGCCCAGGCGGTCTTCAAATCCTGGTTCATCGACTTCGACCCCGTCCGCGCGAAAGCCGAAGGCCGCCCCACCAACCTTCCTCCAGAGATCGACGCCCTCTTCCCCGACTTCCTGGAAGATTCCGAGTTAGGACCAATCCCAAAGGGCTGGAAGATTGGATGCGTAGACGACGATTTCGCGCTGACCATGGGACAATCTCCGCCGGGGAGCACATACAACCAAAACGGCGAAGGATTGCCCTTCTATCAAGGGCGCTCTGACTTTGGCTTTCGGTTTCCAACTCATAGGGTGTACTGCACCGCACCAAATCGCTTGGCCAAAGCCGGCGACACTTTGATTAGCGTCCGCGCACCAGTCGGAGATATCAACATGGCTGACGAAGTCTGCGCAATTGGACGAGGTGTGGCAGCGGCGAGGCACAGAACCGGAAGTCGGTCCTATACCTACTACTTTATGCGCTCCATCGAGGCTGTGTTTGATAAGTTCGAGTCGGAGGGAACCGTCTTTGGCTCTATTGGCAAGAAAGACTTTCATGCGATCAAATGCTGCTTACCACCTCGCGGGTTGGTTGAATATTTCGAGAGAATAGTCGGGCCGCTTGACGAGAAGGTAGGTGTGGTTGAAAGGGAGACCTCGATTCTCGCTACTATCCGCGACTCACTCTTGCCTAAACTGACAACCGGTGAGATAACGGTACAAACAGAATTATCAGAAGGACAGCCATGAACCTGAAATCATTCCGCATTACCAACTTTCGCTCGATCCAAGACAGCGGTGAAATTGATGCTTCGCGCATCACTGCACTTCTTGGGCGCAACGAGAGCGGCAAGTCAAACCTACTCCGTGGCTTGCATAGCCTGAACCCACTCGACGGATTTAAGGCTCTCAACCCAATCAAAGACTTTCCGCGAGATCGGCGTCTAGAGGACTGTAAAGATGACACGCTTGTGGTTAGCTCGAATTGGACTCTCAGCGACGACGACCGGGCCGAACTTGCTGAGTTCTTTCCCAGTGCTAAAGAAATTGAAACGGTTCTCGTGAAGCGTACCTACAAAGGACCAGCCCCGACGATTGCTTTTCCCGACCTTCAAGGGCCGAAGCTCGATGTGAGCGACATCAAGAACAAAGTCAAGAAAGTCTCTGCAGGAGTTCGAGCTAAAGGTAGTGATCAGAACACTTTAATACCCGAGGCCGACTCGTTCGAGGAAAAGGCCTCTGTTATTCAACATCAATCCACTTGGGCAGCCGAGTTTGCGACCCTAGCCAAGCATATACGCACTCAGCTTGCGGGCGCTGACGTTGAACTAACTCAGACTCAAGAAACTCTTCTGACCGAGCTCGAAGAACTAAGCGACTCCATACTGAATCACAACACTAGCTTGAAGAATGCAAAAGACTGGGTTCAAAGTAACTTGCCCAAGTTCTTCTATTTGGATGATTATCCCGAACTAGATGGACACCAAGACATCGCGGCGTACCTGAGCCGTAAAGAGCAGGTTCAGCAGTCTCATGCAGATGCGAACTTTGAGAAACTCTGCAAAGTGGCTGGTCTGAATCCAGCTAATCTGCAGAACATCTTGAACGATGCCGAGCAGAGAAACCAGCTAGCCAACCGTGCCAGTGCTGTTGTGACCAAGGAGGTGAAGCGACTCTGGAAGGATCGTGAGCTCAAGATTCGATTCAACCTAGATGGTAACCACTTCGACACTTTCATCAGTGATCCGACTGCCACCTACGACGTGGAGGTCAATCTGAACGACAGAAGTCGAGGGTTTCAGTGGTTCTTCGCATTCTATGTAAGCTTCGCCGCAGATACTGACGGTGGCAAGATTCAGAACGCGATTTTGCTTTTGGACGAGCCTGGGCTGTATCTCCATGCCAAATCTCAGGGCGACCTGCTGAGACATTTCGAAGACGATTTCACCAACCAGATATTGTATTCCACCCACTCACCGTTCATGGTTCCTACCCATCAGCTGGACTCAGTGAGGACTGTCAACATAGCCGATAAAGTTGGCACGACTGTCACGAACAGTCCAACCGGTGATGCCCGAACCTTGTTCCCATTACAGGCTGCTCTGGGCTACGATTTGGCCCAGAGCCTGTTCGTTGGGCCGAGCAACCTAGTCGTCGAGGGAGTGACCGATTTCTGGATTCTGTCATCGGTTAGCGCGCATCTTTCGGACGCCGGGCGAATTGCGCTGAGCAATGATCTGACTCTTACACCTGCCGGAGGTGCTCAGAAGATTTCGTACATGGTTGCCTTGCTCACATCAGAGTCGCTCAATGTTGTTGTCCTTTTCGACAAGGAGAAAGCGTCCGAGGAAACAAAGCGTGAGCTGCTTCAGGCAAAGCTGATTAAGGAAAGTAGCGTTGTGTTTGTTTCGGAAGCAGTAGCACCTGAGCCAAGCGAAGCAGACATTGAGGACCTTCTAGACCCACAAGGCTACGAGTTGCTAGTGCGAGAGGCTTACGCTAAGGAGCTTAAAGGGAAGAAGCTAGTTTTGAACACCAGTATCCCGCGCATCGCAAAACGGTTTGACGTCGCATTCAAGGATTTGGGGATCGAGTTTCACAAAACTCGCCCGAGCCGCCTATTCTTGACCAAGATGGCGAATGACTCTGCGAGCGTACTCACAGATGACAGTCTTGATAGATTCGAGTCGCTTTTCAAGATCATCAACGCGAGGTTCGACAAGCTCAACGCAAACGGCGGGTCCGCCTTCTAACTGCCGAATCAAGCTATGAGCAACTTCACTGAATCTGTTGTCGAAGACGCGAGCCTAGGCTGGCTCGAAGCGCTGGGCTGGTTTGTGGTGCACGGGCCCGAGATTGCTCCAGGGGAAATGGACTCTGAACGTACAGACTATCGCTCCGTGATCCTGGATGCCCGCGTTCACGCCGCAATCAAGAGTTTGAATCCGCAACTCGGTGAGGACCAGATTCTTGAGGTGAAGCGCAAAGTCTGCAACCCAGAAGGCTCGACGCTTGAGATGCGAAACCGAGCATTCCATCGAATGCTGGTGAACGGCGTGACTGTGGAGTACAGGGCTGAAAATGCCTCCATCCGGGGAACCCAGGCGAGAGTCATCGACTTCGACGAGCCAAACAACAACGACTTCCTGGCCGTCAACCAGTTCACGATCGTAGGTGAGGATGAGCGCCGCCCCGATGTTCTCCTCTTCATCAACGGCCTTCCCATCGGGGTCATTGAGCTTAAGAACGCCGCCGACGAAAACACCGACATCTGGAAAGCATTCAACCAGCTCCAGACCTACAAGGCCCGGATTCCTGAGTTGTTCAAGTTCAATGAGTTCCTGGTGATCTCAGATGGCATTCAAGCCAGAATTGGCAGTCTTACCGCCGACCGCGAGCGCTTCATGCCATGGCGCACCATTGAAGGTGACGAGGTGGTGGATGACCGCTATACCCAGCTTCAGGTGGTGCTCCAGGGTGTCTTTGAGAAGCAGCGCTGCCTTGATCTGATTCGGTACTTCGTGGTCTACGAGGATGCGGGAGACGGGAAGCTCGCCAAGAAGATGGCTGGCTATCACCAGTTCCACGCGGTCGGAATCGCGGTTCAGGAGACGATCCGGGCTTCAACCACTGAAGGCCCCATGATGGTTCGTGAACCGCGCTCGGGCTACATGGCTGAGCCAATGGAAGCAGGTAAGCCTGGTGACCACCGAGTTGGAGTTGTTTGGCACACTCAGGGCTCGGGCAAGAGTTTGACGATGGCGTTCTATGCCGGGCGAGTGATCTTGCATCCGGCGATGAAAAACCCAACCATCGTCGTCCTCACCGACCGCAATGACCTCGACGACCAGCTCTTTGGAACCTTTGCCGGTTGCCAGGACTTGCTTCGGCAGACGCCGGTTCAGGCCCGCGACCGCACGCACCTTCGAGAGCTTCTGAGCGTGAATGCAGGAGGCGTGGTCTTTACGACGATTCACAAGTTCTTCCCGGAGAAAGGCAGCCGAGAGCATGATCTGCTGACTAACCGAACCAACGTTGTCGTGATCGCGGACGAAGCCCACCGGAGTCAATACGACTTCGTGGATGGCTATGCCCGACACATGCGCGACGCGCTACCGAACGCATCCTTCATCGGCTTCACGGGAACGCCGATTGAGCGAGCCGACGCCAATACGCGCTCAGTCTTCGGCGACCACATCAGCATTTACGACATCGAACGAGCGGTGAAGGACGGAGCTACGGTTCCGATCTATTACGAGAGTCGCCTCGCCAAGATTCAGATTTCTGAGGACGCCAAACCCAAACTAGACTCTGACTTCGAGGAAGCAACCGAAGGCGAGGAGACCGACAAGAAGGAGAAGCTGAAGAGCAAATGGGCAGCCTTGGAAGCTCTGGTTGGCTCTGAGAATCGCATCCAACTGATCGCGGCTGACTTGGTGGAACACTTCGAAAACCGCCTGACTGTCATGGAAGGAAAGGCGATGGTGGTTTGTATGAGCCGCCGAATCTGCATCGAGCTCTACAAAGCAATTGTTGCCCTGCGCCCCGAGTGGCACTCGAACGATGACGCGACGGGCCAAGTGAAGATTGTGATGACCGGCTCTGCCAGCGACGACAAGGATTGGCAGCCACATATCCGAACAAAGGCGAAGCGCGAAGAACTCGCCAACCGATTCAAGAACCCGAGCGACCCATTCAAGATCGTCATCGTGCGCGACATGTGGCTCACCGGCTTTGATGCGCCGTGCATGCACACGATGTACATCGACAAGCCAATGAAGGGTCACGGGCTGATGCAGGCTATTGCTCGCGTGAACCGGGTCTTCCGAGACAAACCAGGTGGTTTGGTCGTGGACTACCTTGGCTTAGCGGATCAACTTCGACAGGCACTCGCAACGTATACCGAAAACGGCGGAACCGGTTCGGCAACCATTGACCAGGAAGAGGCCGTGGCGCTCATGGTCGAACAGTATGAGGTCTGTTGCGACCTGATGCATGGCTTCGATTGGTCCGCGTGGCAAGGCTCTCCGGGAGAGCGTTTGACCGCCGTCAAGTTGGGACAAGATCACATTCTCGGTCTGGTTGGTCCGACCGGAAAGCTGGATGGCAAACAAAGGTTCTCTGATGCAGTCGCCAAACTCTCAAGCGCCTTTGCACTAGCCGTTCCGCACGAAGCAGCGATGGAGATTCGAGACGACGTTGGGTTCTTCCAGGCCGTCAAAGCAGCTCTTACCAAGAACATCGGCGAAGGCAAGAAGACCAAGGATGAGATGGAGCACGCCATCCGCCAGATCGTCTCGGGGGCAATTGCTTCGGAAGGCGTGATCGACGTCTTCGAAGCGGCAGGCCTCAAGAAGCCAGACATCTCCATTCTCTCGGACGAGTTCTTGGCTGAAGTCCGGAACATGCCGCAACGAAACTTGGCCGTAGAGATGCTCCGGAAGCTCCTGGAAGGCGAGGTAAAGACACGGAGCAAGACGAACGCGGTACAAGCACGAGTCTTTTCCAAGCTCCTTGAAGAGGCCGTCCGCAAGTATCAGAACCGTGCCATAGAGACTGCCCAGATTATCGAGGAGATGATCCAACTCGCTAAGGAAATCAAGAAAGCCGATGAGCGAGGTGAGGAACTTGGCCTGACCTTTGACGAGGTAGCATTCTACGACGCTCTGGAGGTCAACGACAGTGCGGTCAAGGTTCTAGGAGACGAGAGCTTGCGCTTGATCGCCCAGGAGCTGGTGAAGGCAGTCAAGGCCAATGTCACTATTGACTGGAGCTTGCGGGAAAACGTGCGGGCGAACCTTCGCGTGATCATCAAACGTATTTTGCGAAAGTATGGCTATCCGCCGGACATGCAGCTCAAGGCCACGGAGACGGTTCTGGAGCAGGCAGAGCTGCTGGCTGGGGGCTGGCAGTGAGTAGTGCTTGGGATGACATCCCAGATGGTTCAGAAATTGTCTGGACTCGCGACGGACTGCACGGCACTGAAGTGGCGGAAAGGCAGCTGACTAAGGACAATGCCCAGGTTACCAAGAGGATCAGGATTCGTCGGATTCCCCACAACACGACGGAACCTGGAATTACAATTCAGTTTGAAAGACAGTCTCAGCTAAAGAAGGACGGCACTCCTCGGGCCGACGCGGAGAAGGACTGTTCTCTTGCTATCAATGAAGAAGAAACCCAGCGACTCCTAGCGTTCCTTCAAGAGGCTGAAGTCTTACGCCTCAAGGGCATTAAGGAGGCCTTCAAGGGCGCAACCCTAGAGGACATCTGGGGCGCTTTGTTGAGTAAGGCAACTCAGTCAGACCGGGCCGCGCTCGAACAAATTCTGCGTAATGGTCCAGACGTGCCTGAAATCGTCGGCCTTACTCTAGAGCATCACAGGCGATCCAAGGAGACGGCCAGACTTCGTCAGCTTATCAGTAATGGCGCAGTCGAACGCGAGTTCCAAGCTTGGTTTGAAGCAAATCCGTGGGTTTTTCAAGCGGATGCTGTGACCTGTCTTGACGAACGGAGGATTGATGTAGAGCACATTGCCGACCTATTGTTCTCGTCAGTCGATGGTTGTGTGGACCTAATCGAGCTTAAGAGACCGACTGCCTCGTTCTGGTCGGCAAGCCAGGATCATGACAACTGGGTTCCCCATTCCGACCTGACGAAGGCGCTGACCCAGGTCTGGAACTATCAGAGGGAGCTTGAAAAGGAAATGGAGAGAATCAGCACTCAAAAACGACTCGGTGGGGCCGTAATTTTGAGGCCGCATGCAACGCTCGTCCACGGTTCAAGCGGTAACTGGCAGGACGCACATTTTGAAGCTCAGCGGCTCC
>CALMEF010000050.1 GCA_937862825.1 uncultured Armatimonadota bacterium
GTGGTTGTTCCGTTGAACGTGGGCTTCAACCAGAAGATCACTCGTGTCGTCTTGGGACTTGAGGTCGTCCATGCCTTCCCGCAGGACCTGGCGATCAGTCTTCATGACCCGCGGAGTCACGGCGTTTGGGTCTGGAACCAGCAGCCCGGAGCAGGCGGCATTTCCGCTAACGTTGTATACAACGACTTCAATGGAAAACCGTCAAATGGGTTGTGGCAACTCTGGGCGCGGGACGTGTTCTTTGGCGACCAAGGAGCCGTTACAAAGTGCGAACTGACCATCTATTACGACGCCTACAAGACCGTTACCACGGTGGTGACCGGAGCAAACGGAACGTACCAGTTCACCAACTTGGCTCCAGCGTTCTACCGAATCTACCCATCCATGACCGGGCAAACGTTCACTCCCGCGGTACGTGCTGTCACCGTCGGGCCAAGTCGAACCGGCCAGGATTTCACAAGAAACTAGCCAAAAGGCCCCTTTCCCACAAAGGCGAAAGGGGCCTTTTAGAGTTTAGGTCCGGACTATTCAGTCAGGCGAACTTTGAACATATCGACGGTGTGCAACCATCCATCTTGCGACGGATCTTCGTCGTTGATCGGCATCCAAGTGACCCTGCCGTTCATGCCCCCCGATCCAGAAACATAGGTCGCCGCAGACGTCGTCAAGTCGACGGTTGCCAGGGTGTCGGTCGTCGTGGCAACGCGCCCAATCAACACGTCATAGCCGCCGTTGATGAAGTCCTCCATCAGGATAGCCTCGCTCAGACCTGGTCTCGCAACCGACGTCTCAGCCATGACTCGCATCGCACTCGGATTGGTAAATCCACCATTGATGGACATAGAAACCTGAGCCACCAACGACGTTGCGTCGTTGAACACTTGAAGCGAGTTGTCGTCGGACGCGACGAGGCTTTGCAAGTCACCACCGAACTCTTCACCCGAGTCGACAGTATAGGTGTCGGGAACGTACCAGTGCCAAGCACGGGCAAAGTCCAAGGCATTACCCATCAACTTGGCGCCGTCGCTCGCAGCGCTCCAGTACGTCGAAACGACGTCGCTCGATGGCGGATACATGCCCAAATCGACACGCTTGTCTGTCGTTCCAACCGCAATCAGGGTCTTGCCGTCCGTCCACTGGGCAATGAGCGTACAACCAGGTTGTAGCAAGATAGATACGGGGCGGAAAGCAGACGTGCCGGCCGTAAACGAGTTGACGCCATTCAGAATCGGGTGGCCTGGGACCAAAATGTTTCCGAGCCCTTGTGCCCCACCAGATGAGAGGTTGCCGCCATTCTTCGGAATCACCTCATAGTTCGGACTCCAACGTCCGAGCAAAAACCGATTGGCTGAGGTCGTTGAGTTGGCGAACATGGTCACGACAACACCGCCACCAGCATCTACGTAGTCAGCCAAGTTGTCTCCAAGAGTTGTGGAGTTCTGGAAGTTTGTATTGCTCCAGACCATGACCGCGTCGTAGTCGCTCAGTTGAGAGACTAAAGGGGTGCTCGTGCCCGCATGAATAATGTCCACGGTCGCAAACATGTTGGTGCTGACCAGTTTTGCCTGCGGATCAGTGAACTGTGCGGCCGTAACGGACGCGCTAGCGGCGGCGCAGATGGCCACACGTGGCTTCAATTCAAGTGCCGAGATTGTTGCGCCAAGGCCGACGATGGCCAAGGCAGATGCCATAAGACGATTCATTTTTCCTCCTCTAAACGTGCCCAACATGGCACGACCTGTTCATTATATGTCGGATTGCAGGAGGATCAATCCTTTAAAGTGCGACCATAGCCATCGTACTTCGTGCTTCCACACAGCATCGCGATACCGTCAATCATGGACCAGATCACACCAACGCCGCAGAACGAAAGCAGCAACTGCATGATCCCTATCGCGGCATATCCCAGATAGAGGCGACCAACTCCAAACGGCAAAAGAATCTGTAACACGCCAGCCGCGATCCTGCTTCTGTCGCTCGGAACAGTCAAAAACTGATGTTGATAAGACGCGGGCATCGAACTCGAAAATGAATAAGGGCCTGCTCCAATTCCTGGCTGAGGAGGCGTACTTCCCATGACCGGCGCAGACATCGGCGGAGGAGGAGGCGCCGCAAACGGCTCCGCAAGGCGGAACGAGTTGGAGAGTTCTGGCACGTTCCCAGCCGCGCTCCATTGGGCCATGCCCGTCCTCCAAACATACGTCTCGCGTAGCACAACACCGCCCTGGACCAGTTCTTCAATCTGCTCCTGGGTAAGCGGGCCAAGTTGCCCGTAATGCCCGATGTAATACCACTCTGCCACGTTCAATCCTGATTGTACTGAAAATGAACGCTATTGCTTCGAATTGGGTTTCACTGAACTGGCTTGGGAATCGGATTCCGCTCAAACCTTCCTAGCCAATCGCCTTGAATCCAAGCAGTTCCTTCCAGCCCTTCTCCCGCGGCCTCCCACACGTTCATGCTCGTCTTCAGTTCGACGGATCGCCCGGTTGGTAAGTTCAGGCGGACATAGAGCCTGGATTCCTCCGGAATGAAATCCGAGAAAACCGTCTCACCAATCTCGTTGACAGCAAAACGCGCGACCACCTTGACACCTTGAAGCTCTTCCACAACGGTCGCAGAGCCGAGTTTCTTCGTAGTGTTCAAGCCCGACGAGATTCCCCAAACGAGCATCCCTAATCCGACCATGAACATCAAACCAAAGAACCCGGCGACGATGTAAGCGCCAAGTCCAAAGGCGATGCTTCCCAGGAACATGAAGCCCGCCCCGACCCCTCCGATCAGCGTCAGGCCGAGGCCGACCATGATCACGTTACTGAGTTTTTTGTCGTCGCCCATCGCGTGATTATGGCCTCCCTGCCAACTGATTCAGCGCGGACTCTGCCGCTTCAGTGACCTTGTCCCCAGTTAGTCGGCCATGAAAGGCCAACGAGGCCTCATAACCGCCGCGATCATAATCGTCTGGCTTAGGGATGTAACCGATCGAACCATGCTCGTGTCTCCCGACTAGCACAGAAGTGATCCCAATGGGACGACCGTAGTCGCGGCTGTCCCTGCCTATCGCCAAAGTAGGCTCACCGGGTATTCCAACGACCGCCAACTTTCCAAGTCGGAATGCGCTCACCTTGCCGATGGATGGCGCAAACTTGCTGACGAGTGTTGTCGCCAAAGCAGCCGGAATCTTATTCTGGGCCGCGAACGCCGGGTTGGCAGAAACAGCATCAAGCCCTATCTGAGTCTCAACGTAAGCAAACGAGTACTGCTTCTGATTCCAAACAACCGACTCAATATACGGTACGGGCTTTCGCAACAGTTTTCGCATGTCGCCGAGTTCGCCCGATGCCGGAGCCACATCGCCAATGGCTCCAGGAAGCAATGCGCCCCAATCCCGAACTAGTCCCGGCCAATCCGGATCGGTCTTTAAGTTCCTCTCGTCCAAAACCGTCGCATGAGCCGCATAGTGGAACAAGAGATGATTCGAGCCGCTCGATAAACGAGAACCTAGAGTATCTGGTACCGCTCCGGCGCGCCGACCCTTGTTCGCCGCCAAACGGCGTTCTTCGATCCGCAGTTCCGAAATGGACTGCGTGGGCTTCGTCGATAGAATGCCCTTAGCGATCCTGTCCGCGTACCACTCGAGCCAACGCTCCCTAAACGACGCAATCCCCGGCACCGCGAAGTTCATTCGCCGATTGAGCATTTGACTGTCCGGTGCGGAATGAGTGTGGGTTGCAACCAGAAACAGCGCTTTGATCCCTGGAAGCCGCTTCGCGACTTCCTCATAAAGACTCTCCGGAACGGTGAGCATGTCGAGGCTTGCGATAGCCAACGTGGAATCACCTTGCTTGAGAACCAAAACTCGTGCCAACAAAGGCTTCCCGCCTGGTTCGGATGTCTTCCCTTGCCGTGCCGTATAACCGCCCAGTGGCAGCGGTTCAGGCGGACTGATGTCAATATCCGCAACTCCAAACCGGAGGACGGGTACCGCCAAGAGCCAAGCAATCATGGAAACGATGGTGCCGGCATAACCTCAGCAGTTACTTCACCAAACCCAACGCGGAAACCCGGGCCTTGGGCATACCCCGTCATGGTCAGCCTGTCGCCATCCTCCAAGAATCGCCGCTCTTCCCCAGTTTCCTCCATCACGATGGGTTGAGTACCCCGCCACGTCAGCTCCAGGAGCGAGCCAAAGGTTCCCGATTGGTCGCCGCTGATCGTGCCAGTCGCATAAAGGTCACCGGCATCAATCGGAGTCCCATTGCAGGTCTGGTGAGCAAGTTGCTGCGCCATGCTCCAATACAACTCTCTGGCATTGGTCGCACAGATTCGCTGCGGCTTCGACATCTTCGGAGTCAGGAGCCAGACCTCAAGGTGCACGTCGAAGTGAAAGGGCTTGGTTGCCTTTAAGTACGGCAAGACTTCCGGATCCTGCGAAGGTCCCTTGACCATGAACGGTTCCAAGGCATCTAGCGTGACAATCCACGGGCTAATGCTCGTCGCAAAACTTTTGGCGAGAAATGGCCCCAGGGGCTGATACTCCCAACGCTGAACATCTCGAGCCGACCAATCGTTAACCAAGACCAGGCCAGCCATGTACTTGTCAACTTGGTCAATCGGTATCGGAACTCCCATCTCGTTCGCTTTGCCAACAAAAAAGCCCATTTCCAGTTCAAAATCAAGTTCCTTGGACGGTCCAAAAGTTGGCAACTCGTCATTGGCACCTTTGGTCTGTCCGTTTGGCCTTATGACTGGCTCACCGCTGGCAACCACACTAGAAGCACGCCCGTTGTATCCAACCGGCAGATGCCGATAGTTCGGTAGCAGGGGAGGCATGTCCGGTCGGAACATCTTGCCTACATTGCTTGCGGGATTAATCCCCGAGCAGAAATCAACAAACGCGGGAATTGTGACGGGCACCCGAACATCAACGTCATCAATGTGGCGCAAGACTCTCTCGCGCAGGCCCTTGTTGTCGCGAAGTTTGGCATTGTCGGACCGGAGCAACTCGAAGACTTGCCGCCGAATGTCGCTGAGCGTTTCCGGACCGCCCTCATCCAAGATGTCATCAAGCGATGCCGACACCGCTTCCCCATGCAAAAGTCCGTTGTCGTACAGTTCAAACAAATCCAGGACGTAATCGCCGATCCGGATCACTGCAGAAGCGTCAACACTGCCGTAGTCCACACTTCCAAACGGCAAGTTTTGGATCGGGAAGTGGCTGTCATTGGCGACTTCGACCCACGAAGTCGCGTCGGAGGGGACCACAAATCTCATCGGCTGCCCACCTGAATCAACCCGAGCGAGGCAAGTCCGAGAATCGGGTCTTCAACGCTGCAAGACCCATAGGAAAGGAAAAGGCTTCTCATGTCTTCAATAGAGGCTAAGTCAACCTCAAGGTTGTTGTATGCAAAACTGTCGGACCCAAACACAAACGATCCAGGATTCTCGTTTAAAAGCACCTCTTCGACTTCGGACTTTGAGAAGTCCATCGCTTCGATCAAGGTTGCTGCGCATGCCACATTGAGAAATCCGTGCTGATGAGCCCCAATGAGAGCGTCGTAGTGGCGAAGCGGGTGGTGCATTCCTGCTGTGAGTTTGAACCGCAAGTCAAGGCTCATGCATTCGTGGAGAAACACGGCGAGTGCCGAGGCAGAAGGAAACTCTGGGGGTACCAGTCCACCAGTCCGGCCTTTTGCCCCCAACCAGTCGTGCTCCGCAATCGCATGAAGATCGTCAACTTGGTGATCGGACCAAGGCACCTCCAAGAACACGTCCAGTTCGGCCAGCGGGCTGAGGATGTCCACGCATTTGCCGATCGGGACGTCATGGATGGCCCTGGTTTCATAGGCTTGAACCTCAGCGGCACCGTCCGTTTCTCCATGGAATGTCTGAATGGCTTCTGCATCCTGCTCGGCAACCTGCCGAAGCTCACTTACCGAAGTCGCTCGCGATCCGATGACCGTGACCAGGACAGGTTCGCCCTTATAGTCCTTCAGCAGTTCGCCGAGATTCGTCAGTTCACCTGCAGGACAAACGAAGCGACTGACAAGCCATTTCTCTGGTCCCTTTAAGTGCTTGAAGTAGGTTCTGAGCGCAGTCTCAAGGTCCAACTTGGCCGGCGGAAACAGCCCGGCATAGTCAATGATCCCGTCTAACAACGCGCTAAGTGCGGCGCTCATCTTCAGGCTAGTTTACTTGCTTCATAATGAGGTTTCCATGCCCGCTGGTCAACTCCTACTTCTTGCTGGAAAGGAACCGTTGTTGCGGCTTCGGGCCTTGGCAGAACTGGTGCCGAAAGATAATGACGATTTCGACACGGAAGTATTCGTGGCCGATGAGTCAGAACCAGTGCATTGGTTGGCTTCCGTCGGAACGGCCCCATTCTTGGCCGAGTATCGCACGGTCATCGTCCGAAACCTAACTCGTGTTGACCCTGCCGACGCTAACTTCAACTCCGCTCCAGGCGCAGGCAGACTCATTCTCGTCGCAGACGATGAGCGCGGAGACGACTCAGCACAGAAAAAATTCGACAGGCACCTCACTGGATGGTCGAAAATCGTTACCAAACTCGGCGGGAAAGTTGAATCGTTCGAAGTAACCGGAAACAAAGCACACGAACTGGTGTCCAAAGAGGCCGCCGCTGCAGGAAAGACGATTTCGAAGCCCGCGATCGACGCATTGCTCGAGATAACTGGTGGAAGCCTCAGCCGCTCGTTGGAGGAGATGGAGAAGGTTGTTCTCTACGTCGGAAAAGCCACTGAAATTCGCGAGAACGACGTCCGCGCGGTCGCTATTCCGTCCAAAGAGTTCGCAATCTTTTCGATGGTCAACTCACTGGTAAGCGGGTCGCCAAGGGACGCGCTCTCCCAACTGAAAACCCTTGCGGTAGCCAATCCGAAGTCGTCCGACGTCGCGTTCTCAAGCATATTGCCAATGGTCTCAAGGCAACTCCGGCTGCTCTGGCAGGCGCGCGTATGCATTGATGCTGGAACCCAACCCAGAACCGCGCCCGAGTCTATCTACAGGACGTTTCCTGACACGCATAGCATCATCAAACAATCTGACAACGCCATTGGGATGAATATGAGAATGGCTCGAAATGTGGACCTGGACCAGATCGAAGCGTGTCTCCAGATTCTCGCAGACACCGATGGCCGGCTTAAGGGCTTACTTCCTGCCTACTCCACGTCGGATACACTTGAACGAATGGTGTTGGAAATGGCGGAAGCCGTCAAACGCCGATAATTCGGAACGCCCGCCACGCTTCGAGCGTTCTTAAGTTGAATCCCTGATGTTGCTGCTCACCACGATTCTTGCGTTCTTCCTCATCGTGACGGTGCTTGTTGCCGCTCACGAGTACGGACACTATCTCTTCGCCCGAATTTTCAAAATGGGTGTAGAAGAATTTGCGATCGGATTCGGACGTCCGTATTGGGTCTGGCGCCGCAAGGCCTATGACACGCCGAACGGCCCTGAGGAGACTGAGTTCACGTTGCGCCCCTTACCCCTCGGTGGCTTTGTGCGCATCAAGGGCATGATTTCTGAGACGGAGAATCCACTGGATGACTCAACGAGCAACATTCCCGGCGGCTTCTACAGCAAGAGCCCCTTCGCCCGATTTATGGTGTTGTTCGCGGGTCCGCTATTCAGTGTCGTCGCTGGCATAGCGATTCTGGTTCCAATGTATATGGCCCAGGGTCTTCCCCAACGATCAACCAAGCCCGTGATCGGATCGCTCGGTGAGGGCGGTCCAGCAGCAAGTGCTGGCCTTAAGATTGGAGACTTGGTTCTCTCAATTGATGGCCTGCCGATCAAGCGTTTTTCCGACCTAGTCTTTACAGTTCGGGAGCGAGCAAATCAGCCCCTGGCGTTCACCGTGGAGCGGGAAGGAAAAGTGATCTCTACGACGGTCACACCGATCCTCGGTCCTGATCCAACACCCGTGCTTGACGAAAATCTTGAAGAGACTGGAGTTCTCAAGAAGCAGGGACGCATCCTGGCAGGTCCAGAAGAAGAGCGAGTCCCAGCAACCTTCGGTCAAGCCTTGGGGCGGGCAGTTTCCGCGCCAGTCGAAATGATCAAGTCCCTCTTCGGAATCGCCACCGGCCAACGGAAGGCTTCAGAAGAAGTTGGCGGTCCCATCACGATGTTCAAGGCTACGCAAAAGACCGTCGAGGTGGGCGTCACCAAGGTCATCGAACTCGGAGCCCTACTGTCCATCTCAATCGGCATTTTTAATCTGCTACCCATACACCCCCTCGACGGCGGACAAATGTTGGTCGCCTTTCTGGAGATGTTACGAAAGGGGAAACGGCTAAGCCTTAAGGCACGTGAGTCCATTTCGAAAGTCGGGTTGGCGATGCTAGCCCTGATTTTCTTTGGAGTTTTCTACGTGGATATCGTCCGGTGGATCGTTCCTGAAAAGAAGCCGACTCCCGTCGCCGAACAACGTTGATGGGCTGGGTCCAGCCCGCCGAGTTACGAGGGAACCGAGTCGTACTGACGCCGCTCCATCGTGAACATGCGAAGGAACTGTTCCCGCTTCTGGAACCGGAGACCTTCAAGTACTACGTGACGATCCAGCCGCCGTCATATGACCTGACCGGAGCCACCGCATTTGTGGAGATGCTCCTGAACGCGCCCAACACCATGGCATTCGTAGTGAGACTGGCTAGCACGGGAGAACTCATCGGGATGTCTTGCTACATGGACATTCGCGAGAACCAACGCGGATTGGAGATAGGAATGACCTGGATTGTGCCCGCCCACCGCGGCACGGCAGTGAACCCAGAAATGAAGTTCCTCATGCTTCGCCATGCTTTTGAGCAGTTTAAGGCACTTCGAGTTCAACTCAAGACCGACGGTCGAAATCTCCACAGCCAGAACGCGATCAAGAAACTCGGAGCCGTCTATGAGGGAACCCTACGCAAACACGGCATCCAGCCAAATGGATACGTTCGCGACACCGTGTTGTTCTCAATTCTGGATACCGAGTGGCCCGCAGTCGAACGAAAATTGCTCGATAGAATCAGTCCAGTGTGAACGAATTCACGATCCTTCGACATAAACTCGCATACTCTGCTCGGACTGCGGTGACCCTATGAGAAACCTCCGAATGTCCATATTGGGCACATTGCCCCTGCTATGCGCGATTGCCCACGGACAGGTGTCGGAGGAAATGCTCAAAGATGAGGCAAGAAGGTTTGGCAAGGCCATCGGGTCAGATGTTGACTTCTCCAAGGCGCACGTGACGATTCCTCGCAAAGGCATGCCATCCTTACGAGTTGGAAACACCTCGGTGAACTTCGACTACCAAGGAAAGATCGTGGGATACCGCTGCAGCGTATCGAATCCAAGCGAGGCAAAGCCGAAGATCACCTCTGCATCTGAGGCAATGAATGTGGCAGACAGTGTGTTGCGAAAGCTCAGTCTGTCAAAGAGTGAATTCACGTTAACCAGCGTCGAACTTTCTGGACGAAAAACAAAGGCGTTCTTCCAGGAGGTTGCGACCGGCCCTCTCGTTACGTACCGCCAAAGACCGCACGGATACCCAGTTGTCGGTGGCAACTCCGTGCAAATTGAACTTAACCGAAGTTCGGGCAAAGTGGTGTCTTTGTTTCTTGTGAATCGATATACCTATGAGGAACCTGAAGTGCGACTCAGCGCGGCTGAGGCTGCGCGCAAGGCACAGTCACATGTTTTGGCAGACCCGATGGTTGCAAAAGGCAACTGGTACTCCCGCACCCGGGCGTTCGCCAAGAATGCTTCAAACCTGGAGTCGAAGGTTAGACTCGTCTATGTAGCGCCTGGACCTCCCAGCGCCCCTTCCCATAGCACTCTTTCAAATGTGCGAATGCCCCTTTGTTTCGAGTTCAACCTTCCCGATGGCTCCATTCTGATAAACGCAAGAACGGGCGCATTGGAGAACATTTCGCTCTATAAGACTGGACTCCATCAAACAAGACCCAGTGACTCGTTTCCAGCTCTCCAGGTCGCCATCGGAGTTGGCCTGGTTCTTGTCCTTGCGAGCGCTTTCCTGTCGCGACGGCTCCGGGCACCAGACTAGGAGTCCTTTACGACCGTCGCATTAGCGACACCTGCGCAGACACTTCCTTCCCGCCCTCGGGCACGCTTCGACGGACATACCTTCCATCAGACTGCATATCCCACGTGTTCGTGTTGTCCTTGAGATACGCCTTCAAAATGACATCGCGCATGTGGGTCAGATGTGCCTTTGACTGCAGCGGAGCGAGCACTTCAACCCGGCGATCCAAGTTCCTTGGCATAAGGTCAGCGCTACCGATATACACCTCTGGAGACCCACCATTGCCGAAATAGAGAACCCTTGAGTGCTCAAGAAAGCGACCGACAAGGCTACAAACTTTGATGTTTGCACTCAAACCGGGAACCCCGGGTCTCAAGCAACAGATTCCCCGAATGAGGAGGTCAACGTGAACGCCTGCATCGCTCGCCTCATAGAGGGCATCGATGATTTCGGTGTCCACAAGGGCATTGAGTTTGAAAATGATCCGTCCACCGCCCCTCTTTTTGTGCACTTCAATTTCCCGCTGGATCCGGCTGATTACCCCATCTCTGAGGTTGATGGGTGAAACCAGGAGTTTTTTGAACTCGCGCTGCTTCGAGAAGCCGGTCAGCAGATTGAACACGTTGAGGATGTCCTGCGTGATTTCCGCGTCAGACGTGAAAAGTCCGACGTCCGTGTACAACTTCGCCGTGGACGGGTTGTAATTGCCCGTTCCTATGTGCCCATAGGTTCTAATTGACGAGCCTTCTCGTCGAACGATCAACGCTAACTTCGAATGGACCTTCAGTTCGGGAAAGCCGTAAGTGACGTGCGCTCCGGCCCTCTCCAAGGCTCGCGCCCAAACGAGGTTGTTGCTCTCGTCAAACCTGGCCTTTAACTCAACCGCAACCGCAACCTGCTTGCCTTCTTCCGCTGCTTCAAGTAGCGACTCGACAATGGGCGACTCTGCACCCACCCGATAGAGCGTCTGCTTGATTCCGATGACGTTCGGATCTAGGTAGGCTGAAGCCACGAAATCCTCAACTGGTTTGAAACTATCGTAAGGGTGATGGACCAGGACATCGCCAGATGCAATCGTCTTAAACAACTTGCCCTCGGATATCGCGTCATTGGTGTTCGGTGTGAACGCGCCGAACTTTAGCCTCCTTCGATCCAGCCCCGCGATCTCCCAGAGGAAACTGAGTCCCACGGGTCCGTCGATCACAAAGGTGTCGGACTCCTCCAGTTTGTGGAGCCGCATCAGCAATTCATGAACTTCTTTCGTTGCCGAAGCCTCGATTTCGAGGAGCACCGGATCGCCAAATCGCCTGAGTCGAAGCGTCTCCTCAATACCCTCAATAAGGTCACCTGCCTCCAACTCTCGAATTTCGATGTCCGCATCACGAACCACCCGGAACAAGTAAGCGCCGAGAATCTCAACCCCGGGAAACAGTTTCTGGAGATTGTGCCGAAGAACGTCTTCCAGCAGGACATAGGTTGAACGCCGCCCCGGAACCGGCACCAGGCGCTTGAGAATATCCGGCACCTTAACTCTCGCCAACCGCCGACCTCCATCGTCGTCCATTAAGAGCACCGCAAGGTTCAAACTCCGATTCGAGATGAACGGAAGCGAAGGTGCGGGAGAGAGGATCAGGGGTGTCGAAAGAGGAAACACCTCTCGATCAAAAAAGGCCTCAATATCCCCACGAGATTCAGGGTTCAAAGACGAGTACTGCACCAAATGAACACCCTCGTCCGCGAGTTGAGGAAGCAAATGATCGTGCCAAATCCTGGCCGCAGCAGATCGTTGCTCCGATGCAGCGACCGATACGTCCGCCAGTTGCTCCGCCGGCGAAAGTCCATCGGGAGACAGATCCTGAACCCCACTCTCGGACTGCTCGATCAATCCAGAGACGCGCACCATATAGAACTCATCCAGGTTCGACTCAAAGATCGCCATGAACTTGAGGCGCTCTAGTAACGGATTCTCAGGATTCTCCGACTCAGCCAAAACGCGACGATTGAACTGCAACCAAGAGAGTTCTCGGTTCAGGTAGCGCTGAATCGATGCTGCTCCAGACTTGTGAGCCGCACCCTTCTTCTTGCTAACAGAAAGTTTCTTTTGAATCGTTACTTTTTCCACGAGTCTTAGGTTTATAATGCTGTCGGAGGGAAAAAATGTTGGGAGTACCTAGTCAAATACGCCTAGGGGCATTTTACTGTCTCGGGCTACTCTGCTCTAAAGTATCGGCACAAGACTTGGGAACTTGGGCGTTTTCGTCCAGTTCTTGGCCAGTGATGCCGATCCACCTTGCCCATTTGCCCAACGGCAATCTACTCGCGGTGAACCGACCAAGGACAGCGGCAGAGTACGGAGTCACCCAGGTAACCGCCTTTGGAACCGCCGAAATCTCAGCGGGGGCGAATGGATTGTTTGATGCTCCGACCCTGGTGCCCTATTGGGACACCGCCCCGCACACGCCGCACAACATCTTCTGTGCAGGACAAACCGTGCTTTGGGATGGCAGCGTCATGTTCGCTGGCGGGCACCTGGGGAACGATATTGGAACCCGGGAAATCAATGTCTATTCGCCCTTTGCCCCAAACGGCACCAAATGGCAACCCTATTCTGAGATGGTGTTGCCGAGGTGGTACCCATCGGCTGTTTCGCTTCCTAATCGCCGAGTCCTCATCTTGGCCGGAACCAAGGATGTCACGGCATATTCGGGAGCAAACAACATCAACGAAGTGGCCGAACTTTGGATGCACAAAGTTGGCCCGCAGGCGACGCTGGATCATTTGGCTGCCTCGCCAAACCTGAGAAGGCTCAACCATTACTACCCATTCGCCTTCATTGATCCAAAGGACGGTCAAGTGTTCATCGCAACAAATGGGCGATTTGAGGACACCACCACAGGTTACGCCGTTCCACCAAACTTGAAGTTCAACCTTCAGACCCTAAACTGGACCACCCAATATCCCTTGCCCGCTGAAGTGCTCAATGTCCGGCGAGCGTATCCGAGTTGCGCGATGGTTGACGGAACGCTTATCCGATGTGGAGGCTCGCGTGGAGGCGGTGGCGTTCCGAACGAGGGCGGAATTGAGAGTGAGTTGCCGCTCGTTAGCGGATCTTCTCTATACTTCTCAGCCGCCACGACGAACTTTATCAACCTGAATGCGGAAACACCCACGTGGACATCCGGACCAGACATGAACCTTGGTCGCAAGAACCACTGTCTGGTTGCGTTGCCCGATGCACGGGTTATCGCAATGGGAGGCAACTACTGGGGCGATTACCGTGGGTCAACCGAACGACTTCGACCCGAGATATGGGATCCGCAAAATCCATCGAACCCCTGGCAACTTCTTGAGGAACCACCAGCGGCCATTCGCACCTATGCTGGTCGAGGCTATCACAGCACGGCTGTTCTCCTTCCTGACGCGAGGGTTCTCATGTCCGGCGGAGAATGGGAATACAGCAACATTCAGTACCCGCCAAGCAACCCAACAGGACGGGCAAGCCTCAAAAGAAAGCCGGTGATCTTCTCACCACCCTATGGCGGAACGAACAACTGGCAACAGTCGAGACCTACCATCGTTTCGAGCCCCAGTCAGATTCGATATGGAACACCATTCGTGATTGACGCTGCCTGTTTTCCAGGCAGGCAGATCTCAAAGATATCGCTCGTACCGCTCGTTGGCGTCTCGCACGCGTTTGCTTCAAATCAGGCCACGGTGCTCCTCAACAAGTCCACGCTGCCAGCAAACCCAGGTCGAATCACCGTAAACCCACCAACATCAACGGCTCAGGCCATCCCCGGCTTCTACATGCTCTTTGTGGTTGACAACTTTGGACGGGGCATTCCATCAGTATCAAAGATCGTGCAACTGAGAGACTTGGAACCGGGCTATCCAGACTGGGTTAGTGTGGATACCGGCACGGCAGGTCAAACGGAAAGATGGCGCGACTTGATCATGGGCGACAACACCTATGCGGGCGGGGCCATAACGGCGAATGCAAATGGCGACGCGGTTCTTCAGGCCGAGGCAGCAATCCAATGGGCCGGTAGAGTTCAGAAACTCCGCGTCCAAGTTGAGGCCAGCGCACCAGGTTGTACGATGGAGGTGGACGTGTACAACTATGTTGACCAGACCTGGGTTCAACTCGGATCCACGGCAACGACTGAGATTGACCAACTCTTTGAGTTCAACACGCCTCCTGCCTTGTCGGGCAAAGTAGTCAGTGCCGAGCGGCGAGCGAGGACAAGGGTTCGATGGCATGGTCCTGCCGGGGTTCAGGTCAACTGTGACCTGGTTGAGTTCGGAGCACTCCCTGCTCTGGCCCCGGTGTCACCTATCCAACCTTTGCTAGGCCAGGAAGAATAAGACCGCCCTCTGCGATCTCAAGGAGTGCGCCCTCGCGCACTCCAAACTCGCTAACTTGAACCTCGTTCAAGCTAAGGTGGTCCAACACTTGTCGGAAGATAACGGAACCAAGCATCAGAGTAGAAGCCCGCTTCAACTTGACTCCGAATCGTTGACTGGTCTGCTCAACCGTCAACCGCTGGGTCGCCCACACAAGGTACTCCAGCTCGCTCAGGTGAATCCGTCGATCCCCATCAGGGTGCAGGGCTCGCACCAATCCGCGTGCGACTCCCCCCGACGCGATCAATTTCGTCGGCTTGAAAGTCGGGCTAAAAGTTGAAACGATGTCGGCCACATAACTTTCGACCTTAGCGAGCGATGGCGGCCTGCATGGAAACTCCAGCGAGAACATCGCGGTCAAACGACCCGTCCCAATCGGCAAACTCATTTCATCCGTAACCTGTCTGCCATCGCAGGAGGCCAACTGAGCACTCCCACCACCGACTTCAGCAAAGGCAAAATGCTCAGCCGGTCGAGTGTCGATCAGGGCCCCACGCAAGCCGAGTACGGCCTCACGCTCGCCCGAAATGACCTGAACTTCCAGCCCCGTTCGCCGTTGAATCTCCGCCAGCACTGCTTCCCCATTTGAAGCGCTTCGCACCGCTTCGGTGGCAAGGACGTACAACGCCTCCGCCTTGTGGCTTGCAGAGATGGCCTGAAAGTTAAGAAGAGATGAAATCAGCGTGCCCTGGGTGAACTCGGAAATACGGCCTTCCCGACTCACAGATTCGCCCAAGCCGATCCAGTCACTGTCGTTGCGAATCCGTCTCACGCGGCCCGAACCGACCGATGCAACGAGCAAATGTACGGTATTGCTCCCGATATCTGCCGCCGCCAGCCGTCTTGCCATGCAACCGTAACCTTACCTCCGATATCATTCCAAGTATGGGGACGCCGATTGAGAAAGCCATTCGCCTTGCTTACAAAGCCCACAAGGGACAGTTCCGTGACGGTGAGGCACCACTCCCTTACATTTCCCACCCCCTTGACGTGCTTAACAATCTGAGATACGTGGGGCGAGTAACTGATGAGGACGTTCTCGCCGCAGGAGTTCTGCACGACACCCTCGAAGAAACCGACCTCCACCCCGAAACGATCTTCAAAGAACTCGGTGGAAGGGTTCTCGATCTCGTCATTGAAGTGACCCGCGAAGAACCGGACTTCACCGGGCAAGGACTCACAGACGAAGAAATCTGGCACCTTAGAAGCAATCTCTTGCTGGAAGAGATCACCCGAATGAGTGACGACGCGAAACGAATCAAACTGGCAGATCGGATTTCAAATTTGGAGGGCGCCTATGCAACTCGAACTGGGGACAAGTTGTCAAGATACGTTAAACAATCGGAATGGATTCTTGAACGTATTGAGCGAGATATTTCGCCACCAATGTGGGACGCTATAAAGGTCCTGGTTGATCTGAGCGCCCGAGACTGAATCGTCTCCGCGTAAACTCTCCGCAGCGATGTCTCTCATCCCAGCGCTCATCATGGCCGCCCAAGTTGTAGTCCCTAGCCAGCGCCAGCTCGCGTGGCACGACATGGAGTACTACGCCTTCGTTCATTTCGGACCTAACACGTTCACGGCGCAGGAGTGGGGTAGCGGCCTTGAGGACCCAAAGGTCTTTAATCCGACCCAATTAGATACACGGCAGTGGGCCAAGACCTTCAAGAATGCCGGAATGAAAGGCGTCATCATCACCGCCAAGCACCACGATGGTTTCTGTCTTTGGCCATCGAAATACAGCACGCACACCGTCTCTCAGAGTCCGTTCAAACGCGACATCCTAAAGGAACTCGCTGCCTCATGCAAGGAGTTCGGCATTAAACTCGGCGTCTACCTATCCCCCTGGGATCGTAACCATCCGACCTACGGAACCGATGAGTACAACGAAGTCTTCAAGAATATGCTTCGCGAGGTTCTCTCCGGATATGGTCCCATCTTCGAAGTTTGGTTTGACGGTGCCAACGGCGAGGGGCCTAATGGCAAAAAGCAAGTCTACGATTGGCCCGGGTTCATTGGAGTTGTTCGTGAACTTCAGCCGATGGCGGTGATCTTCAGCGACGCAGGACCAGATGTTCGCTGGGTAGGAAACGAGGCTGGACACTCTGATCCGACGTGTTGGAGCACACTCAACCGCGATCTCTTCGTTCCTGGCTCGCCGCTCTACGCTCAACTGACCAAAGGCCATGAGGGTGGCTCGCACTGGGTTCCCGCCGAATGCGACGTCTCAATCCGTCCAGGATGGTTCTGGCGCGCTACTGAAGACGGCAAGGTGAAATCGCCGGAGACTCTCCTCGATCTATATCTGCGCTCCGTCGGTCAAAACGGCTCGTTCCTACTGAATGTTCCGCCAGACAAGAGAGGACTCATCCACGAGAATGACGTGCAATCCTTACTCAAGTTCAAGGAACTGCGAAACGCGATGTTTGCCAAGCCAATCTCAATCAAAGGAATGACCGCGTCCTCCGGAGATCCGTCTGGGCTAACCGACAACAGGCGCGACACTTTTTGGTCGCCCAGCCCCGGAGCCGCCACGCACTGGGTCAAGTTCGACGTCCTTCGCGGAAGTCAGATTCGAACCGTGGTCTTGCAAGAAGCCATCCAGTTCGGGCAAACGGTTACCTCCTTTGCAGTGACTGGTGGCGAGGAGATTGCGAAAGGCACAACGATCGGAGCGAAGCGTATCTTTCACTTGAAGAACCCCGTCACCGTAGATCAACTGGAACTGCGCATTATGTCAAGCCGAGGCCCCGTAAGATTAGCCTCTGTGCAGTTCTACCAATAGCCTCAAACGGGTACCATAAATAGAACGCCCGCGCGCAGTCGCGGCTCAAAGTTGTGTCAGCCATGCAAGTAACCCGCGAAGACCTGAATCCGTGCACCGTCAAACTGGACATCGTCTGCAACGAAGACCAAGTCCGAAAGGCATTCGATAAGGCCTACAAAGAGGCCGCAAAGCACATGCGCATTCCCGGGTTCCGACCAGGTGCCGCCCCGAAGCACCTCGTGAAGCAAAGCGCGGCCCCGCAGTACATCAAGGATTTTGCCGCTGAAAGCATCGTTAACACCGTAATCAAGTCCGCTCTCGACGAGCAGAAACTTGAGGCTCACGGTCAATCCAAGGTTGAAATCAAAACTCTTGAAGAAGAACCGGCAAAGTGCGAGTTCAGCGCGAAAGTCCCGCTCAAACCAGTCGTAGAACTCGGCGAATACAAGGGTCTTCAGGTTGCCAAACCCAATACCGAGGTGACCGACAAGGACGTTGATGAGTACATCAAGGACCTCCAAGACCGCATGAGCAAGAAGGAAGAGGTCACCGGTCGTGGCGTGGGTGAGGGTGACGTTGCCACCATCAACATCAAGATTGAAGGTGACGCTGGTGAAGGACGTAACTTCATGGTCGTCGCAGGCAAGACCTTCAAAGCACTCGATGACGCCATTAGCGGAATGGTCGTCGAAGAAATGAAGTCGGTCGACCTCAAGTTCCCCAAGTCGTTTGAAGAAAAGGACTGGGCAGGCAAGGAGCACCACTGCAAGATCACGGTCCGTTCAGTTTCCGCTGTTCATGCTCCAGCCCTTGATGACGCATTCGCCAAGGAACTCAACGCAAAGGGCGTTGACGATCTCAAGGAAAAGGTTAAGCAGTTCCTGACTGGATCGCGCGAGGCAGCCGCCAGCGAGTTCCTTAACGAGCGATTGCTCGACATGATTCGAGCCGGTGGCAAGGTGGCCGTGCCAGATAACATGTGGGAGTCTGTCGCCGAACGCAAACTTTATGACGTGGCGCAAGAAGCCGCACGCTCTGGGATCAAGTTTGAAGACTACGCAAAGTCAAACGGAATGACCGTCGAAGAGTTTGTCAAGGCCCAGCAAGAAGAGGCTCGAATCTATGTCGAGCGAGCGGTTGTGGTCCGAGAAATCTTCGCCAAAGAAGAGATGAAACTCTCAAACACCGAGTTAAACGCTGAACTCTTCGATATGGCCCGCGAATACCAAATCGCTCCCCAAGAACTACTGACGATCCTGCGCAAGAACAACGCAGTTGAGGACCTGCACTACCGAGCGATCTACCGCAAGGTAACCAAGTTCCTGATCGACAACGCCAAGTTGGATTAACTCCCTCTCCTGATTCGGGAGAAGGCTCAGCTCTGCTAAACTATCGCCATCATGAGCATGGGCCGAAATCGCATGGAGGCATTTAGCGATGGGGTCTTGGCCATCATCATCACCATCATGGTGCTTGAACTGAAGGTGCCTCATGACCCTTCGCTTGAGGGTTTGAAACCCCTCTTGCCGGTGTTTCTCAGTTATGTGCTCAGTTTTCTTTACGTGGGCATCTACTGGAACAACCACCACCACATGCTACACACCGTCAAGCAGGTGAATGGCGCAACGCTCTGGGCCAACATGCACCTGCTCTTTTGGCTGTCGCTTTTCCCCTTCGTTACCGCCTGGATGGGTGAGAATCACTTTGCGCCCAACACGGTCGCCTTGTATGGTGTCGTACTCCTCATGGCGGCAATCGCCTACTACATCTTGAGCCAATGTCTTATCAAGGGCCATGGCCAAGACTCGTTGCTACAAAGGGCTATCGGAAAGGATTGGAAAGGGAAAATGTCCGTCGTTGTCTACGCGGCTGGTGTCGCCCTGTGTTTTGTCAACCACTGGATCAGTCTGGCCCTTTTCACACTCGTCGCCCTCATCTGGTTGGTCCCAGACAAGAGGATTGAGCACATTTTCGCATCAGATCAAGGCTAGGCGCTCTATTAGGGTCTTGCCGGATTCGCTTAGCGAACGTACACCGTGACCTTTGCGACGCTACCGTTTTTGGCAGCGGAGATGATGTTGGCCCCATAGTCGGTCGCAACCCCAGTAAACACCTTTGTGGTTTCTCCAGCATTAAAAACGACTGCACTTGGAACGTTTATCCGTTCGGGAGCCCAAACACTAATCGGAACCGAAAATCCGTTTGCTGGTGCTGGTGCACTGAGTGTCAACGTAAGTTCAAATGGCACATCGATTTCCAGGCTGGTATCGTCCGCTGTTAACGTCCATGCTCCAGAAGCCCGGTATGGATTCCAAATGGTGCGCAAGAGCCCGTCCGTAGGTTCGTTCGCACTCGTGTATCCAGCGTGGTAAATGGTTTGACCACTATGTCCATAGGTCGCAGTTCGGCACAGTCCACGGTTCTCAAAGAATATCTGTCGGCTCAGCGTCGCATGCTCGAAAATCTCAATCTGTCCCCCAACCGAGTTGACAACGCTTGCCAAGAACCGGGACCCGTCAGGGGCAAACGACAATGACTCAATAACGGCGTTTGTCGTGACCTGAACTGAACCCGCCAGCGACCAAACTCCAGCACCACTTCTCGTGTACTTGACGACATTTCCACTTAGGTTTGAAACAAGCAAAGAGTTGCCGTCTGGACTCATGGCGGCGGTGGAAAATCCGACCAGATTCACAGTGGCTTCAGCCTGAGTCGACCCGGGAAAACCGGAAGTTGACCAAATCTTGGCCTCGCCGTTCTTTCTTATCGCTACAAACCGCTGGCCATTGTTCGAAAACTGTACAAAGCAATAATCGCTCAAAAACTGGCTGATCGATAGAAACGTACTGCCGTTCGTTAGTCGGTACAGGAAAACACCGTTGGGCGAGGCGATCGCGGCCAACCCAGAACCCGCCGAGGGCACCGTGCCCCTCGAAGCAGCCACGGTTCGGTAACCACCCTCATGGGAGGTGGCCCCTTTGAGGATTGTCTTGACCAGCGTCAAATTGTCGCCAGTTAGAATCTTTGTTGTTCCTGTGTCAGACCAAACCAACCGTCCTGATCCGTACGCCGCACCTTGGGCAGCGAACAAACCTAAGCCCTCAAAGTCCATGCGAGTCCCGTTCACCGGATCGTACACAATGATCTCGTTCTGATTGTTGAATACGAAAACGCGCTCTTCGGCCGGACAAATGAAGTTTATGCGTCCGGTGCGGCCGAGCCAGCCCCCAAGTGCGCCGTTCGACACGATGAACATGGGTTGCCCTCCAGCAAAGAAAGCCGTGTCCCCACCTCGACTTGTTGCTATCGACGGGAAACCATTGGGCTTCGAGTAACTGGGAGTCGTCCACTCAACCGAGCCTTGCGACGGTAAACGAGACAACGCGACAGTCGTTTCGCCAGTCTTGTGGGCAATGGCTAGATCGCCATCGGCAAACCAGTCAATTGATTGAACTTCGCCAGGTGGCACCCGGCTAGCAGCCAATGACCAGTTTGACGTCCGGACAATCACGATTTGGTTCAGGCGGGCCATCGCCAAGTAAGCACCAGTCGTCGAAAGGGCTAAGTCGACAAAGCGATCTGAGGAACTCGCCGATGAAAAAGTCTTAATTGGGGTTTGAGATTTGGCTGTTCTACTAAAGACATTAACTACTTTTGATAAGTCCTCATTGACAACAATGTTCGAACCGGACAGTACCAGACTGGTATACGAAAGATATCCGCATCCGTAAACAAGGTTCCAGCGGTAAGTCCGCGACCAAACGCCATTGGAATCTCTCGTTAACTCGTCAAGACTTTGACCGTGCACGATATAGATGCGGTTTGCGCTTTCCGCCACAATCTGAACATTGGCAGGAACCATCGGATACTCAAACTCTTCGCGTAACACTCCAGAAGCGAGATACCTGACTTGAATTTTGTCCACGCCATCATCAACGCGATGGAACACCACGGCGTTGTTTGGTGAAATGGCCGCTGCGCCTCGGACATTCTTTGCCGAAACTGTCCAGCTGGGACTTGTGGATTGAAAGCACCGTACCGTATCAACGCTAACCTCAAGCACCCTGATCAAGTTATCATCCGTATGCGTACTGGTGAAAAAACGAATGGGTGCAATGCCGCCTGCCCACCAAACCTCGGACGCTTCCGCCGCAAAAACTAACCGAGAGAGCAGAACCAACCAAAACGAAACTAGAATAGAAAGGCCCCTCATGGCCATACCTCCAAAACACTCTTTGCAACAACCCCATTCTTTGCTGCCGCAACAACAGTCGTTCCCGCGCTAACCCCAACAGCTGCAAACTGCTTATATCGCTCCCCTGCCGCAAAGGTAACGTTCGTTGGAACGCTGACTTTACCAGGCACCGAAGTGCTGATCGCTACAACGAATCCGTCTGATGGGGCAGGTGCGGTCAAATAAAGCGACAAGAGTCTTGACCCACCAACATTCACGAACGAACTCTTTGGAGAAATGTGCCAAGGAGCTACGGCCCGAAATGGATTCCATACTGACTTGACCAGACCATCATTGGTTTCTGAAGCCGCCGAATACCCCGTATAGTAGATTGCCTGACCAGTCAGACCAAAAGCTGCCACCCTACAAAATCCGCTGTCTTCAAATGTGAGTTGCCGACTCAAGGTCGCAGAGTTCCATATCTCGACCTGACCTCCATTGGCACCGACAACTCCCAGCAAGAACCTTGACCCATCGGGAGCGAACGATACAGATTCTGCTTTTGCACCAGGAAGGCCGACCTGAAGAGTATCCGAGAGAGCCCACACAGCATTCCCGTTCCGCGTGTAAACCACAACCGATCCATCCAACTTGGTAATCAATAGCATGTTGCCGTCTGGGCTCAGACCCGCAGTGACAAATCCACCCGTTGCAAAGGATCCCTCAGCTTGAGACCCTCCGGGAAAGACCGATGTTGACCAGATCTTAACCTGACTGTTAGCCCTTATCCCAACGAATCGCTGACCATTACCAGAGAACTGAAGGAATCGATAATCGCTCGAAAACTCCGGCATTGAGTGAAACTGTGAACCGTTTCCAAGGGAGTAGAAGAATATGCCACCGGACGTCGCGACCCCCGCAAGCCCAACGCCTGCCGAAGGAACGACCCCTCGGGATGCCGCGACCGTGCGGTATCCGACTTGATGGGCATTTGCGCCCTTGAAGATCGTCTTGATCACGACATTATCGGAGGCGCGCAAAATCTTCGTAATTGACGAGTCGGACCAAACAAGTCGTCCGGACCCATAGTCCGCTCCGCGAACAGAAAACAGTCCGGCATGTCTCTCGCTATCTTCTGATCCATAGATGTTGTTTTGTCCGATGATCTCATTCCGGTCATTGACCACGAAAACCTGTTCATCACCAGGGCAAATGAAGTTGACTTTCCCCGTTCTCCCCATCAGCCCTAAGTTGTTCCCGGTGGATGCGAAATAAGTTGAGTGTTTGCCTCCCCAAGATGAAACGAAGCTCTGGCCAGTTGAAGCTATTGAGGAGCGAAAGGTCTGAGACGCAAAACTGGTCGTAGTCCATAGAACCGCCCCGGCAACCGTGATTCGAGATAGCGCACTGGTAGTATCCGAAGTCGAGTGAAGCACACACAGGTCACCGTTGACGAAGAAGTCAACTGACCGCACTGACCCTGTGGGAGAGATCGTTGACACCAAGGCCCAATCAGAGGTTCGATAAACGAGTACGACATCCAAAGTTGTTGCGACGAGCTGGGTTCCGTCATCCGACACCGCAATGTCGAACCGATAGGAACGGGGAGTCGAAGGTATCAGGTTTATCGGTGTTTGCGATTTGATTGTCCGGTTGAACGTCTTGATGCCCACCAAACCATCGACAACAATAAGGTGTTGCGAACCCGCAAGAGCAAGCCAGGTATCGCTCTTTGAGGTCTGTGTGTTCTCTAACTGCCAACGATAAGTTCGGGCCCAGTTCCCCGCCGAGACCCGAGTTAACTCGTCGAGTTTTGAGCCATGGAGAACATAGATTCGGTTTGCACTCTCGGAAACGATTTGGCATACAGAGGTATCAAAGGTGTAAGCAAACTCCTCGCGAAGGTTGCCACTGGCCGTGTATCGCACCTGGATTCGATCTGTGCCAGCACGATTTCGATGAAAGACCACCGCGCGGTTTGGTGATATTGCCGCCGCGCCAAACACTTCGGGAGCCGATACGGACCAAAGGATTGAATTCCCGAACGCGACAAAACATCGAACCGTATGGTTGCTGACCTGTACAACCCAAGGGCTTTCATCGTAAGCCGACTTCGCCGTGATATACCGAAGAGGCTCCAGCCCACCAGTCTGCCAAATCATGTCCGGCTGAGTAGCAACCGTATAACCAGGCACAACCAATGCCAACCACAGGAACAACCTTTTGATCAATTCGCCTCCCCTTCCCTAACAGATTTTACATATTAGCAGATAGGAAAGCGAGGTGCAAGGATTTATTGCAAGAAGGGATCTTCGAATCTCAAGCGAACAAAACCATCGCCGACTGCCAATGCCCAACCGAACACACGACCCCGATGGGGCACATCCACGGACACTCGCTCGCCGCGCGAAATCGCTGCCTTGGTGTTAACGCGACAACCCTGCTCCGAAACATCCACCATCCGCCCAACCTCGCCATCAATGCAGACCGGAACGTCAACCGGAGCCCGTTTGACCTCCCGCCGATCCCAAAGTCGGATAAATGAAGGCGATTCGAACGCCACCAAAGCGCCAACCTGAGCGACCTTCGCACGAACCAAAGCAACCCCACTCGACTGGGCGATCTCAAGGGTCACAGTTTCGTAGAGTTCGCAAGCGACGGGACCGTCGCGGCTAATCGGTGGCTCGATCGCAAACCCTTGCTCGCTCCAATAAAGCAGACGAGCGCGAGCAACATGCCCGCGAAACCGAACACGCACGCTCTGTCCTGGACGAAAAACAAACTTTGGCCGCCGCCGGAGTCCAAACCAAACTCCGGCTATGACGGCCGCGAGGAACGATACGAGAACGAACACGTTAAGAGCCTGACTGTCGTTCGGCCTTCTGAAGATCGCGAGCGGTTCCAAGGTGCTTGAGCGACTCGCCGAGACTTAGCGTCGCGTCACTCAGCACCTCGTCGTCGCCGGAACGGAGGAAGTCCTGAATCTCAGTCATACACTGATGCAGCAAGGAAAGGGCCAATGCCCGGTGCTCAGCAGAAACCTCGTGATGTTTCGGGGCTTTGACTCGATCCACAAGGTCGCGCATACCAGCCACGAATGCGATGTGCTTGCCGAGCGACTCTCCTACAACTTGATCCTTTCGGTTCAGGCGAGCCTTGGAAATCAAATCCCGGATCCCAATCGCCTGCTTCGCAATCCCAGCATCAAGCAATGAAGAAACCGTTCCAAATCGTAAGTTCTGGGCGTTCGGATCCTCCGCCAAACCCAGAACCTTGGCCTGTTCAAAATCACGTTCGGCTTCCTTGGGCATTCCAGAGAGCACCAAAGCCACTCCTCGCGAGAAAAGCGACTCCGCTTTTGGAGCCCTGTCGATTGAAGCCGTGAAATGCTCGATGGCACTCGCCACTTCTTGTTTCATCAGGCTCATCTCGCCAAGCAACTGACGGGTGACCGCACTGTCCGGAGCACGCACGACAGCCTCGTTCAAGTCAACTTGGGCTTCGTCGGCATCGCCAACGCGAAGCCAGGCCCGAGCCGCCATCAGTCTCAACTCAACCTGATCAGGCATGAGGTCGGCCGCTCGGCGTGCCTCTCCTGCGGCAACCTCAAAATGCCCCGTTGCCATGAGCGTTTCGATCAACATGCGACGTCGCTCGAAGTCAAACGGCTCAACATCAATCGCATCGCGAAGCATATTGATCGCTAGGTCGGTGTTCCCCTTGGTGAGCGCCTTTTGAACCTCAACAATCAGGTCCTTGTTGTCAACCGTCCTTGCCTCGGGCACCTCAGTCACCGTTGGCTGGGTCCCTGGATCGGCGTCCGGCGTCTGTGCAACAGGTCTCGGTTTCAAGTCCTTGAGCGGGCCGCTGGCCAAGACCATCCCCCACGTGCGGGCCAGGCTCAGGGCCGCGTTCTCAATATCGAGTTCACTGTCAAGTGACACCGCCAACGATCGAAATCCAGAGTGCTCGGGACGCTGCGGGACGTCAACACCGCGCTGACGGGCCTGCTCATCCAAACGCTCCAACTTTCGGCGTGCTACGGCTTCCTCGGCAGATTCCTTGGACGGATCCTGCCAAATCAGCCTGCCTCGGTGAAACAACTGGGCACGCGCCAAGATCATGTCCTTATCGCGCTTTGCATACACGTAAAGCAAGTAGTCTGCCTTCAGTTTCGAAGTGCCCTTTTGAGCCTCGTCCAACGTCGGGTGCTCCGAGGGCGACTTGAGAATTCCGTCATCAATAGCTGCCCGAAAATACGGGTCGGTAATGCTCCAAAGGATTGGAGCGACCCTTCCCTGGTTCTCCAACTCTTGAGCAAGATAGTTGCCAATCGAAACATTGAGGTCCTGCCCCTTCTCCGGCTTGGCCCACTCCTGGACGATCACCATTTGTGGCGTCGCCGCAAGTGAAAGCCCAGCGTAGGCCCAGATGAGCAACGAACCAAAAAGCCGTTTCACAGTTAGCCTCCAAGCATCTTGACGGCTCGCTTGCAACTGTCAAGTGCTACCTGCAACCGGGCTGAATCGCCACCGGCATTGATGGCGCTCTGATAGGCCGTAATGGCTCGGTTGTAAGCCGCAACGGCGTCCCCAGATCGGCCCAACTTCTCGTAACATTGAGCAAGTCGCTGGTTGGTTGACGCCGGATCTGCCCCCTGTCGCAGGGCACCTTCGTAAAGTCGCGCGGCATCCTCGAACTTTCCAAGTTGGAAAGCCTCACGAGCCCTTCGGCTCACTGAAGCGTTGTCGTTCGTCTTCTCAGGAATGGTCTGGCTTCCTCCAACCTTGGTGGCCCCACCGCCACTTCGCTTGATCATGATGACGCCAGGATCGTCTTTCGGCTTTACCTCCTCCTTGGCGTCCTCAAACGTCGGATCGGGCTCAACTGGTGCGGGGCGAGTTTCATCACCTTTCGGCGGGTCTGCCTTCGGAATCGGGCCCTCAATACGAACTGGCGGAACCTCAGTAGGATTGGGCAACTGAGTGCCCGAGTAAGGGGTAACCGGAGGTCCACCAGCCGGAACATTGACCCTCGCGCCACCATTGTTCGGGTTAACCGGCGGGTTCGTCGGAGTACCAACACCAGGCTGGACCCCAGGATTGGACTGCACTTGGTTGTTGGAACCGAGCTGCTCCTGATTGGCCTCCATTCTGGGCTCTGCACTAAAGCCAGTCATCTGATTGGCCTGTCCGACCTCGGCGCCTGTTAGTGAAGCGACCGGCTTTGGCTTGTTGTTCAGCGCAATAACGGCCCCAACACTCATCACAAAAATGACGGCCGCCGCCGCTGCGCCC
>CALMEF010000051.1 GCA_937862825.1 uncultured Armatimonadota bacterium
TCGACGGCTGCACCGTCCACGGGAACTGTGGGCACGATGGCCTATGTCGGTCCAGCCGACTTCCTGTTTATGGGAATGTTCTTTGTGGCTCTGTTTCGGTTTGGTCTCCGGGCTAGAGAGACGGCAATCTGGCTGGGAGTGGCACTCGCACTATACATTCCACTGGCGTTCATTCTCGGTCCCGTTCCCTTGCTTGTTCCGATTGGTCTGACTGTGCTTATGGTCAATCTTCGGGAGTTCAAACTGAACACCGAAGAGTGGCTCTCAACGGGTCTAGTTGCGCTGGTTCTTGCTGCAGTTATTGCGTACGGCGCGACTCGGCCAAGACCGCCTGCTGAGCCTTCGCAAGCGACTCCAGGATCGGCAGGCTAGCCGAGGCTAGTTTTGACGAGTTAATACCGGTTGACACTCCTGATCGCTCAAGGAAGTAGACCAAGTCGTCCGTCGCCAAGTTGCCCCCAGCGCCCACCGCATAAGGACACCCCCCGAGACCCGCGGCGCTTGAGTCGAAAGATCGAACGCCAAGTTCGTATGCCTCAGCGACATTGGCAATCGCAGTACCGCGAGTATCGTGAAAGTGGAAGTTCACCTTCTCCAAGCCGAGCGCATTCTGGGCGAGTTTGGTGAGGTGCCGTACTTCACTTGGCACAGCCACCCCGATCGTGTCGCCGAAACTAACCTCGTCGCAGCCCATGGTAAGTAGCCTTTCCGCAACATTGATCGCCAGATCGGCAGGCATTCTGCCTGCGTACGGACACTCAAACGCAGTGCTGACGTAGCCGCGAATCCAACCGTCGGGAATCGACGATCGGTAGGCGTTGGCGACTTCTGAGAAAACTTGGAGCGACTCCTCGACGCTCATGTTGATGTTCTTCATCGTAAAGTCGTCGCTGGTCGCCGTGAAGAGAGCGATACGATCAACCTTGAGTTCCAGAGCGCGCTCAAGTCCTCGCTGATTGGGAACCAATGCCGAGTAGGTGGCACCCTTCGGGAGTTGGGGCCAGAGTTCGGCAGCATCGCCGAGTTGGGGTACCCACTTGGGAGACACGAAACTGGTCGCTTCGATTTCAGTAAGCCCCGCGTCAACCAGGTTTCGGATGAAGGCAATTTTGATTTCGGTTGGAATCGGGGTGGATTCGTTTTGCAGGCCATCTCTTGGCCCAACCTCAACGATGCGGACACTCACCGTTTGATGCTACCTTGAGAAGTCACTGGGCTCCCTCCCAGAGGGGAGAGAGCCCAGATGCTGCTTACGGACGAACGGTCAAGACTCTCGTCTTAGCGATGCTGTTTCGGCTCGCAGTGATCGTCACGTTGGTCGTCGATGGGACGACGAAGGTTGTGATTTGGAACGACTTGCTCAGTTGTCCCGAACCAACAGTCGCCACGCTGGGTACTGTCGCAACCAGGGGATTTGACGTGGAGAGCAGAACGTTCGCTCCACCCTGGGGTGCAGGCAAGGACAGATTCACCGTGCCTGTGCTCGGACTTCCGCCTGTTACGCTCGTGGGATTAAGGTCCAGCGAGTCCAACGTGGTTGGGAAGAGGTAGATGGCTCCTGACTTCCGCACCGTCCCAAGTTGACCCGTGACCGATGCCGTCTCGTTCTGCGTGACAACCGTAGTGTCCGCAGTAAAGGTCGCGAATGATTCGCCAGCAGGAATGAACACGCTGGCCGGAACGGTGACGAACGGGGAGTTATCCGTGAGGGTCACTGTGAGGCCGTTCGTGGGAGCCGGGCCGGAAAGTGTCGCTCGTCCGGTCGTGGACTGACTGCCCGCGATGCGATACGGGTTGAAGAACACGGAGGACAAAACTGCAGCGCGAACAATGACGCTCTTGGTTCGCGTAACGCCGCCTCGGGTCGCCGTGATAACAACCGTTGTGGGGACAGTGACAGGGATTGCCGTCAACGTGAAGTTGGCCGACGTGGCTCCACCTGCGATGGTTACCGAACCGGGCACTGTTGCCACCGCGGTGTTGTTGCTCGATAGAAGCACGTTCGCTCCAGAAGGTGGGGCGATGCCGTTCATCGTAACTGTTCCCGCGGAAGTGAATCCACCGGTGACGCGGTCAGGCGTGATGGCGATCGTGTCAAGAGTTGATCGTAGTACGGTCATGTTTCCGGTGTCAGCGACGCCGTTCATCGTGCCAGTGACGATTACCGGTGTATCGCTGGCGACACCTACCGTAGGGATGTTGAAGTTGACCGTCGATTGTCCCTGAGGAACGACAACTTGTGCCGGAGTTTGCGCCGCTGCAGAGTTATCCGAGAGCGACACCGTTCTTCCACCAGCAGGAGCAGCGTTATCGAGCGTGACGGTTCCCGTAAAGGTAGTTCCACCAATGCCAGAACCAGGGGCTACCGAAACGTTTGTCAAGTTGTACTTTGACTGACCCGTGATAATGAGGGTAAGGACCTGTCCGCCGCTGGGCAGAAGACCGGCACCCTTGTAGGTGATCGGAATCGTATACAAACCCGCTTCAGGGTTAGCGACGTAAATTTGCTCAACGTTATCGCGGAAGTTGTCTCCCGTGGTCGCAGCAGCGCTTGGATTTGAAGGGTCGAGCACGTAGGGGAAGAAGGTTTGGTTCCCCTTGACCAGGCGCATATCCAAGTCGTTAACCAACCTGGAATCGCTGGGGTCTACTGCCACGTTGCTGGCCGTACCGGCTGGATCGGTCCAAACCATCGTGACCCGAATAGGCTCGGTACCGTCCGAACTGAAGGTCACATTCGTGCTACCGACGTTAGTGATGATGAGTTCGTTGATGGTCGTTGACCGGGTTTGGTCAAGCGAAATCAACTCGGCAGCCTTTTTCACGTTCAAGAGTCCCCATCCATACTGGTAATCGGGACCGGTTCCGGGACCACATTCATCAGTGGTGTGAAGCATGGCCGCCTTCAGCATCGACGCAGACATCTCCTGATTGTTATGGGTGTTGCGGTAGTGCTGGGTAAGCAGGCCAGCCGCGCCCGAAACGTTGGGTGCAGACATCGAGGAACCGCCGAAAGACGGGATGTAGCCGTTGCTCAAGTCCAACGTGTAGACGTTGCCACCACAGGCGACAAGGTCAGGTTTGATCCGACCGTCATCAGTTGGCCCGAAGGATGCGCTGGTAAGAGATCGCAGGTCGTCGGGTTCGGTGTAGCCACCAATGATCTCATCTACAGCACCGACGGAAACGATGTTCTTTGCCGTGGCTTGCTCCATGAGGGTGTCGTATCCGCTTGCACCTCCGTCCTTGTCGCGGACATCCGTGCTGAGAGCCCAGGCGCTATTGGTGAAAATCCAATGTTCCTCAGGCTGGGTCGAAGGGCCATTGCCTCGTTCATTACCCGCGGCTTGACAGATCAACAAGTTAGGAGCATTGAAAGCGATGTTGTCAAGTGCGACGGCATCCGTGCCGTAGAAGCCAAGTTTATAATCCTCTGTTGTGCTCACCGTGACGTCGCCAAGCCAAACCCACTTTCCGTCGTTGCGAAGGTTGAAGAACCAACCTCCAATATTGCCGTAGGAGTGGTTGGAGATACGCAGCCCGCCCGTTGCGGCAGTGGCCATTTCGGAATGGTCGTTGTCAAAGTCAAATGAGTTCAGACCACCCTGAAAAGAGAAGCCGATAGCCATGCTATCAATGCCCGTTGCTGCCATGACGCCGCCAACAGCGGTGGCATGCTGGCTAAAGGAGGCGGCTGCGTCACCCCAGGTGACACGGCCAGTGAGTTCGGTGTGTTCCTCAACTTTTCCGCCGTCCCAGATACCCATGATCACGTTTTGGCCGGATAGGTTGAGACCAGCGCTACCGCCCGACCACACTTCGTCGGCGCTTACAGTGTCGGCAGCGTTCAAAGCGGTCGTACCATAGATGACTGGAACTCCATTTCGCAGGCCCGTGACGAGGTACTCATTTGAGCCTCGCTCGAACCGAGTGACGAAGTTGTTGGACTGTGCCCAGGCTTCTGCAGACTCGCGGCTGAAGAGGGCTCTCAGGTTGTATTCATGGGCCAGACGAAGCAGTTCACCCTGGTTGGTGTAACTTTGTGCCTGGCTTGCGACCGACCACGCGGCCATGGCAAGAATTGGAAGGGACTTGGGAACTCTCATTTTGCTTGAAATTTTGACTCCTTAAAGAGGCTGAAAGATCGAATTGACTAACTATAGGGTACGCCACAAGTTCCGTGCCACCCAACTTTCGAGCGTGGAAACCTGCCAAGACTAACGGCTTGTCATCGATTTCTTGGTGTGAGGGCGCTTCCTTGGTAAAATAGGTGTGTTGGACTTCGCCAGGCTTCAGCGTCGCAGCGTCGGCAAACCCACCATCCTATTCTCATTCTACGAGAGGAACGAATGGCAAAGCCTGCATCCATAAAGCCCGCACTCAGCCCTGCCCAACTTGAAGACTTCTATCGACAGATGGTTTTCATGCGCGTTTTCGAAGAGAAAACGAACTTTACGTATCGCCAAGGAAAGTCCGGCGGCTATCTTCACGTGTACATCGGCATGGAGCCCCTCGCAGTCTCCTGGCTGAATGCGATCAAGAAGGGCTACGACTACGTGATCACCGCATACCGAGATCATGGACACGCTCTCGTACTTGGCTCGGACCCCGTTGCAGTCATGGCTGAAATCATGGGGCGCTCCGGTGGGCTTAGCAGAGGCAAAGGTGGCTCGATGCACCTCTACGACATCGAGAAAGAGTTTTTCGGCGGATGGGGAATCGTGGGCGGTCATACAGCCCTCGGCATGGGCCTCGCTTTCGCAGCCAAGTATCGCAACGAAGATCGCGTCACGCTTTGCTACCTTGGCGACGGTGCCTCCAACGCTGGAGTTTTCTTTGAGTCGCTCAACATGTGCGGTCTCTTTGACCTGCCGATCATTTTCATCATTGAAAACAACGAGTTCGCGATGGGCACGCGACTTGAATATCACGCCGCTGACACCGAACTTTGGAAGCGCGGTCTGCCGTTCGACATCAAGTCCGAGCGACTTGATTCGATGGATGCAATCAAGACTTTTGAGGATGCCACCCGAATCGTCAACTGGGTTCGCGAGAACAAGAAACCGTATCTCGTTGAGGCGATGACTTACCGCTACGCTGGTCACGGTGCTGCCGACAATGATCAAAGCCTCTACCGCACTGCAGAGGAGGTTGAGAAGAACAAGCAGCGCGACCCGATCGCGAACCTCAAGGCCTACCTGCTCGAAAATAACATCATGACGATGGAGAAGTTGGAAGCAATTGATGTTGAGGCCGAGAACGAGGTCGAGCGAATCTACGAACTCGCGGACGCGTCACCATTCCCCGAACCGCACGAGGTTTATGACAACGTGTACACAGATATGAATCCGGAGGTGGGCCACTAATGCCTGCAACCCTAACTTACCGAGAAGCCATCCGACAGTGCCTCGTCGAGGAAATGGATCGGGACGATAACGTCTTCCTCATGGGTGAGGATATTGGTCGCTATCAGGGCACGTTCCGCGTCACCCAGGGCCTGTTCGACAAATACGGCCCTCGGCGGGTTATTGATACGCCTATTGTTGAACCGGCCATCGTCGGCCTAGCCAACGGCGCTGCTATGGCAGGTTTGAGGCCAGTTATCGAAATGATGACGATGTCGTTCTCGATTCTCGCGCTCGACCAGGTCATCAACCACGCCGCAAAGATTCACTACATGACCAACGGACAGGCGAAGTGTCCGCTCGTTGTTCGAGGTCCCGGTGGTGCCGCAAACCAGTTGAGTGCCCAGCACAGCCACTCGGTGGAAGGTTGGTACGCCCACGTTCCCGGACTGAAGGTCGTTGCTCCCGCAACTCCCGAAGACGCATACGGGATGCTCCGAACAGCGATCCGCGACGATAATCCGGTCATCTTTACGGAGAATCCCGGCCTCTACGGCATAAAGGGCGAGATTCCTGACGACAACGAGTTCGCCGTTCCCTTCGGAAAGGCACGCATTGCCAGAGAAGGTAGCGACTTGACCCTGGTCGGCTACAGCCGCATGACCCACGTTTGCTTGAAGGCCGCTGAATTGCTCGCCGAGCAGGGCATCAGCGCCGAAGTCGTTGACGTCCGATCTCTCCTTCCCCTCGACACCGAGACAATCTTTGGTTCGGTAGCGAAAACTCACCGCGCCGTCGTAGTCTATGAAGACTGGAAGAGTGGCGGCTTTGGCGCAGAGATTGCAGCCCGAATTGGTGAGAACTGTTTCGATGACCTCGATGCTCCCGTCGGCCGCGTTGGCGGACTGAACGTCCCCATGCCCTACGCTCGTGTGCTCGAACTTGAGTGCATCCCAAATGAGCAGGATGTCTTGGATGCGGTCAAAAAGTTAGGCTAAAAGAACAAACCCCTCTACGTCATATGACGGAAAGGGGTTTTCTGTTTATCAGACTCGCTAAGCGTAACTTAACTGGACAATCTTCTCTGCGGCTTCTTGCATGGTCTGCGCAGGTACGATCCTCGATCCCTCGAGGATCTTTCGTCCCTCTTCGGCAGCCGTTCCTTCGATACGGGCAACCACTGGAATCTTAACTTCCAGTTCGTCGAGCGCAGAAAGCACACCCTTGGCAACCTCATCGCAACGAGTGATGCCACCGAAGATGTTTAAGAGAATTCCCTTGACGCCTTCATCCATCATAACGAGTTCAACGCAACTCTTTACTCGCTCGGCTTGCGCTCCGCCACCGACATCGAGGAAGTCTGCTGGTCTGCCGCCTGCGGCGCTGACTTCGTCCAACGAGCACATAACGAGGCCAGCACCGTTGCCAATGATCCCGATGTCACCGCCAAGTCGGACATAGGCTATGCCTCGTCGTGCGGCCTCAGCCTCGATAGGGTCTTCAGCCGAGTCATCCGCTGTCGCCGCGTAGCCTTTGTGTCGAAACAATGCGTTGTCGTCGATCGCTACTTTGGCGTCGGCTGCGATCAACTTGCCGTCCGGAGTCCACGCGCAAGGGTTGATCTCCACCATATCGGCATCGCTTTCAAGATAGGCCTTGACGAGCGACTTGATCATCGACACCATTTGGCTTCGGGCTTCGACGGGAATGTTCGCGTCGGCAACGAGTTTGCGGAGTTGAAAATCAGAGATTCCCCACGCTGGATCAATGTGGCACCGAGCGATCGCATCTGGATCGGTCTCCGCAACTTCCTCAATGTCCATACCTCCTTTGGCCGAAATCATGACCAAGTGTTTCTGGGCAGCGCGGTCGAGTAGGACGGCGACGTAGAACTCCTTGGCAATGTCCACGAGTTCAGCAACGAGCACGCGTTCAACGAGCATTCCCGCTGGGTTTTGAATACTCTTAAGGGTAGTCCCAATAAGGTTCTGAGCGAATTCGCCAGCGCTCACGGCGTCGTCAAACAACTTGACACCGCCTGCTTTGCCGCGGCCCCCCATGAGTACCTGGGCTTTGACAACGACCTTGCCACCGAGTTTCTCTGCGATCGCCTTTGCGTCAGCGCCGTTTTCGGCAACTTCTCCTGCGGGAACGGGCACGCCATAGCGAGCGAGAAGGTCCTTCGACTGGTACTCGTGGAGTTTCATGCGGAGGCAAGAGAATACCCCGGCGAGCCTAACTTCGCTGGATCACCCGATGCATGACCGGGTAGGAGTCTTGACTGATCAACTCCACCCGGCCATTCATCTCCCGGAATACGCGAACATCGCATCCAACTTTTCCTTGGTTTCGCACTCGGCTTGAGGGGCCAGACCCATTCGTGACAACGAAAGGACGCGATATCGATCCAAAGTCCGTATAGACTCGAACCTTGGGCGGTGCGGCGCCGGTTAAAGCCACCCGTAATTGACTACCCTCAATGCTGGCCTTAATCTGTAAGTGCGAACCGGTGGTATTGCGCAACTTTAAGTCAAGATTGTTGTACGCAACCGCAGCATCTCGCCCTGGAGCAACGTAGCCAGGCGCATATCGGTGTCGGCTCCGCTCGACAACGTCAAGCCCAGCCAGCAGGGCCGCGTTGTAAAGCGTTGTCGAGACTTGACATACGCCACCTCCCCAGGAAGATATGAGCGTCCCGTTGTAACTGACGGGAGCCCTTCGATAGCCCTGATCTCGGGAGTAAGTGCCCACCCGCCCATTGAAAGAGAACGTCTCGCCCGGTTTAATCACGGCACCGTTGAGCCGACGGACCGCAATCTCCACATTGTGGCGTTGTGATGCAGTTCTAGCCTCCAAACTTGTCGAAAAAGCACCTGTCAGTTGATTGGCCGGCTCAAGCCCGACAAGGGTCAGGGTGCCCATTATCGCGGCAAAGGCGATGAAGATCGTCTTCATCGAATCTCCACCGAGGTCCTCGCTGCTCTGGCGAACTGATTGGGATCGTACATGTTGAAGGCGACCGAAGGTTCTGCTGAGAACGTTCCATCGAACTCCGCGCGCATGGTGTAGGTTATCGTTTGAGCCTCTGTACCTGGCTGAATCGACCTGGCGAAGGCGACATACCTGTCGTCATACACCAACAACTTTGAGAACCACCAGTTCCAGTCTTCATAGAGTCCTGGTGTCTCTCGCTCGGTGATACGGCATCCTGCCGGAATCGGATCCTCCACGATCACGAATTCCCGCTCAACAGAGGTGTTGAGCGTTAACGTAACCCGGATGAGATCGCCCTTGGCAAACGTGGTCGTCGACCGCTTGTCCGGCATCAAACGCATGGAGCCGTCTTCCAGACGCTGCGGGGTCAGGATCGCGTATGACCGGTTAAGTCCGAATCCCTCAACATTCGGCTTCGCTTCAGCCTCGGGAAGGTGCTGGGTCAAGCGATACGAGTAGTAGGCTGAACCCCCACCATTCTTCACAAAGCCCAATGTGCTTTCACCCTTGGGCAGGTCCTTGATCGGAATCCGGACCACCCGGCCGGGACTGGAAACAGTTGACGCCGAAACAGCAACTCGTCCGACTGCCTCGTCATTGATTTCAACAAAGACCTCGCCTGTCGGCATGAGTTCTTGCGTTCCTGCAAGGTAGGTCGCCATAGCCAGTACGGTCTGCGACGTATCCTGCGTGCTGGTCCAGCTCGAACCCTGCTTAGAGAAGTGAAGGTACGTCAGAACTTTGGGAATGAAGGCATCAGATGGGTTGGCGGTTGCCAGCGCGAACAGGGCACGGGCGGTTGATGAGACACCGTAACTCGCCTCCGGCCAATGAGCCATATCGCCTTCAAGCACCGCATTCCGTTTCAGCGTCGCCAGCAAAGTGTCCCTTGTGGTGGAGTTCCCGAGGACATGCCAGGTAAGGGCGGCTTCGACGATAGCCTCAACATCGGTCTTGCCAATGTTGGCGGTTTTCACATAAGTGGCCGCTGGGTCTCGGCGTCCATGGAGCGCCAAGACATAGGCTAACCTCAAGCGCATTCGCGCATCTCGGGCCCGCTCCTTCTTCATTCGCTGCTCATATTCGGCCGTATTCTCATATTTCCAAATGGTTGGCTTGGCAAAAGGCTCCTTGATAAACCGCTGAGCCCAATCAAGTCCTCGGCGAAGGGAGTTTGCCGGTGGAGGGTAACCAGCAGCCTTGGCTAAACCATAGCCCTCGAGAACGTACGCAGTCATTGCCGCGTCGGAAGCGTCGTTTTCCCACCAGCCCCAGCCACCAGATGAACTTTGCATCATCGTCAGCCTGGAGAAACCCTCACGAACGTACATCGGCAACTGTGCTGACTGCGGAAGGGGAGGCATCGACTTTGACTTAATCAACTTGTCGACGACAACCGCGGGGAGGAACCTGCTCATGGTCTGCTCAACGCATCCATAAGGAAAGCCCAAAAGGCCTTCTAAACTATCCACCATGCTTGCGGCAAGGGATGGGGTGATGGTCACCTCGAGGAAACCTGCCGACGGGTCAGCATTTGGAGAGACGTTGATCTTTGTTTCTGCGGAAGGCTTGATAATCCCAGACTGAACCACCGTCGTGAGCACGCCGCTGGGTCGAATGGGGATCTTTAGTTCAACCCCATCGGTGTTTCCATTTTCCCCACTTGCAGTGGCGGTTAGTACCGCAGTGTCGACGTCCGATGGAGCGACCAATGTCAATTCCACCGCTTCGGTTTCACCCGCACCCACGGAGATAGTTTGTGGCTCCGCACCCTGCAAAGTTCCGCCAACCGCGCCCACTCTAACATCAACACGGGTTTGCTCGGCCGAGTCGTTGGTTACCAACGCCTTAACCTTCGACGAGTCACCACGGGCGAGGAATGCCGGACCCTCAAGCCGAATCATCAGTGGCTTGTTGGCCCGTATGTTAACGGTGCCCATCCCCGCTCGACTGTCCAATGACATCGCGAGGACAGTTGCCCGCCAAGAGGTCAAGTTGTCGGGCAAGGGAACAGTAACCCTGGCCTTACCTTGTGCATCGGTTTGAACCGTTGGATTCCAAAATGCTGTGTCCTTGAACTTTCGTCGAATAGCGATCTCAGACGGAGCCTTGTCTCCGCCATCTAAGTAGATCTCGGGGAAACTGTAACTGGTGCCGACTCGGTTGTACCGATTTGGATAGAAGAATCCGACGATGTCGGTCCGGTCTTGGGCAATCGCGTAAATCGACTCGTCAACAACGCCCACGGAGACCTCAGCCGGTAAAGGTAATCCACCATCATCCATGGTCTCCACCGTGTAGGTAACGGTTTCGCCGGGCCGCACTTCTGCCCGGTCAGCTGTGACCTTGACGTTGATTCGCTTCTTCTCCAAGTCAACTTTGAGTTCCCTTTCGTTTTGATAGAAGGTCTTACTCTTGACGAAAGCGACACCGATGTACACGTTGGGTGCGTACTCATCGATAATCGGAACCTCAACCTCTGTGCCTCCCTCCTTGAGTTCAACTACCCGCGCGTCATACAGCCGATCACCCTCAACTGTCACAATGGCACTTCCACCAGGGTTGCTGGTCATGACCAAGACCTTCGCCGTATCACCGGGCTGGTAAGACGGCTTGTCCTGCTGGACGTTGATTCGCCCGGTATCTCCACCCCACGCTTGGCCGCCTCCCACGTAAATCGTTGTCTCAGCAAGTATCTGATTTCCCGACTTGTCTCGAGCGGTACCCCGAACGACCAACATTCCTGGCTGATCTGGAGTTACTTTGAAGACACCTCCGCCTGGGGTTGCGGTGACTTGGCCCGTCCGGTAAGGTGATTCTGCGGAGCCGCCGCGACCATAGACGACATATGCCGATTCGACCTGTACCTGCTGCGTGTCAGTCAGGGCTTCCTTGGTTTCCGGCTTAAACGACTCGAACCTGACCTCAAGTTCCTCTCCAACAGCACCAATATAGACCGACGGAGTCGCTACCAATGCAAAAGTCCCCCGGTTCACCCGAACCGAGCCTTGACCATCAAAATACTTGCCACTTTCGTCGACCACGCTAACCGAAGCCGTCACGATCATGTCCTCAGAGAACCTCACCGGATCGTTCTTCCAAATGGTCGGGAACTCGACGACAGCCCGCCCACCCTGATCAGTTCTAACGGTCACCTCATCGAGCCACTCTTCGCCATAAGAGTAACCATCCAACAGTCCCGAACTACCAGCGTCCTCATCGAACCAAGCAGCAGATCGCATGATGCTTGCCGACACCTCCGCGCCGATGACCGGTCCACCGAAGTAATACTCCACATCCACAAAGAACCGACCTCTTTCGCCGCGTGTATATGAAGGTTTCTCGGGCGTAACCTTGATCTGGAACTGAGGATTTCGATACGCTGCCACCGTCACCCAGTCTGAGGCTTCTGTACCTGCATGCTTGAGCCTCAGTTGGTATTCGCCAGGGGCGGTTTCCTTATTAAACGTAAAGGAACCGTTCACCGAGCCGGTCGCGCTCAAAGTCAATTCGGCTCGATCAAGCACGTTCTCGTCAGGATCAAGAAGTTCAACCGAAACGGGCCCCGTTGCTGGAACGGCGTAATCCTTGCCACTGCGGGCTCGCACGATGGCTTTGAATTGAAACTCGTCACCAGGGCGATAGACCGGACGGTCCGTGTACATGAAGATTCGGTGGTTGCCTCCGTTCCCATACTGTTGGCTATAGAAGTCAACAATCGCTGTTGAGCCGTTGGCGGTTGCCACCAGCATAACGTTTTCTCGATCCTTGGCCGGCAGACTCAAATTCGCCATCCCGTTGTCGCCAGATTTTCCAAGCGAGATCAACCCCTTATCTGTTGCAACGCTGATCTGGGCATTGGGGATCGGCTTGCCTGATTCAATCGAAGTGACCAAGGCGGCAACGTTTCCACCGTAGTCCTTCGTGATCATCGCCATGTCGGTAACGTTAAGCCAAGTTCCCCTCGAGATCTTTCCTGCCGTACAAGCCACCCAATAGAGCCCTGCCTTCAGAGGCTGGACTTTGACGTTGTCAATGAAGATTCCCTCTGCGTCCCGATTCTCAATCTTGGACTTCATGGACTGCGTCTTCTTGCCAACGGTTGCGTCCGCCGACAGGGCATTGGTGATCTTCTGAACGCGTGACAGAGCGTTCCACAGTGTTCCGTCCTTGGCGATTCGCTCGGCGCTCAACTCATAAACCGTTACCGCGAGATCGGTCGCCTCAGCAAATCCCTTAACCTTGAACTCGGGAGCCTCGTTTGGAGAAAAGACCTTTTGCTCGGAATAGAGTTCCAGATACGGATCAATTGCTTTCAGGGCAACCGAAGCAGGGGTTGATGCACCTTCCTTGACGTCAAACCGGAGTTCGTCAGGTGTTGAGTGGGCCTGAGCCGAAACGTCAACCCGGTATTGCCCTGCAACGACTGACGAGAACCGGTATTTACCTTGTTCATCGGTTCGCATGACCCGGACTCGCTCATTCCCATCGAGGGTGGAAAAGAGCGGATCGAGGGTCACCAAGGCGTTGGCAAATGGCTTGCCATTTTCGGCAAGGGTGATCTGGCCCTCAACGGATCCGACGGGCACCTCTTCTGTGATGCCTTGAGCCAAAAGAGCGCCACAGAGTACAAGGCCTGCAGTGAGGCTCAGATAACGAGAGAGGGAGTTGTGGGATTTCACGATGGTTTTTGTTTCGGTTTCAACGGTATGGAGAGCAAGAAAATGAGACCAGCCAAGACGGCGATCCCTCCGCCAACATAGGCGAGGGTGGTCACTTTCTCTTGGCGGGTGAGGTCAAGGTAGGGCTCAAGCCAGGTGTACGACAAGGCTGATAAAGCAGCCAGACCCAGGCCCAACGTCAGGCCATGAACGGAGCGCTCGCCTTTCAACGAGTCAACCAACGACGCAAGGCCAAGACCGACCAGGTAGCCGATGACGCCCTTCGGGCCCAGCAAGATGGCACTCACAAGTGGCGCACTGAGGAACAACAGCATCCAAAGGCCTCCAGCAGTTGCCCTGCCGAGGGCTTGTTTGCCAGGACCACGAAGCCATTCCAGGGCTAGAAGCGGAACGAGGGTTCCGAGCAAGAGGCCGATGATCGCGTAATGTTGACCGATGTCGAAGGCGCGAGAAGCGTCCGTGTGCATTTCGCGGAATACGCGGTAGAAAACGAGCAACGCCACGGGTCCGAGAGTGAGAGTTGCGCGGCGTTTTCCAAGCATGGCCAAGGTCGCAAAGGCGACACATAATCCGACGCCCATGCCGAGGCCCCGATACGCCCCAAATGCAGAAGTTGCAGCGGCAACCCAGATAACTGTGCCTAATGCTGGGCGAAATCCCCCATCCTCATCATCTGGGACCATCCAACCGACAACCAGCGCAATGAAAAGTGCCCCGATTCCAACCTCGGCGAGCCCCGAAAAGCCTAGGATCTTCGTGACCGCAAAGTAGAGGGCGACGGACGCCAAAACCGTACTGATACCGATTCTCATCGGCTCCTTGCGACCAAAGAACGATCCGAAAATCCATGCGGCGACGAGACAGATTCCGACCACGGTGCCAGCGTGCTTGCCCCATTCGCCTTCCCAGGCACCCCCCAAAAGGTTGGTCGCGACGATTGCGCCCGCAAAGCCAGCCGCTCGCGCAGCCCAAGGCGACGGATTATCCTCCATCCCAAAGTCTGCAAGCCATGCTGCCGCTGCAGCCCCAAACACGAGCCCCAAAGGGGCACCTTCTCCAAGCCAACCACATCCAGCAACGGCCGCAACAGCAAGCCCTAGAGGCGCAACGTTTCCAGCAGTTCTCATGAACGTTAGCCCGAGGCCGCCACAAAGCGCCGCCAACACAGCACCCAAACCAAATCCAAGGGCAGCAGAACTCAGCCCAGGCAAAGTTGTATCAAATCGCATGCCCCCGAAGACGCCAAGGGCAGCAACCAGGGCCAGTACAGCATAGGATCCTAAGGAAGCACCGGACTTACGGTCATCCTGGGGAGGGTCAGCGGTTGCGAAAATGGAAAGGACTGCAACACCAAAGGCAATCCAGGGCAAGTAAGCGACGTTCATTTGGAGATTCTCTGACCTTCAGGACGAAGAAGACGTGCATCTCGGAGTATCGTTACCCATAGATGGCGCACTTTTACGAAACGAACTCGGTGAATCTCAGCGCTCTGGAGAAAAAACGTATTGCGATCCTCGGTTTCGGAAATCAAGGCTCCGCACACGCTCGGAACCTGCACGACGGTGGTTTCGAGGTCGTCGTTGGACTGCGAGAGTCCTCCCCAACATGGAAAACGGCCACGGAACTTGGCCTGACCGTTAAGGCACTGGAGAGAGCAACCGAGGAGTCCGACGTGGTCATGCTCGCACTTCCGGATGTGCCGATGGGAGGCATTTACCTGGATACAGTTGCACCCTTCCTGAGGGCGGGCCAAATGGTATTGCTTTGCCACGGATTTAATGCCATATATGGAGTCGTCCGTCCACCCGATGAAGTTGGTTTTGCGGTGGTATCTCCAAAGGGGTCCGGACACAGTTTGAGGAAGGCGTTTCTGGAAGGTGGAGGACTGCCAGCAATGGTGGCCATCGAGAACGACCCTACGGGAGATGTTGAGACGCTGGCATTGGCCTATGCTGTCGGTATTGGATGCAAAGGACCTCTCCTCAAAACAACCGCGCGCGAGGAAACGGAAACGGATCTCTTTGGCGAGCAGGTCGTGCTTTGTGGCGGACTCATCGAACTCATCAAGGCCGCCTACGAACACTTGGTTGAGCGTGGCTATCAGCCTGAGGCAGCATTTTTCGAGTGTGTCTACGAATCCAAGTTGATCGTCGACTTGCTGCTTTCCAAAGGCTTGGCGGGGATGCGGCACGCAATATCGGATACGGCGGAATGGGGCGGCTACCTCGCTGGTCCAAGAGTTGTTTCCGCTGAATCGAAGGAGGCCATGGCGACGATCCTCGATGACATCCAGTCTGGCTCATTTGCTCGAACCTGGATGGCAGAAATGGAGTCGGGTGGTCACCGACTTAAAGCGCTTAGAGGCTCAGAATCGAGCCCATCAATGGACGCGACTTGGTCTGAACTCAAATCCCAGGGTCTGTCCACATAAAACGAAGCCTCGACCCAACTGGACGAGGCTTCGTTGTCAAACTGGGAACTAACCCAATGCGACTTGAAGGTCTTTCTTCAACATGGCCCTTGCTCGGAAAAGCCAACTCTTGATCGTTCCCTCAGGTTTCTTGAGCGCATCGGCGATCTCGTTGACATCCATGTGACGGAAGTGTCGCATGAAGACGATGCGTCGATACTTCTCGGGAAGCTTTGCAACGGCATCGATAACCAATCGCTGGTGCATAGCCCGAATCGCCTTTTCTTCGAGGTTCTGAGTAGGATCCGCGAGCATGTACTCATGCGCATCCAGCGACTCACCCTCTCGCTTCCGGTTTCGAACCGCGTCTACACAGCAGTTGCTGCAAATTCGACTGAGCCAAGGCTTGAGCGGGCGACTACCGTCGAAGTCCTTGATCGCTCGGAAGGCTTTGATAAAGGTCTCTTGAACCACGTCGTGTGCGTCGTCCACGTTTCGTAGCATTCGCACCGCGAGACTCATCAGGGCCGGACGATATTCGTCGGCAATCAACTCGAACGCCACGGCTTCACCAAGTTTGGCTCGCTCCACCAAGTGCGTCTCCCAACCCACGATTCGAGAAGTTCGATTTTCCATTTTCTTTGTTTCTGGATGTCCTCCACAATCATTGTCCGCTAACCCGTTCCCTTTTTGGAAGGGCTTTGGGTCTTTGGTCCCATGAAATTCTTTAAGAATCTTAAAGAACACCTTTGAATATCTTAGAAGATGGGTGTCGTTGATGTCAAGATGTCAATGTTCGGCCCTTGGTGACCAGTTTCACAGCCTGGTCCCCCTCGCCCCGTCTGCGGGGAGAGGGGTTAGGGGTGAGGGGATCAGCCAGCGAACAGCATCGAGCCCATCCAGCCCAAGGGCGTGGGACGAGGACGTTTTGGATGGGCTCAGAAGGTCAAGCCACTTCGGACGCTTTTTGTTTCTTCGCGATGAAGTGCCCCGCGCCAAGGCAGCAGAACACGACGATCGAAACAATCGCCATGATGAGCGCGGGCCACACAGCCTGCGTTTTCATGTAGCGGGAAATGAAATTCCCGGCTCCAGCCAATGAAAGGAGCGCTGCCAAAAGAAATCCAGCCTTGTGCTTGGTGGAGATGTAGGCGGCGATGAGGCAGAGCACACCAAGCCCGCCCCCGGCGTAAAGTGAAATCGAACTGCCTGACTGATAGCCTAAGTAACCACCCACAATGTTCAGGACACCGTACGCGGCGACTACGAGGGAGAGCCAAGTCATCTTCCTGAGGATACCTCTCGCTATGCTAAGACTACGAACGACAGAGCCGCGATTGGGTTAGCGTGCGAATCCTTCATCTCACTATCGCCTCAAAATCACTCGGAGACTCGCAGTCCAGGGCCACAACCTCTTCCGAAAGTGGATCGATAAACCTCAACTTGTAAGCATGCAACTGAAGCGGACCAGGTCCACCGCCATAGACAGAATCCCCAATCACTGGGTGCCCAATGGCTTTAAGATGCACCCGAACCTGATGCGTGCGCCCAGTCTCAAGCTTTGCCTCAAGCAAAGTCATCCCTGCCAACTTGGTAACAACCGAAAACTGAGTTCGTGCGGGCTTGCCATCCTTATGGACGGTCATTCGGAGACGATTCTTCGAGTCCCGCGCGATTGGCGCATCCACGACAAACTCGTCTCGGTCCAGAACCCCCTTAACCCAGGCAAGGTACCGCCGCTCCGCTGTCCGAGTTTGAATTTGCCTTGAAAGGTGCTCGTGGGCATAGTCGGTTTTGGCGACCATGATCAAGCCAGTTGTGTCTTTGTCCAGCCGATGCACAATGCCCGGTCGAACTGGTCCTCCGGTTGTGCTCAACGTCTCGAAGTGATGTAGCAGCACATTGACGAGGGACGGCTCCTTAAGAGAAGGTGCAGGGTGAGTCGCAATGGCCCGAGCCTTGTTCACGACGATCATCGCCTCACTCTCATAACGGATATCCAGGGGAAGATCGACGGGCTCCAAGTTATGAGGTTCGCGATCCTTGGGCGGCTCAACCTCGACTGTCATGCCAGGTTCGAGTCGGAACGACGCCTTTCGAACAACGCGGCCGTCAACCTTAACTCCACCCGTATCGATCACCTCTACGAGTCTGGAGCGGCTTGCCTCCATGTTTGCGGCAAGAAACACGTCAAGTCGAGATGGGTCGAAAGTCACAAGTTTCATAGCCCGGGAACTCCAAAATCCAACGGATCGGTAAAGCGAATTCGGAGAGGAATCACAACCACGGAGGTTATCAAACAATTATGCATTGGACAGCAAAAGTAAGTCTGGGAACGCTGGCGCTCATCGCTGTTAGCACGAGTATCGCGAACCCAACGCCCCAAGAGGACGTGAAACCACCGAGCGTGGCGCTACAGGCAAAGCGAGTCTCGGTGAACTTCAAGAACGCGACCCTTCAAGAGGTCACCGATTGGCTGAGCAGCCACGGCCTCAGTTATGTGATGAAGATCGAACCCGGCGATGCCAGGCTAACGATCAACATCGTCGATCAGCCACTCAAAGATGCGGCAAATGCCATCGCCGAGGCCATGGGCGGACGCTGGGTTCAGAGCGGGAATGTCTTCACGTTCACCAAGGGCTCCCGAAACATGGTCTTCACAAGAGGTCTTGAGTTGGACGAGCAGGGCCTGGCCAAGTTGAAGGAACTGAAAGGGCTTGACGAAAAAGCGCTTCAAGAGCACCTTGGCAAGATCAAGGAACTGCGAATCGATCCCAAGAACTTCCAGGGCTTCACCTGGGAAGGCAAGGACATGAAGCCTTTGGACGAGAAAGCCATGAAGGAACTGGAACAACGCCTTGGCAAGATCAAGGAGTTCAAGTTCGATCCGAAGGAGATGAAGGGCTTCAAGTTCGAGGGCAAGGAGTTCAAACCTTTCGATGAGAAGTCCATGAAGGAGTTCAACGAGCGCATGGAGAAGTGGTCCAAGGAGATCGGTAAGGACGGCAAGGCCTTTGTCTGGGATGGCAAGGCACTTGAGGGCTTCAAAATGGACGAGGGACTGGCGCTAAGGATGCAAGACTTGGACAAGTTGATGGAATCCATCACGAAGGACCAATGGGCACTGCACGAAAAACAAGGCCACTTGAAGTGGTCCGACCTCACCCCGGCTCAACAGAAGATGATGGGCAACGGTAAGGCTGACAAGAACTGGTCGGTGTCCATTTCGAAGGACGGCAAGACGCTCAACTTCAAGGGCTGATTCGTCAACGCACAAGAAAGCCGGGCATTCCTGCCCGGCTTTTTTTCCCAACGCTACTCAGTTAGTGTCCAAGTGGCCACATCAATGGCGTGTAGCCAACCATCTTGCGTCGGATCCTCGTCGTTGATCGGTTGCCAAGTCACACGAGCCTTGATGATGCCTGCTGGACCAACAAACTGGGGTGCGTTGACTCCGATGTTTGAGTCAAACGCTGAGTCTGTCATGGTGCCAACTCGGCTATCAATGAACACCCAGTTGTTGTTGGTGTAGTTGAACATCTGGGTGGCCTGTGCGATTCCCAAGCGCTCAACACGACCCTCAAAGGAGAATCGGATGGCAATCGGAGTCGTCACTGTAGACGTCCCGGTGATCTCGATCTGCGCAAACTGCGACACTGGATCCGGGAACAACGAGAGGCTATTGTTATCCGTTGTGAACAGGCTGTTCAAGTCGCCTTGAAACTCTTCGCCAATCGTAACCAGGTACGAATCGGCGTTGATTCGAATACCATCCTTGATTCGCACCTTTACCGAAGTTGCCGAGTAAAGAACCTCTGCCGACTTGTTCGGTGGAAACTTGTCCAACTGAAGAGAGGAGAAAGTGCCAGTGATCGAAGGTGCCGTGATCACGGTGAACTCGGTTCCTGTTGCAGGATCGAAATTCTCCAAGAGCCGCACGAGCAACTTTCCATTCAGCGTAACCGCACCACTAACTGCGTACCAGTCATACGTGGTGCCTTGATTCAAGCCATTCAGGTCAACTTCAATCGCTCCCGTACTGGTTTGGTTGTGGGTACCTGTCAAACTCAACTTACCGATGGGGAGCCCAGGAGCGACCGTGGCCCCGTTGTTGAAGCCAGGGATCGCCAGCGTACCGTTTCCGGTGACGACACCCGAAGCGGAGTTGTTGAAGGTAGACCCAGTTACGGTTGCTGAGTTACCGCCGGTAATTTTGAAAACTCCCAGGTTCGTGTGGGTTGCCCCAGAACGACCAAGCGTTGCTGCAGTATTGAACTCAACGAGACCGTTATTGGAGAGCGTACATTGAGCAGTCCGAGCACCGCCAGAGCCTCCATTAATGAGGAGTTTGCCGGAAGGCTGAATCGTTAGAAGCCCGTTCGTCACCGTCAGATTTGACTGGTAGCCTCCGTCCGTGGACTGCAATCGAACAGTGCCAGCAGTCGAGAAGCCATTGGCAGAAGTCAGATTCGCGTTGGAACCCGAACCATTGCCGTTAACCCAAACCTCGTGTCCAGCGAGGATCGATCCTACAAACGTTGAGGGACCTCCCACGCGGAACTGTGCGGGGTTCGCGGCTCCACCATTGATCGTAAGCGTACACGTATCGAGGTAGGGCGTTCCTGTAATCGTTCCACCCGAGTACTCGAACGAGCCCAAGTACATGTTGAAGTTGGTCGAGGCTGCGAGAGTACCGCCAGTTTGCCTGAAAGCCTGGTTGTTCGCAACGATGCTCAGCGTATTGGCCACATTGAAGAGCCCACCGCTGTTGGTGGTGACGCCGTTGGCCTTGGAAATGCTCAACGGCCAGTTGACATTGACTGTGCCCGAGTTGGTGAAACTTGCCGCTAGCGTGCGAGCACCACCAGCGCCTTGGTTGACAGTAAACGTTCCTGAGTTAAGCAAGGTGCCAGCGGATACTGCTACGGTCGAGGTATATCCCCCGTCCGCAGTGTCCATAAGCATCGTCCCCGCGTTGCTGTAACTGTTCGCTGCCGTAAGGGTGGCATTGGAACCAGTTCCATTGCCTTGAACGTTGACCGTAGTCGCGGCTTTGATGTCGCCAGTGATCGTGCTCGGTCCCATCATTCGGAACGAGGCCGCTCCAGTGGCTCCCGCCCCGATGTTGAGAGTACTCGTGTCCAACCGTGGCTGTCCACTTATGGTCCCTCCATTAAAGTTTAGAGTTGCTCCATTGATCCGAAGATTATCGCCTCCGGTGATCGAACCTGCGTTCACCACGAAAGTCTGCCCGGCCCCAGCCATCGCCAGCACCTGCGAGAGATTGATGGTGCCGCCCGCTTGGGTGTAAGTTGCACCAGTCTTGGCCAATGACGTCGGTTGGTTGATGTTGATCGTGCCCGTGTTCGTCAGACTGGCAGCGATGGTTCGCGTTCCTCCGCTACCCGGATCGACGGTCAGTGTCCCCGCGTTGGTAAAGGTACCGGCGGTAACCGCGAAGTTGGCCTGATAACCGCCACCCTGCGAGTCCATCAGCATCGTTCCAAAGTTGGTAAACCCGGATGCCGCGGTCAGAAGCGCGTTAGAACCAGCACCATTGCCGTGGATCTGAACTGTCGTGGCTGCTCGGATGTTTCCGCTGATCGTTGAGGAACCCAGCATCATGAAACTTGCCGCTCCAGTTGCTCCTCCGCCGATATTTAGCGTCCCAGCGTTGATTCGAGGCTGACCATTAATCGTGCCACCGTTGAAGTTGAAAACCGCAGAAGTCACCCCAAAGAAATCGCCTCCGGTGATCAAGCCGCTGGTTTGGGTAAAGGCCTGGCTCAAGCCTGTATAGGCAAGAGGGCCTTGGAGGTTGATTGTTCCCGAGTTCGAATACACCCCAGAGGTCTTGCTGAAGGAAGTCGGAGTTTTGATCGTCATGGTGCCGGCATTGGTGAAGTTGCCAGCGATCGTGCGAGTTCCGCCCGATCCGGATTCAGTAGTGAAAGACCCGTTGTTTAGGATAGTGCCCGTTGTGGCTCCAACTGTCGCTCCATAACCACCACCCGAAGCGTCCATGATCAAGGCCCCGTTATTGGTAAAGCCCGAAGCAGAGTTCATGTTCGTATGAACACTTTCGCCGAAGACCACAACCGTTTTGTTGCTACCGATTGTGCCTGAAATCGTGCCCGATCCGAGGGAAGCAACCGCACCTGAACCCGAAGCCGAAACTGTCAGAGCGCTGTTGACAACGCGTGGTCGACCAATGATCGTGCCGCCGTTGAAGTTGAAGGTCGCACTATCAATCGTAAAGCCTCCGGACGTCAAGTCCATCGTGCCTCCGTTTTGGTTGAAAATTTGTCCAGATCCCGACATGACCGCCGTTGTTGGACTTGTCATCTGACCCAAGTTTGTGTAGACGCCGTCCCCCTTCGAAAGCGGGGTGGTTTGGTTGAGCTGAGGGGTTCGGGGTTTGAGGAGACCAGGGGCAAGAATGCGCTGCCCGCCGCTTCCGCCGTTGGTTCTCAACGTACCAGTGTTGGTGAGCGTGCCCGTGCCCAGGGTCAGTTGGGACGTGTAACCGCCGCCAGCAGATTCCAACTCAATAAGTCCCGCGTTGGAGAACGATCCTGCTGCCGTCACGTTCGTGTGGACGCCGTTTCCAAAAACCTTGACCGACTGGGCGGCCGCAATGTTTCCAGCGATGCTACTTGCGCCCGTCAGGTCAAACCCGCCAGCGCCCGTAGATGAAGGTCCAATCAGGAGCGATGACGACGAAAAGTATGGTCGCCCGGAAATTGTGCCTCCATTAAACTCAAAGTCTGCTCCACCCGTTACGTGGAAAGTTCCGGTAACGTTGAGCGTGCCAGCATTCTGCTGGAAAACCGAAGCGGGCTGACCGTGAGTAAGCGCTGCACCAGACAGCACATTCCAAGTTCCGTTGTTGACCGTCGTCGTCGAGTTACGTGCGAGGTAACCGTCAGCGTTCACAGTCACCGTTCCGTTATTGACAATACCCGCAAAGATTCGGCGCACCCCGCCGGTGCCGGAAAGCATGCTGATCACCCCGCCAGAAGAGTTGGTCAGAGAGCCGCCATTAACGTACAGGTCCACGTTATAACCGCCACCTGAGTTGTTCATGAAGAGGGTTCCAGAGTTGGTGAGGCCATTGTTCGACGTGAAGGCCGTGTGGACGCTGGCGCCCAAAATGGAAATGGTTCCGCTGTTTACGAGGCCGCCGTTGACGACGGGTGAACCGAACAGATCGAAGTTCGCCGCATTCGTCACTGGAGTGCCGCTGTTGATGGTTGACGTGACCAGCGACACCCTGCCGGCAAGAAAACTAACGGAGTCTGCGCCAATCGACAGACCAGTGGCGGCAAGGGTGGCGTCGGGTGAATCAACAACCAATGCGTCAAGATCAACCAGGTTAATGTTCAGAACAACCGTGTATCCAGCGCCCGTCGCGTCAATAATTGCCGAATTGCCAGCCCCGTTGGGAACACCATCCGGATTCCACAGGGTCGAACTATTCCAGTTACCAGTAACCGGGTTCTCCCAATGGTAGTCGGTGAGCAGTGGCGCAACGGCGAATCCCGATGCCAGAAGCCCAACCGTGAAGACGGAACCATAGAATTTTCTCATGCTAAACTCTCGCTTTAGACTCAGTGTACAGGAATGCCGACCAAAGTCGGATACCGGGTTTTATGTTTCCCCCACTCACTAGCGCCAAGTTTGCGGTTCAAGTGAACACCAGTCCGTCGTGCAGAATTAGTCTGTGAACGCGACTGAGCAGGCCGCCAAAATCCTTTGCGCTGGAGGGCTGGTCATCATCCCGACCGAAACCGTCTATGGTCTCGCTGCAAACGCATTGGATGAGTCGGCTGTCGCGAAGATTTTCGAAGCGAAGGGCCGCCCCGAACAGAACCCGTTAATCGTGCATGTTTATGATCATGAACATGCACAAAACCTGGTCAGCGCATGGCCTGAAATCGCACAACGTCTGGCCGAAGCGTTTTGGCCAGGTCCACTCACAATGATCTTGCCGAAAGCACCAAACGTGCCCGACTTAACGACGGCTGGACTCCCGACGGTGGCGTTGCGGGCACCTCGCCACCCGGTGGCTCGCGACGTTCTGAGGCTGAGTGGTTTGGCCTTGGCGGCTCCAAGTGCAAACCGCTACACCAGGCTGTCTCCAACCCGTTTCCAAGATCTAGACCCCGAGTTGCTCGCCCGGGTTGATCTGGCCCTCGACGGAGGTGACTGTGAAATTGGCATCGAATCAACCGTGGTTGACCTTTGTCATGGGCCACCCAAGGTCCTTCGACCAGGATTAATCACTCAATCTCAGATTGAGGAAGCCACTCAAGGGATAGCCAACCAAAACCTGGAAATGGAGACCCGGTCACCCGGAACCGTCAAACGTCATTATTCACCGGGTTACAAGATCAAACTGGTAGACCGCGCTTCCACAGCACATCCGGCCCTCGTGTTGATTCCCACGAACTCACCTGACCATGTCCTGATGCCTTCCGACGAGCACGATTACGCAGCCATGCTCTATAAAGTCCTCGCGCGGTTTGAGCGGCAAGGCATAGAACTCCTTGAAATTGAGCGACCACCCGACAATTGGAGTGCGGTGTTGGACCGATTACGTCGGGCCTCGGCGTAACACTTTGGGTGAACCAGACGTTATTGAAAGACTGGTTCCCGAGAATCGGATAGAATCAAGTAAGGAGTCATCAACCATGACCGATAACAACAACGACGAAAAGAATGTTTTGATTTACATGTTGGCTGGCGTTGGACTTGGCGCAATCATCGGCGCCGCTGCAGGTCTATTGTTTGCCCCGAAGGCAGGTTCCGAAACCCGTGAGCAACTCACCGACAAGTTCAAGGAACTGAAGGACAAGACCGAAGAGTGGATTTCCGAGCAGCGCGCGAAAAAGTCGCACAAACTCGAGGACGCCCTCGAAGAAGTCGGCGCATAGAATCCAATCGACTGCCCCGCATCGTCTTGAAACCACAATGATCGGCTGGAGGATTTCGCTTTGGGCGGTAATCGTCCTCATCGCCATTTGGTTTCTATGGATGGTCCGGGGCATTCTTGCGCCCTTCATCTTGGCGTTGCTCGTCAGCGCCATCCTTCAACCAACGATCAAGAAACTCAGACTCCGAGGGTACTCGCGAGGCTGGGCGATTGCCCTCGTGTTTGCCGCCTTCCTGGGCGTAATCAGCGTCGCAGGAATCTTGCTCGTTCCCCTGGCCAGCAATCAGGTCAATACGCTCCGCATTAAACTCGATGAGGTCACTGCGAGTCTCTCTGCGCCTCCCAGCGCAAATGGCGTAAATCACGAGGCAAACACAAAGATTGACGACTTCCTCAAAGAAGCCGCCCCAACCCTCGAACGATTTGGGCTCCCCACCACCCGTAAGGAGATCGTCGAGCAATATGTCGAGCCCTACCAAAAGGATTTGACGAGCGCAGGGAAGACCTTCTTCAGCGGCTTCCTCGGCTTCCTAACCGGGTTTGCGTCAAAGTTCCTTCTCTTGCTCTTCACCCCCGTCTTTGTCCTGCTCATTCTGCTTGACGCCGACCGGATGAAGCGCCGCTTCGCCGGAATGATTCCGCCTTCCATACGAGCGGAAACCCTCGAACTCCTCGGCGACGTCGGCGAGGTTTTCTTTAACTATCTCCGTGGCGTCAGCGTCGTCGTGATGTACTACATTGGCATCGCATCGGTCATCCTCACCTTGTTAGGCGCACCCTACTCGATCCTGCTGGCGCTGCTATTCTCGCTGCTCTACCTAATCCCCTACGTCGGACAGGTAGCCAATGCCATTATCCTCTTCGGCATCACCGTTGCCATGGGGAAGACGGGCGGACTGCTCTTTGGAATGGCAACGCCCATGTCCTACGCCCTCACCATCACCGCGATCTTCTTTGTCTGCATGACGATCTTCGACCAACTGTTTTACGCACGACTGGTCGGACAATCCGTGGGACTTCATCCTCTGGTCAGTTTCTTCGTGGTCTTTAGTGGTGGTGCACTCTTCGGCGCAACGGGAATGCTGCTCGCGTTTCCGGTTGCAGGCTCGCTGAAGGTCATCCTGGATCGCTTGATCAACTTCACGTCGAAGACCCAAGACGACCTGAAGTTACCGGTGATCCCGCTTAGGCATCGCGCCTCTTAGCCCTACGGGTCCAGCGCCTTCCATATTGCTGCGATATGCCTTGCGTGCGTCATGTGAGCCTGTGCGTCCTCGCCGCCATACTGCCAAACGTGAAATGACCCGGAGTCAAACCGGCTGAGCAACGGAAACTCTGAGTCCAACGTTGCCGCCAACGTACCCTTTTCAACTGCAATGTACCGACCACCAACCGCACTAACAATCGCCGCAGCACACTCCCAAGAACTCGCATAGGATGGGGTGGCCACCTTTGAGACCGTGATCACAAACGTCTTCTTTCGGTCCATCGCGGCCTTCGCGAGAGGTAGCCAAACGACAATATGCTCCTTCGCAGGTGTCCTCTCTATCTTGCCATCATCAAGTGACCCGTATAGGGAGTCTGCCAAGATCACCCGCCGTAAGCGATCAAAGACGCGAGGCTGCTTCACCCACTCACGAACAGCCCCGTACCCGGCGCTGAAACTCGTCACATCCACCGTGGAGAATTGCTTCGTTCCCAAGCGGCGCGTCACGACAACCTCTAACTCGTCAAAGACCCTCGAATCCGCAACCGACTTTTGGTAGATCGCCGAGCCCTCACCCGGATAGAACACCAAAAGCGGACAATCGGTGCCTCGGTCTAAGTGCTCCTGAATCGCATGCCAGATCGCGCCATGAAAGTGAACGGCCACGGCCTCGCTCTTTCGGTCCCACTTGTCCGGGATGAACAAAGTCCACTCCTTGCCATCCACGGTAAGAGTTTCCGTAGTCCCCGGGGGCAGCGACTCTCGCTTCGCAATAGGCCTGCGAGGCATCATCGGTGGAACGATGAATCGGTCCTGACTGAGCAAGAGCAAGAAGCCGAGCATCGGTCTAAATCCCCTCTGCTTGGCGCAACCGCGCAAGGTAATCGGGGCCGCAACTGAGTTTCTTCGCCAGTGGCGACCCGGGGTCAACAACGCGCCAAAACGGAGTAACGGCGTCATGAGAGTCACCCCCGGCGAGTTGTTCCAAGGCGACCTCTGCAGCGATCCGAACAAAGTTGCCGGTTGAGATCGGACAAGCCGCGTCAGCGTCATATGCGGTTGCCAACTCTCGTCGAAGGTCGGCGATTGGTACCGACTTGCCACGAGGGATCTCTCGAATAGCGGCGTCCACCGTTGGTGGATCAAGGATCA
>CALMEF010000052.1 GCA_937862825.1 uncultured Armatimonadota bacterium
GCCGCTGACCGGGAACCAAGCCGAAGCACGCTTTGTCCATCACCTCCACGTGCGGCGGTTTCCCCGATCGAAACTTCTCAGACCATGTCTTTGCCATCTACCCTTACTCCCTTGAGAACGAAAATTGTCAACCAGCAATTGTGCTGGAAGGCTATGCGCCCTCAAACAGGATCTCGTTCACCACGTTTTCAATCAGTTCCTGCCGTCCAGAAACTCGTCTGGGCTCGCCCCGCTCTAGAACAAACTGCTCACACTCACCCAACGACGAGAAGGAAACCGTAGCCCAACCGGCATACCTTTCCACCAGCATTGCGTCAATCCGGCCATCATCGAGAATTCGTTGCGCCACCTTCAAGCCAAGAGCAAAGGCGTCCATGCCGCCAATGTGGGCATGGAGCAAGTCCACCGGCTCATGCGACTGCCTTCGAACCTTGGCGTCAAAGTTCAGCCCCCCGGTCGTAAATCCTCCCATCGCCAACACTTCAAGCATGATTTCGGTGGTTAGGTAAACGTCTGTCGGAAACTGGTCAGTGTCCCATCCGATAAGTTCATCCCCCCGATTCGCGTCAATCGAACCCAGAGCCCCAGCCAGACGCGCCACTTGCAACTCGTGCCGCATTGTGTGCCCCGCCAAGGTCGCATGGTTCGTCTCAATGTTCAGTTTGAAGTGTGCAAGCAAATCGAACTCACGAAGGAAGTTCAAGCAAGCAGCAGCGTCGGTGTCGTACTGATGCGTGGTCGGCTCTTTCGGCTTCGGCTCAAGGTAGAACTGCCCGCCGAATCCGATCTCCTTTGCGTAATCCACCGCCATCCAAAGAAACTTGGCCAACTGCTCTCGCTCACGCTTCATGTCGGTGTTCCAAAGCGTGTCGTAGCCCTCTCTTCCTCCCCAGAACACATAGCCGAGCCCGTCCAACTCCTTGGTCGCATCCATCGCATGGCCCACCTGGGCAGCGGCGTACGCGAACACGTGAGGATCAGGATTGGTGGCTGCCCCGGCCTGGTAGCGCGGGTGGCTGAACAAGTTGGCGGTCCCCCAGAGTAGCCGAACCCCATGCTCCTCCTGCTTCTGTTTGGCCTTGCCGACGATCGCCTCTAGTGCGCGGCAACTTGCTTCAAACGAATCGCCCTCACCAACAAGGTCACGATCATGAAAGCACCAATACTTCACGCCAAGGGCGTTCAGAAACTCGAACGCAGCATCAAGGGTTTCCTCAGGACTGGACCATGACCGATCCATCGTGCTCGCCCCAAAGGGATCCTGCCCGTTGCCACGAAAGGTGTGCCAATAGCACACGGCAAACCGGAGATGATCCTCCATGGACTTCGATCCCACCACCTTGTTTGGATCGTAGTGCTTGAACGCAAGTGGATTTCGGCTACGAGGTCCCTCGTAGCCGATCTTTGCGACGGGAAAATAGGCCATACATGCCTAGGTTACCGCCGACTAGTTGGTTTCGTATGTCCAGCCAGCAAAGTCGATTTCGTGGAGCCAACCGTCTTGCGCAGGGTCTTCATCATTGATGGGGAGCCAGGACATCCGAACTGCAGTGGTTCCTGCTCCGTCCCGGAATCTTGCGACGTTCTGCGGCGCGTCGGCGACGACGTTGGTGAATGAGGTCGCGGCAACCTGACCCTCAGCAAACCGATAGACCCCAGCCGTGTAATCCCAAAAGGCAACACCCACGGCCAATCCAGGTCGGGTGGCTCTCGTAATGGCACTGAACGTAAGTTGGGTTGGAATCGTGGTGAGAACACCACCCATGATGATGGAGCACTGAAGCGTGGAAGGAGAGTTGAAGGAAGCATACGCGTCGTCGTCATACAATCCGAGCACCGAGTTCGCATCTCCCGCAAACTCCTCGCCCTCAGTGGTAATGATTGCAAACGGTTGCGCATTCTGCTTTAGGGTCGCCCATTCGAAAACGTTGGACAAGAGCCGTCCGCCTGCCCCAACGATTTGGTCGGGACCATTGGTTGTCGCGAAGGATGCAACACGGCCCATTCCATAGGACCAACCAGCAAGCCCAATACTCGTTGCTGGGTCAGACATTCGATAGAACGACGTCGCTCCCGGCTTTGCACCCGTGAAGTACGAGGTAGTTCCCGCATAACTCGTCAAGTTCATGCTGAAACTGTTCGGCAAGAGGTTGTTGATCTTCGGGTGTGACTCGTCTCGGGTGAACGTCTCGGTCAAGGAGTACCCAAAAGAGCCGAAGTTGGTGATAGGCAAGACCTCGTTCAGTATCTGGAATTGACCGACTGCGACCTTCCATCCAACCCATTCTGCGGTAACTAGGCCGCCCCCATTGGCGACGTACTGGCGTATTGCCTCTTGACCGGTGTTGGGCATATCACCCCAAGCCCAGTTGTAGTTCGCAATAAAGTAAACGGCATCATAGCCTGCCAGTGATTCCGTCCCATCAAAGACATTGAAACTTGACCCCAGTGTGCCCGTGTGACCATAAACCGACAGCATGGACATCGTGGCATTGTCTGTTGCCGCATCTTGGCTCGACATAACGTAAATGTGGGCTGCGTGGCTGGTTGAAACCGCGAAAAGCGCGCTGAGACTGAGTAGGCAACGTTTCATATGTGAATCCCTCTATCCACATTGTACAAAAACTGCAATGTGTTGCCGCTCTTTTAGCGCAAAACCTGGCATTTCTGCGCAGACCAGCGAGGATCCCTATGCTGGCTTGATTCCCAGTGCCATCAAGTGAAACAGTGGAATCCCAAAGGCGAGATTGAAGGGAAATGTCACCGCAAGGGGCGCGGTGAGGTACAGACTGGGATTGGCTTCCGGAAGCGAAACTCGAATGACGGCTGGTGCGGCAATGTAGGAAGCGCTAGACGCCATTGCGCCGAGCACGCCAGCACCGCCCGGAGACATTCCAGCCGCCAAACCTGCCAAAACGCCGATTGTCCCGTTAAGAACCGGCATGAGCGTGCCAAACAAGCACAACAACAGCGCATGCTTCTTCAGATCTTGGAAACGCTGTGCCGCAACCAATCCCATTTCCAACAGGAAAATGGTGAGGGCCCCGCGGAACAGATCACCAAAGAGTGGCTGAACCTGGCTAACCCCTTGCTTGCCAGAGACGAGGCCGATCAGCAATCCGCCGAGGAGTAGCAGGATGGTTTTGCCCGTCAAGAGTTCCCGAACGAGCGCCCCATACGACCCTGCCTGCTTCTTAGAAGCCATGACCAACGCGAGCAGGATAGCCGGAATCTCCAAGATTGCGACCAGGGCAGGCAAGAACCCCTCAACTTGGACTTTCTGGGACTCGGCGAATGCAATCGCAGCGATGAAAGTGACGGCGGAAACCGACCCATAGTGCGCGGCCATCGCTGCAGCGTCAACCCGAGTGAGTTTGAAGATGCGGCGGGCAACAGTGTACGAGGTCAGCGCGGTTGCAATCCCAAGAACAAGGGTCGCTAGCGCGGGTTTCCACAGTTCGACAACCGAGGACTCGGAGAGCGCAACGCCGCCCTTCAGTCCAATGGCAAAGAGCAAGTAGATCGTAAGCGACGTGTACAGCCCTTCAGGCAGTTTTAGGTCACTCTTGAGCAAGGTGGCGAGAGCACCGAGCGCGAACGCCAACACCATGGGTGAGAGCAGGTTCGCGCTCAGTAACTCAAGCGTCCCCATTAACTAGCCGACACCTCGGTGGATGGTGGTCGTTTGATTGAAGCAATGATTGCAACCGCCAAGATGGAGACAATAACCGCCAAGGAGACCAGAACGGGGAACTTGGGGAGTTCTGTCACGACGGACTTCTCAACGTATCCGTAAAGCATCTTTCCGCCAACGAACACCAGAATCGCCGCCAACCCATAACTGAGGTAGTGGAACATCTGCATGAGCCCGGCCAGGGCGAAAAACAGAGCACGCAACCCCAAAATCGCAAACACGTTCGATGTGAAGACGATGAACGGGTCGGAAGTGATGGCGAAAATTGCCGGAATGGAGTCCACCGCGAAGATCACGTCCGTAAACTCAACGACGAGAAGAACCAAGAACAATGGTGTAGCCCAAAGTTTGCCATTGATCCTGGTGAAGAACTTCTGACCGTCATATTCGTTGGTGACCGGCATCAACTTGCGAAACGCACGCACAACCGGGTTCTTTTCCGGGTCCATCTTCTTGTCCTTTGAGAGCGCCATCTTGATTCCGGTGAGGATCAAGAACAGCCCAAAGATCACCATCGTCCAGGTGAAGTGCTCAAGTAGAGTGGCTCCCGCGGCAATGAAAAGCGCTCGGAAAATGAGCGCTCCGATGATCCCCCAGAAGAGCACCCGGTGCTGATACGCGGCGGGCACCGCGAAGAAACTGAAGATGATCAAGAAGACAAAAATGTTATCGACACTGAGCGCCTTCTCGATCAGGTATCCGGCAAGAAATGCCAAGCCAGCCTCTTGGTTGGTGTAGGGGGAACCTGGCTGAATTCGATCCCAGAAGAAGAAAAGGAGGACATTGAAAGCGAGTGCCAATCCGATCCAGATGCCGCTCCACGTCAAGGCCTCCTTCATCTCCACCTTGTGTGCGTGTCGATGGAAGACGCCAAGGTCTAGAGCAAGCATGAGGAGGACAAACCCCATGAATGCGCCCCAAACCCAAATGGGAATGTTCGCGAGTTCCATCAGAAGTCAAACAACTCCCCAAGAAAACTCCCGCGTCGTTTGCGATCCTTCGAGATCCGTGGATCATTTGCACCGGGCGCACGATCCCGGTCGTCCCGGACGTCGCTGCTCATCAGCGAAGAACGCTCAATGATCTTGTCAAGTTCGCCACGGTCTAGCCAAACGCCGCGGCAATGGGGACAATAGTCAACTTCAACGCCTTGCCGCTCGGCGAGGAGCAAGGGCTTCACACAGTTTGGACAGTTCATCATTTTTTACCTTCCGCCCACCGACTTGGCAACAAAAAACCTTCATCGTCATGTCGATGAAGGTCTTGCGGTTACGGCACGGTCCGGCTTCTATTCTGAAGCGTACTGACGAACACGGCCTCTCGCTTGCGCGAGACGCTACTCCCCTTCCGGGCACCTATTACAACGAGGTTTGCGTCAAAATCGTTCCAATCAAAGTTGGTGAACCGGGCTTAGTTAGCGTATGATGAAACTGGAACCCATGCCACCCTCGTCTTAGGTATGGTGGAGTCGAATGCCAGAAGAGTTTGAGAATCCTGAAGGTCCGGATCTAGAACTGCCACCCTCATTCTTGTGGGGAGACTCTTCCATTGATCGTCCATTGCCCGAAACTTCGGTTCTAGTTGAAGTATCGATTCAAGAACTGTCACGAGAAGTCACCCAGTATGGGGATGCCTTCCGCGTAATCTTGACCGACGGAATTCGCCAGATGTCCATTCTCGTTGGACCTTTCGAGAGTCAAGCGATTCTGCACGTCCTGAAGCAAGCAATCCCGGACCGCCCCATGACCCACGACCTGCTGAAGAGCGTAATCCAACGCTTCGGAGGCAGTGTCAAGCGTGTCGTGATTGACGATCTCCACAACAGCACGTACTACGCAAAAATCTATCTCGACACCCTTGAGGGCGAAGTTGAGATTGACTCCAGGCCGTCGGATGCGATCGCCATTGCCGTAAGGTTTGATGCGCCAATCATGGTTTCCGAAGACATTCTGGAGATCGCGGACGAGTAATCTCTAGCCCGTGATGAACGGGGTTGACAGGGCGCGATTCTTGCAAAAGGAACTGGAGCGCCACAACTACCTCTATCACGTACTTGAACGTCCAGAGATTAGCGACTCTGAGTACGACCAACTGTTTCGTGAACTTGTCGAACTCGAGCAGAGTTTTCCGGAAGTGCGGTCACCAACGAGCCCGACATTGCGCGTGGGGGCGCCACCCGCAGACCGCTTTGCTCAGCACCGCCACGCCGCACCGATGCTTTCTCTGGACAACGCCTTCACTGAAGATGAGTTGCGACAGTTTGATGACCGCAATCGCCGTCTGCTCGGAGTTGAGGCGATCACCTATCATGTTGAACTCAAACTTGATGGCCTTTCGCTCTCGCTAACCTATAGGGACGGCAACTTGGCCATCGCGACCACACGTGGAGATGGCACGACAGGCGAGGTGGTCACGGACAATGCTCGAACGGTTCGGGGCGTGCCCCTGCAACTGCGCGACGTTGTTCCCGGCTATCTTGAAGTCCGCGGAGAAGTGCTCATGCTGAACGAGTCGTTCGCATCCCTGAACCGGGAACGCGCCGCTGCCGGTGCCCAAGTGTACGTAAACCCTCGGAACGCAGCAGCGGGGAGTATGCGGCAACTGGACAGTCGAATCACCGCCAGCAGGAAACTGAACTTCTTTGCCTATTCGCTCGGAGCGGGGCCGACCCTCTCGGATACGCAGTCAGGGACTTTGGCGCGTCTCATGGAACTTGGATTCGCAGTTCGCCCAGAGAGCCATACCGCAAATAGCATTGAGGAAGTGCTGGCCTTCATTCGAACTTGGGATTCACAAAGAGCCAGCCTTCCATTTGGCATTGATGGCGTGGTTATCAAGGTGAACTCACTCATCCAGCAATCCGAAGTTGGATTCACCTCCCGCGGACCTCGCTGGGCAATCGCTTACAAGTTCGCTGCTGAACAGGCCTTCACGCGACTCTTGGGTGTCATTAACCAGGTGGGTCGAACCGGAGTCGTGACTCCGGTTGCAGACTTGGAGCCCGTGTTCGTCGGAGGAGTGACGGTGAGCCGCGCCACCCTCCACAACTACGAGGACTTGAAGCGCAAAGATTTGCGAACCGGGGATACCGTTATCGTTCAACGCGCTGGCGACGTCATCCCTGAGGTCATCGGGCCCGTCTTGGATAAGCGCGAGGCAGACGCAGTACCCTTCCTTCCGCCCACTCAATGCCCGGAGTGCCAAGGACCGTTGAGCCTAACCGAAACGGGTATCGGATTGGTTTGCAGAAACCGCGAGTGTCCCGCTCAGGCCGCCGCTAAACTGAGGCACTTCGCTTCGCGCGGCGCCATGGATATTGAGGGTTTGGGTGCGAAACTGATTGACCGGTTTCTCGAGGATGGCTTTCTGACGGATTCCGCATCGATTTTTGCGCTAGGCGAGCGTCGCGAGGAACTGGCCAACTTGGATCGACTCGGCGAAACAAGCATCGACAACCTTTTGGAAGCCATTGAAGTCGCCAAAGCGAGACCTCTCGATCGCTTTATCTTTGGACTTGGAATACCGCAGGTCGGTGCGAGGGCGGCCAAGGACCTCGCCTCCACATTTCGGTCACTTGAAGCCTTAAAGTCGGCAACCTACGATCAATTGATCTTGGTTCCAGACATCGGCCCGAGAACCGCGAGCGAGATCGAAGAGTGGTTCGAGGAGCCCGAGAACCAGGCGCTTTTGGAGCGATTCTCCGCGCTCGGTGTGCGGCCTGTCGAGCCAGAAGGACCCATTGGGTCCGATTTTGAGGGACAAACCTTTGTGTTTACCGGGAAACTTGAAGCATTCACGCGAGAGGCGGCGGAAGATGCGGTGCTCAGATTGGGCGGAAAGGCGGCGGGTTCAGTCAGTAAGACAACCTCATACGTTGTTGCCGGTCCTGGTGCTGGGAGCAAGTTAACCAAGGCTGAACAACTCGGCGTTCCAGTGCTCACTGAAGAGGACTTTCTCAAGATGCTTCCTGAGGGAGTGCTTTGAACTACGAATACACGATTGACCTCCAACGCGACCCCATTGATCTGGAGACCACTCTGACGTGTGGTCAGTGCTTTCGCTGGACTCAGAAGGAAACCGATTGGCATGGATGTGATGGTGCCAACCGCTATGTCATTCGGCAGGACCAGGATTGTTTGTCAGTGCAATCGAATGCTCCCGAAACGTCTTTTCGCAGGCTCTTTCGCCTTGACTTGGATCTAGGGGTCATCCATGCCGAACTGCAGTCTGCCGACTCCCGCCTTTCCCCGATTATCGAACGACTGTCTGGTTTGAGATTGATGCGTCCATCTGATCCGACTGAGCCGTTTTTTGCGTTTATCTGCTCGGCCAACAATCACGTCCCCAGAATCACGAGCATGGTTCAGAAACTGGCCACATACGGCACGGCAGGGTTCCCAACGACCGCATCAATCGCGACCATTCCAGAGTCCGAACTGCGTGAGCAAGGCTTCGGCTACCGAGCACGTTCATGTGTTCGGGCCGCTCAGTATCTCCTTGAAAGTGGCGGCATGGAGAGATTGGCTTCGCTGGACTACGAGATGCTCAAGCCCGAACTTCTTAAAGTGCCCTTCGTCGGCCCAAAACTTGCCGATTGCATCGCGCTGTACTCCTTCGACAAGACAGAGGCTGTTCCGGTGGATACTCACCTTTGGAATGCCGCGGCCTCCATGTACTTAACCAAGCCGCCAGTTCGGGTTTCCGCAAAGACATACGACGAACTTACCGAGCGCATGCGCGACCGCTTTGGGAGTCTTGCTGGATTTGCCCAGCAGTTCTTGTTCGTCGATCGGTTGCGGAGTTTGGGGAGTGGTCGCTGGAGTCAGCGCCCTCGTGGGTGAGCAGATCGGTACCTTTTGGCGACTTCATCCATGTCTAGCCCGGTGTAGACCTGTGTCGTAGCGATGGACTCGTGCCCAAGCAACTCTTGGACGGCACGAAGGTCAGCACCCCCTTGCAGCAAATGGACAGCGTAGGAGTGCCTCAGCACGTGGGGGCCAATCTGTTTCAGGCCAGCCCGGCGTGAAAGGGTGGCCACGAGCCGATAGGCAGTTGACCGGTGCAAGGCTTTGCCGTTATCCGAGATTACAAACTCACTCCGAGGGCTTTTGACAAGGCTGGGTCTGGATTCTTCGGCGTATCGCCGAAGCCATTGGAGGGTTCCATCGGGAACTGGCAAACTTCGCGTCTTTTCACGCTTACCGATCACGGTCACCGTCCCTTCAATCAGATCGACTTGTCCCGTGGCCAGGCCAACTGCCTCGGAAACTCGCAGGCCACAACCATAGACGAGTTCAAGAAGCGCTCGGTCTCTGAGTTCGCTCGGATTGGATGGCTCAAGCGCTCCGAGGAGGTTCGCCGTGTCATCGGCAGGAAGCGCCTTGGGCAGACGCTTGGCTGGTCGGAATCCGCCAGTTTCGGGCAACTGCTCCGGGATCAGAAATCCTCTTCGAGCGAGATGTTTCAGGAATGTTCTGAGACTGCTCAATCGTCGCTGAGCCGATCGAGGACTACCTCGTTTAGCAAAGAACACCGGAAGGTCCAACATGATCTCGCCGGTGAGTTCCGTCCATTGAGTCAGATTCCTCGTTGCCATGAACTCCATAACTTGAGCAAGGTCTCTGCTATAGGCATCAACTGTGTGCGCTGAAGCAGCCCGATCGACGCGCAGGCTATCGAGAAACTCTGCGACCAGCGAATCTAAAGTCCCTTTCGTTTCCATAGATAGATTTGGGGACGCACGTAGTGCATGTCATGGACCGTCAAGCCGTCGCGAAAGTATCGGTCAAGAGGGTCTCCGATCGCGCCGGGACCGATTTCGGTGTACTCAGTTTGCAGACGAGCCAGAAACTCCTTGAATCGGGCAGCATCGGGATGAACTGGGCTGAAGTTGGTTTTGACCAGGCGTGCGACATCACCAGCCTCGAAACTACTGAACACAATGAGTTCGGGCTTCAGGTCCAAGAGCCTCAAATCCCAATCAACACGTTCTTCTGGATTTGAGGGTGAGTAACGGACCACTTTGGGCTCTCGAACCTTGGCTGCCTCGGCCATTTGCTCGACAAAAAGCCCACGGATGAGAGCCGTATCCTTGAACAGCGGTGGAGTGTAGTACCAAGGGTCAGAGACGAGCCCTGCAGTCCAATCTTTGCCCTTGGATTCGCTTTTAATGTATATCGCCGCCAGATCACGTGCTTCGGGATTTACCATGGGCTCAGAAAAGCGGCCCGCGGTCGTGGCAGCCCCGCCTACCGCGAAGACGCAAACTGCTCCCATTAAGATTGACCGCCCTGACTTTCGGCTAGCCTGATTTGCAAACCAGCCAAAGCCAAGTGCCAGCGCCACGTAAAGCGGAAACGTGTAACGCATGAACAGAACTTCTGCTCGACCGATTAGGAGGAAGTACAGGAGGAATGAAGGTAAGAGGGCGATGATCGGATAGGCCCTTGCACGTGTTGCTCCAACTAAGCCAATGATTCCAAGGCCCACGATTAGAGGAGAGAGCCCCACCACAATGTTGCTCAAGTGGTAAACAAACCCGTTCGAAGTGCCCAAGAAGTGCAATCCGTGTCCAGTCGAAGTGTGCATCATTTCGTACATGAAATCACGCAGAAACCTAGACGAATCCACCAGGGCTCCGGGGGTTGCTACGAAGAAGCCAAGCAGGCTGGCACCTACCGCGAGCAAGAATGGTCTCCACCAACCAGATCGATTGGTGAGGAAGCAGGAGGTGGCAAGAGTGGCGAGCGCCAAGATGCCCGTGTACTTTGCACCCGCACTTAAACCAGCAAGAAGGCCCGCCAACAAACAGATCCTGACCGCGTCTTTGGTCCATGCATTATCGGTTCTTGCCAGGAGTTTGAGCGATAACCCTAGGCTACTAGCGAACAAGAGCGTAGCGAGCATGTCCGTCGTTTGAAATCGAGAATGAACGACCAACGATGGCGCGAACGCGATGGCCAGGGCAGCCAAGGTTGCTGCGAACGCACTTAGAAATCGTCGACCGGTAACGAAGACCACAACTGCGAGTGCCGCCCCACAAAGGGCCGAGATCCACCTTCCCGCTATATGGCAGCGCCGCATGTAGTCCCAGACGGAGTCTGGGTTTTTCGGGTCGATGCCACCTGTATACGCTGCCACCATGTCGGAAGCGATTCTCAAGGTGGTGAGATACAAGGTTCCGTAGTTGTAAACGCCCGGGGCAAAATCTAGCCTCGCGGGCTCAATGCCTTGGCTAAACTGCCAGATGACCTGCTCGTCGGGATGGTAACTCTGGTTGTGAAGTGCGTTGGGGAGCCCCCATCCGATCCCGAGAAGGCGAAAGCCAAAAGCAACCAAGAAGATAAGGGGACCGATCCACCGATGCCACTTAGGCTCTGACAACGGCGCGGGCGAATCCGGATTCACTCTCAGAATTTAGCATGGTCAGAAGGTGTCGAACGACATCCGGGTGGTAATCGTGCCCTGCGAGCCTCGTCAATATTGCCTTTGCGTGGTCGGGTCCGACTTCTCGTTCAAGCCACCCGTAGTCTGTGACGACCTTGAGTATCCTGCTCTCCATCGGAATGTCCTCACGGTCACGGGTTCGATCCCAGCGCACATGGTGGTAACGAACGACGCAGCCTAAGTGCCGAAGGGAAGGGACTTGCTCAATCATCGCCGCACCAACTTCTGGGTGCTTGTCGTAGACCAACTGCTCCTCGACGGTCCATTCGTTCATATCGGCGTGATTGACCAGTCGATACGGTACGGCCACAAGCCCGATATCCCTTAAACGTGTGGCCATTTCGAGTTCGGCAATTCGGCTGGCTCCAAAACCCAGGCGGTGCCCAAGTTCGGCGGCCCGATCCATGGCAAGTTCAGTAGTCCCTCTGTGGCTTGGAAAACGGAGTTCAATGGCTTTCGAAAACGCTTCCAAGGATTCGAGAATGCGACGGTTGAACTGGCGTGGAAGCCAGATCGAGACATAGTAAAGGAGGCAAAGACTAGCCGCCAGGGCAACCGCGACCACGCCGATGACTTCAATGTCCATCACAACCCTCCCGAAGCGAGAACTTCTTTAAAGACCCGGACGACGCGGGGGTCGAATTGGGTGCCTGAGCATCGTTCCAGTTCGGCAATTGCCGCTTCCGTGCTCATAGGCTGTCGATAGTTTCGTGAGCCAACGCCCGGATCGGTACCCGTCATCGCGTCGTAGGCATCCGCAACTGCGATGATCCGGCTTTCGATAGGGATCTCGTCCCCACGAAGGCCATCTGGATAGCCCTTACCATCAATGCGTTCATGGTGGTGACGAATCCAAGGCACCATTTCACCAAACACTTGTACCGACGCGAGAATGGCTGATCCGAACACGGAGTGGTGCTTAACGTGCTCGTATTCCTCATCAGTCAGTTTTCCGGGCTTGTCCAGTATCTGCTCGTCGATGGCTATTTTGCCGATGTCATGTAGAACGGATGCTTCACGCACCTGTCTTGCTCGAGTTGGCGAAAGTCCGAGTCGCAGTGCAGACTCGCCGGCCAATCGGGCTACTCGCTCCAAGTGAGCATGAGTGTAAGGATGCGCTCGCTGGAGCATGAGTGACAGGGCAGAAATCGTTTCGGTGTAATGCTCCTCCATTCGGCCTTGCAGGAGAATGCCAGTTCGTAGTGCCCAGATTGGCACGAGGGTTAGGGGTGCAAGGTAGAAGAGCCCTCTGTGAACCAAAACGCTGACTACGACCGCCATGAGGCTGTAAAGGATCGCTCCCTGGGACCCGACCCGAACAACGTGGCGGCGATCCTCGGCGCGATGGTTATGACCGAAGAATCGACCAAGGTTGGTCACCAGCACAAGGTTCAGCACGCCGTAACCAACAGCAAATGCCAGGGAACTGTAGGTTGTTCGACCAATAATGTCTGAGGTGACTTCGTTGACGACTCCGTAGCACAGCCCGCCCATTGAGGCGCTGATGGCAGCAACCGCAACGTTCATCCCGATCCAAAACCTTGATCCTCGCTTCAGGCCCTTCCCGCCATGAAAGATTGAGGCCAACAGGGTGACAACCACATCGGTCAGCACCGCGAGTAGCGGTCCTCCGGCTACAGCCATTCCAACTACAAACGGCAAGGTGAAGGTGAGTCTAAGGCCATGACGGCCCAGGTTCACGGGCAAATACTCTGCCAAAAGCGCCAAGGCTGGCAGTGTGAGTAGCGCAAGCGGGTGGCGAATCTCTATGGGCAACGTGACGGCCACAAGCGTGACGAGAACGACGGACAGGAGTCCGTGCATTAGCGCTACACCTTGACGACGTGCCCGCAGTTTCATCCGGCTGAGGGCCCCGTACCGTTATCAACAGCCGGCTCAGCCGGGAATATGAGCAACTTCCCGTGAGAATTCCTATCCATCCCTTCACCCAAACCTGCTCTCCGAAGGGATTATTATCTAGTTGAAGGTTATCAGCAAGTTTTCCACTGAGAATTGCGGAAACATAAGCAAGCAAACTTGCTAGCCGCTACTTTATCCGGGTCATCGTCGTCTCGCCTTGGAATTTCTCCTCACGCAAGGGCTCGGTCGGAAAAGCGGTGGCTACGACTTTGAATCCACCCTGTGACTTTGCTTTGGCCATAACGACATTGCAGGTCTTTTGGTCCAGGTAGAAGTTGACGGTGCCGGTGAAGAAAAGAGGCATCTCCTTGAGCCCGGTTTGCTCTGGCTTAGCGTCAAAGAGCTGGTGGTAGTACTCAGCAAGATCGGTCGAGACTTCTAGAGAAGCAGACACATGCTGAACTTTCTTGCCGTTGAGATCAGCGAGACCAACATACGTGTAGGTGTAGTCCATTCGTTGGACGGCCGACTTACCTTCCTTGCCCGAGAGTTTTTGGGGCGTGTATCCCACCGTGCGCTTCCACGTATCTCCAGGCTTAACCGCATCAAGAGGAAGCTTCGGTGCAAAATCCAGTGACGAATCGAAAGAACCTGCGAAAAGGGCAAGCCGGTAGAACTCCTGAACATACTCACCGAAGTCCTGCATCAGATCAGGTTCGTTTTCAGTGAGCGGCAAATTAAACTTAAAGTCCCCTCCTCCGGTGGTTTTCTTCGGGTCTTTCTTCGTCAGGTCCTTAACCCCAAGAATGTCGTTAACGGGACTGACGGTCAGGCTTAGGTCAAGGTTGACCTTCTCAACTCGCTTTCTCGGCGCAGAATCGCCAGTTTCGCCATCAATTTGAGTCATCGTTGGTCGGAGGTACCGCGCTTCCACGATGCCATCGGCCTTGCCGACCTTGATATCCAGCGTGAAGTTGTAGAGCAGATCAAGTTCGGACGGAACAAACGTGCGAATGCCTTGCTGACGAGCCTCAACGGCAAGATGGGACTTGACCGCGTACTCCTGCTTTTCCCCAACGGTCATTACGCGGGCCAGCGTGACTTCAGTATCAGCCAGACCTAGGCTGGCAAGCGCAAGAGCGGCAACGATCATGTCCTATCTAAGACGATCAAAGGCACTGGGTTATTTCAAAAGAGCCTTTGCAATAACCAGTTTTTGGATCTCGCTGGCACCTTCACCGATCTCCGTGAGTTTCGCATCTCGCCACAACTTCTCAATCAGAAACTCGAAGGTCATGCCTCGCCCGCCATGAATCTGCAACATCTTGTTGGTCACATCTCGGGCTGCTTCGCTGGCAAAAAGTTTGCAGTAGGACGCCTCCTTGACGACGTTCATCCCTTGGTCATACATCCAAGCAGCCTTGTGCACTAGGGCTTTGGCAGCCTCTACCTGGACGGCACTCTCGGCAACCATGTTTTGAACGCTTTGCATCGCAGCAAGTGGACGACCGAACTGTTCTCGCTGCTTGCTGTACTCGATCCCAAGTTCGAGTGCCCTTTCCGCAATGCCGAGTGCCATCGCTCCGATTCCTATGCGTCCTCGGTAAAGCAATCCAATCACTTGCTCGAAAGAGCCTGGAGTGTGCCAACCCACACAGTTGTTCAGTCGAAACCGTAAGGTGTACGAAGCGCTAACGCCGGTCGTCGGGATTCGGCCCAAGTCTTCAAAGCCGGGCTGATCACGCTCGACAAGAAATGCGCTCAACTCGTTCTCGTTGAGGCGCGCGATGATGATGAACAACTTGGCGAAGCCGCCGTTTGTGATGAACATCTTCTCGCCATTTAGATTGAAAAATCCGGGTTTGCCGTCAATTGGGGTCGCCATTGTTCGGACGCGGCGAGCATCGCTTCCAGCATCTGGTTCGGTAAGTCCCCAAGATAGCGGAATGTCTCCAGAGAGGATTCCTGGCAGATACTTGTCGTTCTGCTCCTGACTCGTGAAGTGCTCGAAGTGCGCCACACAAAGCGCATTCACCGCAGCCACGTTCATCGAAAGCGCGGGATCGGCCTTTGCCAAGATACGGCAAAGCTCAGCATAGGTAACGCACGAGAAGCCCCTTCCGCCAAGAGCCTTCGGAAGAACGCAGGAAGTAATCCCCAACTCTGCAGTCCGCTTCCAGATATCAGCAGGGAACGTGTCCTTCTCCCAGTCTCGAGTGAACGGAGCAACACATTCGTCGGCGAACTTTTGGACAGAGTCGAGGTAGCGCTTTTCTTCGTCGTTGAAGGTAGGAATCATCTTGAGCCTCTCATGATACTGCGGCAGGACAACCTTTTGCTGTCTCCCAAGCGTTAACATACGTAGAATCGGCTTGAAGAAGCGGCATCCCGAATGACAAGAGTTTTTGAAGAACTGGCAGACCCCTCTCGGCGAAACATTCTCGCGGAACTTCGCACAGGTTCCAAGCGGGTGACCGACATTGTCGAGGCGACGGGTTTGAAGCAGCCTAACGTTTCCAACCACCTGGCAAAGTTGAGGGCCAAGGGAGTTGTTGAGTCAACCAAGGTTGGTCGCGAGGTTTATTATTCGTTTGCCTCGCCCGATGTCGCTGAGGCCGTGCGGTTGGTGCTCCAGAATGCTGCGGACCTTGCCGATTCGGATACCAACGAGCCGATTACAGAGTACGCCTACGCGGCAATTGCAGGAGACGAATCAGCGTGTAACGCGATTGTCGATTCGCAGTTGCGAAGACAGGTACCCCTTCTCAAGATTTACGTCGACCTGCTGACGCCCGCCATGGCTCAGGTGGGCCAATGGTACAAGTCGGGAGAGATTGATGAGGCTCAGGAGCACTTGGCTAGTGGAATCACCGAGCGGATGATGAGCCGAGCCATGAGTCTTCGGAGCCCGTCTCGGCGCACAGACAGGAGCGTCGTGCTGGGCTGTCCTCCGGGCAACTGGCACGCATTGGGCTTGAGAATGGTGAGTGACTACCTCAAACTGCTTGGATGGAAGACTCTGTTCCTCGGGGCAAACGTTCCGACGGAGTCATTTATCTCGACAGTACGGCAACACCAACCAGATCTGGTCTTAACAAGTTGCGCCACCGACGATTCGGTGCACGCCTTGCTGCCTTTGCTGGACGGACTTCACAACCTGCGAAATGCAGGTCAAGAGTTTTCGATTGGGGTGGGAGGGGGAATTGCCAGCGAATACCGCAAGAAGATTGTGTCTTCCGGGGCGGACTTCGTCGCTGGGAGCCTTGAGGAGTTCGCAGAGCAAATTCTTCCCCGAATACCTGCTGCATAGTTGATTGGGCATACTTAAACACGAAGATGGCGCTTCCGATCTACCGCGCGGATCCCTTCGACCCTGAAGACAGCCGGAAACTAGCAATCAACTGTTCCTTAGTTTCAGATTGGCTGGTGACCTTCCTTCGAGATGAGTGCATCCGGCGTCGGGGAGCGCACAAAGCGGTCTTGGGGCTCTCAGGAGGCGTGGATTCGGCCGTGGTTGCCTTTCTGTGTGCGAGAGCATTCGGGCCAGAGAACGTGGTGGCCTTTCGAATGCCCTACAAGGTTTCGTCAGCGGATAGCATCGTGCACGCCAATCTCGTGGTTGAACACCTCGGGATCCAAGCAGAGACCATTGATATCACCGCCATGGTGGATGGCTTTGCAAACACGCAACGTGAGATCAGTGCAACTCGGGTAGGCAACATTTGTGCAAGGTGCCGAACGGCCATCCTCTTCGACCAGTCTGCTGAGAAAGGCGCGCTCCCGATAGGAACAGGCAACAAGACCGAGCGGCTCTTTGGCTATTTCACTTGGCACGCGGACGATGCTCCGCCGATAAACCCACTTGGTGACCTCTTCAAAACCCAGGTCTGGCAACTGGCCGAATTTCTGGGGGTACCCGAGGTCATCGTAAGAAAGCCTGCCAGCGCGGATCTGATCAAAGGTCAAACCGATGAGGGTGACTTCGGTATCACCTATCCTAAGGCAGACCGCATTCTCTTCTATTTGACCCTGGGCTACCGCCCCACGAAACTGGTTGAGATGGGCTTCCCAGAGCATGAAGTAGACCTCGTTGCAAAGAAGGTTGACTCAACACATTGGAAGCGTAGACTGCCTACTGTAGCGATGATTTCAACTAGCGCGATTGGTGAGTACTATCTTCGGCCCGTAGACTATTAGAGAAGACTGGTGAGCAGATCCTCGTATTCCATGACCGTGGAGCACTGAGATAATCGCCCGCGCAGGGCGGATGCACCAGGAAAACCCTTGATGTACAACGGAATCTGGCCACGGAGGGCACGACAGGCAAGGTGTTCAGGATCAAGATCTGAGCGAGGCACCTTGCCCATGACTGATTCATCGAAGTCTAGACTCCCCAGTTCACCGCGCTCGTAGTCAACCATGAGGCGAATATGGTCCATGGCGGTCTCAACACGCTCTCGTATTGTTGGCTCGTTTGGAACGGGGCGGCCTTCCAGCGCTGCCGCAATTCGGCCGAGGGCCCCAGGGTTTGATATTGCCGCACGACCAACCATAACGCCATCACAACCGGTCTCGCGCAGCATTCGTGTTGCGTCCTCTGGAGTCTTGACATCGCCATTGCCGATTAGCGGAATGCTGACCGACTCCCGAAGGTCACCGATCAACCGCCAGTCAGCCTCCCCCTCGAAGCCTTGCTTCGCGAACCGGGCGTGTAAGGTCAGCATCTGGATGCCCTGGTCCTGAAACCGTTTGGCTAGGTCTGGAGCAGCGAAGAGTGAGTAATCCCATCCAGCACGGACCTTCACGGAAACTGGGATGCTTACAGCGCGAACAACGCTGCGAACAATTCCCTCGGCGACAACCGGGTCCTTGAGGAGTGCTGCACCCGCGCCGGTCTTGCAAACCTTTGGCACCCAGCAACCCATGTTGATATCAACAAAGTCTGCGCCGGCCTCTTCTGCCAACCTGGCAGCATTGGCCATAGTTTCAGCGTCTCCACCAAAGATCTGGATCGAAAGCGGTCGCTCCTCAGGGTGGACACGGAACTTCTTGAAGGTCTTGTGCGCGCGGTAATGGACCGCCATTGCACTGACGAACTCGGTGAATACCAGGCCGGGATTACCGATCCTCTTCGCGATAAGCCGAAAGGGAAGGTTGGTCACATCCTCCATTGGCGCCAAGAGCAAGGGAGGTGCAATCAGTTTGCTGCCAAGTACGAATCCCATGGGTTTAAAAGAAAGAGCCAGGCTTTCAAAGCCTGGCTCTAGTGCTAAGGATCAGTACAACTTAGAAGTTGAAGCCGACTTGGATGAAGGCACCATTGGTGTTGGTCCCTTGAACAGAACCAGAGAACCGGAAACCGGCCTCGACACGAGCCTGGCTACTGACTTGCGATCCGACGAAGATTCGTCCGCCAATTCGGGTTACCTTCTCGGAGTTACCAGCATTGCGGCCCTCGTTAAAGTAGGCGCCGATTGCTCCACCAAAGTAGAGGGGCATTCCGGAAGTTGCGGTGGGCGTGGTCCTGCCAACCAACTCAGCGGCAAAAAATGAATAGCGGTTGCCGCTTCCTTGCTGGCCATAGGTGACCGCGATGCTGGGAACAAATCCAGCGCTTCCGCCGTTGCCCATAAAGTTAGATGGCAGCTTGTACTCGAGACCAAGCATCCAGCCAAAGTCGCTGGTGGCATTGCGGAGGCTACGATCGAAGGTGTAAAAACCACCCGCGTTGATGGTGAAGCCGTTCAGCGCAGTCGAGGACTGTGCGAACGAAGTGCTGGCGGCAAGAACCGCGAGAGCAGCGATGCTGATACGTCCAAAGTTGTTCATAGTTACCTTCCAGTGGTAGAACCAAATAATACCTAAATCGAGTCTGGTCAAGTTCCGTTAGTTTTGCTAAGAACATGAGCCTTGTCATATCAACGGCAACCGAAGTGAGGCATACTTGGCTGTGGACCAATACCCAAAGATCATTCAAGGTGGAATGGGGGTGGCGATCTCGTCTTGGAGACTCGCTCGGACCGTCTCGCAAGAGGGGCAACTAGGCGTTGTCAGCGGGACTGGCATTGACACAGTGGTGGTCCGACGTTTGCAGGACGGAGACCCAGAGGGGCACGTGCGGAGGGCGCTTGCTACGTTCCCCGATAAAGGGCTCGCCGACGCCGTTCTAGATCGGTACTTTGTCGAGGGTGGCATTGACCATAGCCAAGCCTACAAGTCGAAGCCGGTACCTACTTTGCCTGTCAGTCAGAAGTTCTTGGACCTAGTGGTTTTGGCTAACTATGTGGAAGTGTGGCTGGCAAAAGAGGGGCACGACGGGTTAATCGGGATCAACCTCTTGGAGAAGATCCAAATCCCCAACTTACCGTCGTTGCTGGGTGCGATGATGGCTGGGGTCGATGTGGTCATCATGGGTGCAGGAATTCCCAGACAGATTCCCAAACTTTTGGATGACCTTTCGCAGGGTAAGCGGACGGCAGCCTCTATTGATGTGACCGGCTCCGAGGGGCACACGGTCGAAGTTGACCCCTCGCGATATGGCGTCAGCGTCCTTAAGCGGCCTGACTTCTTGGCCGTCGTTTCCTCGGCTTTGCTTGCGCAAGTACTGGCGCGTAAGTGCGATCCTCCAGTGGACGGATTCGTTGTAGAAGGTCACACTGCTGGCGGACATAATGCACCACCGCGTGGAAACACAGGGCTGGACGAGAATGGAGAGCCTGTCTATACGGCAAAGGATGTGCCAGATTTGCAGGCTTTTCGTGATATCGGCCTCCCATTCTGGTTGGCGGGGTCTTATGCTGGTAGGTTGTCAGAGGCATTGAACGAAGGCGCAAAGGGCATCCAAGTCGGAACGGCTTTTGCTTTTTGTACCGAGTCAGGCATGAAACCCAGTTTGCGTCAGGACTCAATAGATGGCGCAGTTCGCAGTGAACTAACGGTGAGAACCGATCCAAAGGCCTCACCCACAAACTTTCCTTTCAAGGTTCTGCATCATGAAGAGACGGTGTCGGACCACTGCACCTATGAAGGGCGTGAGCGCATTTGCGACCTCGGCTACCTTCGAGAGGCGTACTTGCGGCCGGACGGTAAAGTTGGCTTCCGGTGTGGGGCCGAACCAGTGGATGATTACGTTGCGAAAGGTGGCAACGAGGGAGACACTGAAGGACGCTATTGCGTCTGCAATGGTCTCATGGCAACGGCGGGCTTCGGTCAAAGGCGCCGTGGCTTGGAGGAGCCGTCACTGCTCACCGCGGGTGACGATGTCACCAATATTCACCGTTACTTGGAAGAAGGCGAACAGTCCTATTCGGCGCAGCGTGTCATTGAAGTTTTGCTGGGCACAAGTTCCTGACCGGTGTGGTATCCTTTTGACCGCTCTCGCGGCAATCCCTTTGCCGCGTCAATCTGGTGGGGGCATAGCTCAATGGGAGAGCACCTGCTTTGCAAGCAGGGGGTTAGGGGTTCGAGTCCCCTTGCCTCCACCAGAGGTTGAACCACCAATCTAGGTTCAGAACATTTCCGCTTTTTTGTCGAGTGATTAGTGGATTCGAACCTTTCCTTGTTGGGTGGCTACACTTGGGGACACCGAGTGAGGCGAATACGGCTCTTATTCGCCTCGTAATCTGAGGCGAATATCTGCCATAATCGCCTCAGTGCCAACGTACATCCACGAACTAAGTCACTGGCCAGCCTACACATACGACGCCGCTGCTCTGCTCTCAGACCTAGAAGAAGTGAACCTGCGGCGCGGACGACTGTTTGGCATCTTGGAGGCCATCGGATTCGATGGGCTGCGAGAGCAAGACGTCGAAGCGCTCTCGGAGGAGCTTGTCAAATCCAGTGCGATAGAAGGCGAGAAACTTGACCTTGAAACCGTCAAGAACTCTGTTGCGCGCCGTCTGGGGGCAGATCGTGGCGGCCTCGCGAACTCAGATCACTACATCGAGGGACTGGTTGAGATGGCCATGGACGCCACCCAACGTTACGATATGCCCCTGACACCGGAGCGAATCTTTAACTGGCATGCTGCCCTGTTTCCAACTGGTCGCAACGCGTATGGCCCGGTCACCGTTGGGAACTGGCGGGACGACGCAAAAGGACCCATGGTCGTCGCCTCCCAAAAGAGGGGTCGCGAAGTTGTCCACTACGAAGCACCGCCCGCCCATCGGCTTCCCGGCGAGATGTCCGCATTCCTAAAGTGGGTTGAAGAGCGGAACGAAGATAGCGCGATACTAAAAGCCGGGATTGCCCACGTCTGGTTTGAAAGCATCCATCCCATGGATGACGGCAATGGCCGTATCGGTCGAAACATCATGGATATGCTTCTCGCCAGGGCAGACGAACGAACCCATCGCCCGTACAGTTTGGCAAGCCAGATCCACTTGAATCGAGATGCCTACTACGATGTCTTAGAAGCAACCCAGAGAGGCACGCTGGATTACACCGAGTGGCTCGTGTGGTACCTGAAGATGCTCTCGAACACCCTGGACGCTGCCGTCCAAACGGTGGGTCAGGCCATCGAACGAACACGCTTCTGGCAAGACATAAAAGACATTCAACTCAACGATCGGCAAAAGAAGATCATTTCGCGAATGCTCATGGGATGGGAAGGACGGATGACGAACAAGAAGTACGCGAATCTGTGTGACTGCTCGGACGCCACGGCAACTCGTGACCTTAGGGACCTCGTAGAGAAGTCCATTCTTCGCTCGGACGGGGCGGGAGGCAGGAGTGCGGGCTACGAACTCGTCAACATCCGACAGCGGTAACTGCAAGGCGCCCGCACGACGAACTTCGAGCCAGGAGGATCTCTGGTGGTTCAAAGCGCATCCAGCAATCTGCACCAGAGTTTGAACCTGACTTACGCACCATCTGTCACCCACGAGCCCCTGAACTATGGAGCGACGGAACAGGCTCGGCTGGGCGCTGCCTAAACCCACCCTTCCACCACCATAGATGGGGAGTAACTTACGGCGACTCCGTATCCAGTCATCATCCAACTGCGTCAGATCCTTGTGCTCATTGCTTTGTTTCTCCAGTCGACAAGGGTGTTTGCGAAGCCCACGCAACCGATGCCTCCGGTCTATCAGAGTCTCGAAGTCATGGCGCTTTCCGGGGCTTCGATGGTTGGAGTTCCAGTGCGGATTCAACCACCCGCGCCGGGTGGCGAGCAGATCAAAGTATGTGTCGTCTTCCGCGAGTGTGTCGCGATTCAGCCCTTTGCAACTCATCCAGAGACGGGTGCCTTTTTGAGCGTGGACAAGCGCAAAGTCGAGGAATGGATTCAGGCTAAGGCGCGGATCCTTTCCTTTGAAGGTGGCAACTTGTTGAATCTGGATGACCCAAAGACGAGGTTCATCGACTCCAAACTGAATCGAATTGAGGGAGTGGATGCGTGCATAAAGCGATTGCGCGAGATCTACCTTCAGCATCCGGAGATTGAGCGAGTTCGACCGTTTTACCGGCCGCTGAGTGAGGCAGAAGCGCGCAGGTTGGACGTCGAAAGCGATGCACGTCTAGCCGTTCCCTGTGACAAGGAGGTCGAGCGGTGGGCGCTTGCTGGCATTGGGCACAAAGATGGCCATCGGCGGGCTGAAGGTGCCAGTGCTCTCTACTACTTTCGGAGTGACGACAACGTGAAGCGGCTGCGACGGTTGCTTACCGATCCTTACTTTTATGTAGAGTCGAACGGGAATAAGCAGTACCCGGTTCGGAATGCTGCTCGAAACATCTTGGAACTCTGGGGATTGCTGGAGGGCTAATCGCCGCTGACCTAGAAGCGGTCACCTGATGTGTTGCTGCTGATCTCGTAGATCTGCAAACCTCGTGAGACGGGCTTCTGATGAACTCCAACTCTCGAAAGACACTTAAAGAAACTAGAACTCCCAAGGACGACGCCGCAAACTCAGTATCGTCGCAAATCCAACCACAACAAGAGTGATGCTCAGCAACCCCAAAGCCGTTAACATTGCCTCTGAGTCCTTCCCAGCCATCACCGACTCATAAAGGGCGATGGGCATCGTTTGAGTCTTTCCGGGGATAGCCCCAGAGACCATCAGGGTGGCTCCAAACTCGCCGGCGGCCCGTGCAAAAGCCAACGCCGTACCTGCACCCAAACCTCGAGATGCAATCGGCAAACCTATACGCTTGAAAATCTGCCAGTCGCTTGCGCCAAACGCCTTCCCCTGCTCAATCATGCTTGCGTCAATGTCGGAGAATGCGACAATCATCGTTCGGACGTGGAGAGGAAAGGCCATCACCGCCGACGCGATTACAGCACCTTGCCAAGTAAACAGTAACTGGATGCCCACAGAATCATTAAGCCATTGCCCGAACGTCGTGCCACGTCCAAGGATCAGTAACAACCCATAGCCGACAACCGTCGGAGGCAGGACTACGGGTAAGAGAATCAACATCTCCACCAATCTCTTTCGCCACGTCTGGGGACCCCTGCCCAACATCCAAGCCACTGGTGTGCCCACAACCACTACAACAGCGGTTGCGAGGAGCGACACGAACAGCGTTAGCGTATGTGGTCCCATGTCAGTGACAAACAGGATCAGTTGGGTGGAGGCAGGAATCCATACCTTTGAAGCACGGCCGATCCCTTCTCCGATCGAAGAAAACTCACAAACGCGGTAGACGGCGCTGGTTGCTGGGACCGCACGACGACGACCGCCGGATAGAGGATTTCGGGATGGTCAACGCCGCTAACCGCCTTGGCCACTATTTTCACCTTGCCACGTTCCGTAAGCGCATCGGAGGTAAAGATGATCGCTACATCAGCATCACCGCGGCTCAGATATCCAAGCGTTTGTCGGACGTTCTCACCGTAAACAAACTTGTCTTTGAGGTCCTCCCAAAGTCCACGTTTGACCAGCGTCCGCTTGGCATAGCGACCTGAGGGCACGGTCTCTGGATTGGAAATGGCTATTCGTTTGACTTCGTTCTTCAGAAGGTCACCCCACTGACTAAACTTACTTTCCAACCTGGCCGCAAGAATCAGTTCGTTTGAGGCGATGTTTGCCCTCGTCTCTTTGAAAGTGAGGTTCTTCTGGTCCAAGGCATCCATCTCAACTGCCGAAGCGGAGATGAACACATCAACGGGCGCACCCTGCTCAATCTGGTGCTTGAGCACTCCAGATGAGGCGAAGTTTAACTCGACTTGAATGCCAGGATGATCGGTTTCGAAGGCTTGAACAACCTCCCTGAGGGCATCGGTCAACGAACTGGCCGCGGAGACCCGGATGACCTGCTCAGGTCGGACAGCAGCCTCGTTCTGCCCGCACCCGAGCAACACGAGCAGAACGAAGAATGCGATCAAGGGTGATCTCACAGGAAAAGTATGGCCTGAGAATCGCTACTCGGACTCAACGCGGTAAAATTAGAGTCGTTGCTACCGACCTATGATCGGTCGACCTCGTGAAACGGGCATCTGCGTTCCAGATTCCGAAGCCCGTTAGCCTTCCCGAACACTGCGGCCCTGGCCGCTCCGCGAGGTTCCATGGTGTCAGCAAACTAAAGAAGAAATGCCAAAGAAGATAAGACGCGGAGCCAATCCGTCCAAGCCATCCCGACTGAGCCCAGACGCCCATAAGAAACCGAAGCGAAAAGTCAAACCAGCAAAGCCAGCCAAAGCAACAAAGCCGGGCCGCAGTAAACCGGAGGTCAACAAGAAGCCAACCATAGCGGCCCCACCAAAGCCAAAACCAACGATTGTGAAGGAGACGACTTTTGCGGAGTTGGGACTTCAAGAGGGCACCTTGCGGGCGCTAACGGACCTTGGCTTTGAGACTCCAACTCCGATCCAAGCTCTCGCGATTCCCGTCTTGATAAAGGGCGGCGACCTGATCGGAATCGCCCAGACTGGGACGGGTAAGACTGCCGCATTTGGATTGCCCCTGATCGAGAAGATCGATGCTGGCCAAAGCGCGACCCAGGCCTTGATTCTTGCACCTACGAGGGAACTTGCCATGCAAGTAGCAAAAGGGCTGCACGAGTTTGCACGGTATGCGGGCTTACGAGTGGTTCCTGTATATGGTGGTCAGCCGATTGATCGCCAATTCCGCGCGCTTCGGGCTGGCGCACAGGTCGTCGTGGGGACACCGGGCCGAGTGCTCGACCACCTTCGTCGGGGATCGCTCCGACTGGATGAGGTCAAAACCTGCGTTCTCGATGAAGCCGATGAGATGATGGCTCTTGGTTTCACAGAAGATATGGAGGCGATTCTCGCTGAACTGCCCGAGACTCGGCAGTTGGCGTTCTTTTCGGCCACCATGGCACCTCGGGTCCTTGCTATTACAAACAAGTTTTTGAGGAACCCCAAGACGGTTGAGATTATCGCAAAGCAGCGCACGCTCGAGACGACAAATCAAACGTACTACGAGGTTCCGCCCGGCAAAAAGCAGGAAGCCTTGGCTCGCGTGATTGACATGGAAACTCCAGGGTCTACGATCGTATTCTGCCGAACTCGTCTTGAAACCGCAGAGTTAAGTGAGTCCCTGCAACTGCACGGGTACAACGCCGAGCCGATTCATGGCGACATGAATCAAGCCGAGCGAGAGCGTGTCCTTCGAAGGTTCCGAGAAGGTCTTGCTGACCTTCTCGTCGCGACCGACGTTGCGGCTCGCGGGCTGGATATCGACAGCGTCACCCACGTCATTAACTACGACGTTCCTTGGGATGCCGAACAGTACATCCATCGAATTGGTCGAACTGGACGTGCGGGAAGAAAGGGTGACGCGATCACTTTGGTGTACCACCGCGAACTACGGCAACTCGCGAATATTGAGCGTCTGATCGGCTCCAAGATCGCCCCGGCTCGGATTCCCTCAGTGGCCGATATTGCGTCGCGTCGGCGCGCTGCCTTTGTCGAGTCGCTTCGTGAGACTTTGGAATCCGGAGAGTTTGAGTCGATGCTTCCGCCCGTCGGCCAACTGTCGGAAGAATACGATGCCTTGGAAGTTGCCGCCGCGGCGCTTCATATGCTTTGGAAGGAGCGCCATCAAAACGAGCAAGTTCAAGCACAGGAAGAGGTCTTTGCCGACTATGAGCAGCCTGAAGTTGGCATGGTTCGAATCTACGTAGGCATGGGCCGTCATGACGGGCTACGCCCGGGAGACTTGGTAGGGTGCATTACGAACGAGGCTGGCTTAACGGGCAAGCAGATTGGCGTGATTGACATCATGGATTCGTCCGCTTTTGTCGAGGTTCCGATCGAGATGGGGAATCAAGTAGTTGATGCATTGAAGAACTCAAAGTTACGTAACCGCAGGGTTACTGTCCGACTTGCTCAGCCAGCCTTTAGTGATGCTCCGAATGCACGTCCTGAACGAAAGCGTGGCCCAAGGAAGCGAAAGTAGCGTTGGTTGATTGCTTGCCAAAGGCGAGCCTGCCAAACTCATAGCATGACGCTGCTACTGTTCATTGCTGCCGTCTCGAACTTGTCTCGGCAGGCTGAGTACGTCCTGGAGCGTGACATCGCGTACGGTGTTGGGGACCGGTGCAAACTGGATGTCTATGTCCCAAAAGCCGCAAAGAATTTCGCTACAGTCATTTGGTTTCACGGCGGTGGTTTGACGGGCGGTCAGAAGGAGATCCCCGAAGCCTTGTAGAACCAGGGCATCGCGGTCGTTGGAGCGGGATACCGCCTTAGCCCCGAAGTTAAGGTAACCAACTGCATCGAGGATGCGGCTGCAGCGACGGCGTGGACAATCAAGAACCTGCCGTCCAAAGGCGCTGATCCTAAGAAAATCTTCATTGCTGGTCATTCGGCAGGGGGGTATCTGGCGAGCATGGTCTGCCTTGACAAACGATGGTTGAAGGCGCACGGAGTTGACCCCAACTCTCTTGCTGGCCTAGTCTCGTTTAGCGGACAATCGATAACGCATTTCACCGCAAGAGCCGAACGAGGAATTGGCGAGACCCAACCCGTGATTGACGACTTGGCTCCGCTATTCCATGTCCGCAAGGATGCGCCTCCGATTCTGTTGCTGTCCGGCGATCGCAATCTGGAACTGTTCGGTCGCTACGAGGAGTCCGCCTACTTCTGGAGAATGCTAAAGGAAGTCGGTCACACCGATGTCCAGATATTTGAGCTTCAGGGATTCAATCATGGAAACATGCCTCAGGCTGGCTTTCCAGTTCTGCTTCGCTATGTAAAAGAAAGAGTCAAGGCGTAGCCCTCCTCAATCCTGGCTCAGCTCGTCATAGAGAACGTCGGAAGCATCAACTCTGATCAGTCCGGCTCTTGGAGAATCGTAATCGAAGATAAGCGCGATCGTGCCGGAGATAACGGAAGCAAACAACAACCCTGCCCACCAAATCCTACGTTTCACATGCCGGTGTGCATGTCCCAGCAGAAAGCAAGCAACGGTTGATATCACGAGCAAGAAACGGATTACCACATCGCCGTGCCGGGCAATGACCAAGACGTGTCGTTCAAGTCCGACTTCAGCGACATGGTCGATTCTCTCCAAAGACTCGCGGCCGCTTTCTGGCTTATCAGGATCAATTGCCGCTCGGCAGAGGCGTCGAATCTCGTGGAGGATACGGCGTCCTTCCTGAAACTCCGCCTCGGGGCTCTCCATCCGATGCAGGATATCGTTATAGCTCTTCTTTGACTTCACATACCGATTGAGTTGGATCATCGCTTCGTCCCGGATGCCCTCGGGAAGATCCTCCAACGCGAGCCGTGCGGAGCGAATGGATTGCGCTTCCCTCAAGATCATCTCGGCACGCGCATTGTGATGGGACTGTGCTGAACTAAGCGTGAAGGCGAGAATAAGGCTCAAGAGGCTCAAGACGAAGGTAGCCGCGACCTTCTCAGGCTCGGCGACTTCATCATTCTCGCTCTTTTTGCTTCGAACACCCGCTCGAAATCCGATCTCTGTTACGATGAGAAGAAAGACAACCAGCAGGACAAAAGCCGACAGAACCTGGACCATTCGCCATGAGATAGTAGCAAATTCCATCCAGAAAATGGTCAAACTCTGCTGAGTTGGAAACCATCACCTGGCAGGACTTTGAGAAGGTTGAACTGCGCGTTGGCACAATCGTGGCGGTTGACGACTTTCCAGAAGCGCGAAAGCCAGCCTATAAACTCACCATAGACTTCGGCGAACTTGGGACCCGGCGCTCCAGCGCGCAGATCACCGAGCACTACACCCGAGAAGACTTGGTTGGAAGGCAAGTCCTTGCGGTTCTCAACTTTCCCAAAAAGCAGATCGCGAACTTTTTCTCGGAGTGCTTAACTACCGGAGTTGCGGACGAGGAGGGGCGGGTCGTCCTCCTCAGCCCCGACCATAGAGTCCCAAACGGTTCGAAACTCTACTAACTACCGAACCAGACCAGCCAACACATCCGCGTAGCGCTCTTTGACGACCTTCCGCCGAACCTTCATGCTCGGGGTCAGTTCGCCACTCTCGACGGTAAACGGCTTCGCAATCAGGGCATGCTTCTTCACCTTCTCAAAGTCAGCGAGGGTCTTGTTAACGGCATCAATCTCCGCTTTGATGCGTGACCTCACCGAATCCAGGGCAACGAGATCAGCGGGGTCCTCGGGTGCTTGAATGCCAGCCTCTTTTAGTTCAGATGTGAGCCGCTCGAGGTTAGGCAGGATGAGCCCATAAACGTATTCGTTGCCGTCACCAAAGAGCACCACCTCAGAAATCAAAGGACTCTCCTTCAGTTTGTTCTCAATCAACTGAGGAGCAATGTTCTTTCCGTTGGCGAGCACAAGAAGGTCTTTCTTTCGATCGGTTATCTTTAGGTTTTTGCCCTCAAACTCACCAATATCACCAGTATGGAACCAGCCCTCCGAGTCGACGGCTTCGCGGGTCGCCTCGGGAAGGTTGAAATACCCAAGCATCAGTCCGTCTCCACGAAGCAGTATCTCGCCGTCATCGGCGATCTTGCATTCCATGCCCAACGATTCGCCAACCGTCCAATACTTGTTGTTAGTCGGTCGGTTAATGAAGGTTCCACCGGACGTTTCCGTTAGGCCGTAACCTTGGAGCACGACGAAGCCAAATGCCGTATAAAACCGAGCAACGTGAGGAGGGAGCGCTGCACCACCGCTCACAAAATACTTCAAGCGACCACCGACTCGTTCACGGATTTTCTGCCCCACCAACTTGTCCAATATCCCAGCGAGCGGAGCGAACTTACCCTCTGACCTTGCGGTGCCTTGAGCGAGGGCGAGATGGAAGAGTTTCTGTTTGATCGGCTTCTCTTTCTTGATCCCATCAAGAATCTTGTCCATCGTCGCCTCGAGGAACCTAGGAACGCAAAGTAGCACGGTCGGTCTCACCTTCTGCAAGTCGTTTGCCAGGGTGACCAGACTTTTCGAGTAGGCGATCGTTCCGCCAAAGTAGAGGGGCAAGGCTTGTCCGGCGACGCGCTCAAAAACGTGCTACATAGGGAGGAACGTCAGGAAGATATCCACATCGCCAAAGTCAATCTCCTTGGTGGCCCAGTAGCAAACGTGAAGGATGTTTCTGTTCGAGAGCATGGCCCCCTTGGGGTTGCCTGTGGTGCCACTGGTGTAGATGAAAGTACTTACTTCGTCCAGCGTGTTCTGGTCAATTTCAGCGTTCCATGCCTCTGGTGATAAGCGATTCGGTTCGGATTCGGCGCTTGCCGCCAGTTGGGACAGGAGCACCACGGTCTTGCCTGCAGATTTTGCTGCTTGCTCTTCCGAACCCGCAACGACAACCTTTGCGCCACTGTCCTGGACAATGTAACTTGTTTGATCGGCAGGAAGTGTCGGATAAATTGGCACCACGACGATTCCGAGCCCGCGGCAAGCCCAATCCACGAAAGACCATTCGGCGCAGTTCTCGCTTTGCAGGGCCAATCGATCTCCTCGGAGGAGCCCAAGAGCCTTCAAAGCACCGGCGAATGCTCGCACGGTGTCGTGCAACTGCGCATAGGTGATGGACCGAAAGTCCGACCCAGAGGGGATCATCATCGCGGTCTTATTGGGCCACTTCGCCACGGAACGGCGGAGCATATCGGCAAGCGACGTCGCTTCCATCCCGGCTATTGTAGCCAAATTCAGCGCGTTGCGCGATAAAGGTCGGAGAATCTTGCGACCAGAACTAGGAAGGTTCCTTATCCGTTGGACAAGGAACCTTCCTAGTTGATTCAGAGTGCGGGATTAGCGCGCGGTACGATCGGGCTTGGCACCCTCAGCAGCGGGTGGCATTTCTGCAGTCTGCGGCTCGGATCTGCAGCCGACCACAACGAAGCAGGTCGCCAAGATAAGCAGGAGCCATCTCATTGGAAACACCCCTCGACGGCGGTTCCGAACTGATACGTGAACTCGGTATCGGGACGGAAGAAACTCGTGTAATAAGGAGCCGTTGAAGAGGTTCGGCAACGATGATACGTTAACTGGGTTCCATCAGGCTCATATGATTGAGCGGGATCGTCGTAGTTGTTTTGAGTTGCGCCTCCTCCAGGGTTCAGATTTCTGAACTTCGCGGACGTGTCGCAGAACACAAAGGTTAACCCCTTACCGTAAACCCAAACCGTGTCCGCCGAGTCCACATAGGCTCCCCAAACCGCATCGCTTCGCCCGCTGGATAACGTCGCCTGAGACTGCGGCGGCGCGCTTGGATTGAAGCGGCACGGCTCCGCAATCGGAGAGTTGCAACGCATCGCCGGATTAACGTCGCCATAGCCTCGAACATTCATCTTGAACTCGCCTTGCCACAACATGGTTAACCGTGATGGTTGCGCGGGGGCAGAGGTCGGATACGATGACAGCAAGCCGTTCATCGTGAAGTTCGTGTTGAAAATCTGACCACCAATCGGGTTGTTATAGTTCATGCCCGAGACTTGGATCACCGGTAATCCGGTCGCCTCAAGGATCGCGTAGTTCTTTCGATACGGCTGCGTGGAATTTTGCCAAGGAATAGTGTCGTCCTCGTCATAGACCACTCGGCCGTTATCCCAGTTTGCGGGAACCGCCGGATAGTAATTCCACAGGTAGCGGCCCGTACTGATTTGAATCGGGTAGCCGATGGGAAAGTTATCGTCGGCATCCCCTGCATACATCACCATCGCGGTCGCCGTTTGTTTGGCGTTCGAAACCGTGGACTGTTTTTTTGCAGCCTCCTTCGCCTGGGCGAACACGGGGAATAGGATCGCTGCGAGAATAGCAATGATCGCGATGACAACGAGAAGTTCAATGAGCGTAAACGCTTTTCTTTGTTGCAATGGATACCTCCATTGGGCATTCTATCAAAAAATGGCCTGTTAATGTGCCCGACTACGAGAAATCGTCCTGAAACTGGGCGAGATCCCTTGCCAACGCATGATCCGTCCAGTCGAGCGAGACGGGCGTGATCGAGACAAACCCATTCGAAACTGCCTCCACATCGGTGCCTGGCTGATTTGGATCCATTACGACGACTCCGCCTTGCCAGTAATAAGGCCGACCCCACGGGTCGTCGCGCCTTTCCACTCGATCTTCGTAAACTCGCTTGCCCATTCCCGCAACGCGAGTGCCAGAAAGTTCTTCAAAAGCGATCGACGGGACGTTCACGTTCAAGAACGTCAGCGGTTTTGACGGCAGCGTGGCGAGTAGCGCAAAGTTCGCCTCAAGCCATCGAGCCGCCGTCTCAAAGTGAGGTGGCGCATCCGAGACAAAAAGCGCAACGCTAATCGCGATGCTGCGGATGCCGTTAATGCACCCCTCCATGGCCCCAGCGACGGTTCCTGAGTAGGTGACGTCGAAGC